>CAIRZD010000104.1 GCA_903882965.1 uncultured Bacteroidota bacterium
ATCTTGTGAAAACCCTATGATGTAAGGCTCCGTATTATCTTCCTCCACTTTAAAATTCTGGTACAGCAGAAATGATTTTTTATCTGTCTTCCCATTCACCCTGAATATCCCTTTCGCACTACCCTTCTTAATTACCGTATCCAAATATGC
The DNA here is from genome assembly GCA_903882965.1 of uncultured Bacteroidota bacterium. Classification (GTDB taxonomy): domain Bacteria; phylum Bacteroidota; class Bacteroidia; order Chitinophagales; family Chitinophagaceae; genus Nemorincola. The sequence goes on from CAIRZD010000104.1 coordinate 151, forward strand.
CGAGTGAAAATTTACCAGGTCGTTTTTCGGCACAAAATCCGTTATCACCCTGCCTATCAGCTCTTCTGCCGTATACCCCAGTTTTTCGCATATTGCCGGGTTTACAGATAGCAGCTTACCATTCAGGTCGTGGGTAAAAATAAATGCCTGGCTGTAGTTAAACAGGTCGCGGTATCGCTTTTCATTGATCTTCAGTTGCTGCTCCAGTTGCTTTTGTTGCACGGTATCAGGTGCCAGCAACCTGTCTATTAACGGGTCGTGCCGCGCAAAGTCACTTATAGAAAGATGCTTCGATTTTATTTCGTCAATAGATTGTATACATGGCGTGCCTATGAAAAGTATTTGGTTTTGCTCCTCCAGGTATTCAAACTGCCCGCGGAGGCTATTGGTTTCTGAACCTATAAAGTTCAGCACCACTACCTTGCCCGCCAGCCCTTTTAACGAATCAAAACCGTTTACACTGATCTTCGGAAGTTTTATATTGAAAACACTCGAAAACCGGTCATTGGGTCTTATCGGATGCATCCGCGCAATAGATGTGCCAAATGAGGTGATCTCAGATCCGCTGTTCACAACTAAATAGAACGGAAATATCCGGTTAAACTGTTCTGTTCCAAATGAAAATACAGATGCACCCATAATCTACTGCAACTTTTTGCCCAAAAGTTGGTTATAATATTTGTCCAAAGATATATGTATATCCCGATATACTATGCACTTCATCCGCTTTACCTTACGGAATTAATAAAATAACAAGAGCCGGCAATTTTGCCGGCCCTTATTATTTTGTTTCTCTTAGTAACCATTTATTATCAGGGGTAAATCATCAGGGATATTATTCGTTTAATTATTTCTATATCTGGATTATTAGCTCCTTCCTGCATTACAGTTTGCACACCACCTTCACATCTTTGGTGCTGCCATCTGCTCCTTCATACCGGCACAAATACACACCCGGAGAAACTATTTTTTTCACATAAAGTGTGTTGGTACCGCCGTTTATGATATTCCCGTCCTTATCTGTATGTGAGTCTGTATAGTAATATAGCTTCACTTCACCCTCTGTCTTTATACTAAGCTTGCCGTTTTGAGCCTCACTGCTTAATTCTATTTTAGAAATGCCCTGTTGCAATACATTGGCATTTGCTCCATTTGGTGTAATTAAGTTCGCTATCAGCACATCATTCGTTGCTACATCATCAGTAAACACATCATCAGCAAATATATTATTAGTGTATATATCGTAAGTAGGCGCCGCATAGGTCGACAGGTCATCAGCAAATATGCTGACAGTTACATTAGATTTTTCATTATTTGTACCGACGTCAGTTCCTTTAATGTTAACGGCAGTTGCCATTGCATTATTTGTTGCGAAAACTGTAAGGGCCGAAAACATGCAATAAGTAATTAAGCGTTTCATATGTGTTGTTTTTTAAATGATGAGTGATTTTGTTTGTTTATTTGTTTCGATCAACAATTACAATGCAATTTTACACCACCTCGCGCTTATTTATTTAGCTTTGATGACAAAATGGGTTTTTAGGTGTACAAAACCCAAAAAACTGGTTTTAAACTATTTTTCAGGTGGCAGCTATCAGTAACAACCTATGACAGAAGAGATAAAAGTGCTTATTGTAGAAGATGAAAAAATGTGGTCAAAGACCCTGGCCAATATTCTTAATGATTTTGGGTACACCATTGCAGGCATTGCCGATAATTTCGAGGCGGCAATCACTATGCTCAATACCGCCGATTACGATATAGTGCTGCAAGACATACACCTCAACAAAAAAAGCAGTGGAATAGAGATAGGCAAAATGATCAGCCACATTTATAAAAAGCCATTCATTTTTATCACCTCCAGCACAGAGCCGGAGATCCTTGCCGCAGCAGTAAGCGCGGGCCCATCGGCATATCTCACAAAGCCCGTGCACCAGGCATCATTGATAGCCACTATACAAAGTGCCATCAATAATTTCAACGAGCGTATTTCACCCGCATACACACCTGCATTGCCAGATAATGATATCTTCTTCGTAAAGCAGGGCGCAAAATATAAAAAACTCAACTGGACAAACATCGTATACCTGAGGTCTGATAAAAACTACACCATCGCCTTTAATGCCCCCGACCAAACCGACTATTTTATCCGAAGCTCACTGGCCAAAACGATGAACTTTATTATACCCAATTATCTGCAACCTTCATTTGTGCAGATCAACAGGGCTGAGGCCGTGCAGATACCCTTTATACAGGAGCTTGCCGCCTACGAGCTCAAAACCGCCCACAAAACACTATCTGTATCAGATATGTATATCGCCGACCTTAAAAAAGCTATGAAAATAGTGATGTAATTCAGACCATTTGCACCATCAAAACACCCGCATAAACCCCGCAAACACTACAAGTATCCCCACACTGGTAAGCCCATAGAGTACCCACATAAACGTATCATGCGATAGGCTTTGGGTAAGTGTAATAACGCAACTTGTGAGGCAGATCACTGCACCCAGTAATATCAGCCCCAGCCCCTGGCTCATCCTTTTCGACTGCCGCAGCTTTGCCACCTCGCTTATCAGTTCCTTCACAAACTTTGGGTCATTGCCTTTTTCCAGCAGCAGTTTTTCTATCTCCTCCTTGCCATGGCCATCCTCCAGCAACGAGTACACATATTCACTCAACGATTGTTGCACCGCAGCCATAAGCGTTTAATTGTTAGATAAATACAAGTTATGAAAAATAAATGAATAGCAAAAAAAATAATAAAATTGGCTGAAAATGAAAAAACATTTGTAACAAGTAACATAACATGTTACATTTGTATTATGATAGTAAGTATCAGCCATAAAGGTTTAAAGCTGCTTTGGACTAAGAATGATGCTACAAAACTGCCGCAAAACCAGGTAAGAAAGATCAGGAATATGCTAACCCTGCTTAATGCCGCCGGCAAGGCAGAAGACATGAATTTTCCAGGTGCAGACTTACATCCGTTAAAGGGCGATTTAAAAGGATATTGGTCTGTGACAGTAACAGGAAACTACAGAATGATTTTTCGTTTTGAAAATGGAGATGCATACTTGGTTGATTATATAGATTATCATTAAAAACAAAAAAACATGAAGAAAGAAATGCCACCGGTACACCCCGGCGAAATATTGAAGGAAATGTATCTTGAACCACTTGGTGTAGGTGTTTCAGAATTTAGCGCTATCATAGGCGTTGGCAGGCGCACTATATCACTCATCATTAATGGCCATTCGGGTATTAGTGCAGAAATGGCTTTACGCCTCTCAAAAGCCCTCAACACCACTCCCGAGCTATGGCTAAATATGCAGCGCGACTATGACCTCTGGAATGCCGGAAAGAAAATACAGCTTAAAGCTATCAGGAACATTGTTACAGCTGCATAAGTACAACAGATTGGTTAAGCATTGGTTATCAAGTACATAATAACCAATATTTACTAACCTTTTCCTCAATTTACACGTCTACTATAGAAAGCAAAGCCATATTCAATGAAAAAAGCACTTCTTTCCCTTACCCTTATCGGCATCATTGCCTTGATCACAGTGTTGTCCTGCAAAAAAACTAAAAGCACTTCAGGCACTAAACAAAGCCTGAACCAGCTATTTTCAGGCCTTCGCCCCACCCCTCAAAATTTTAGCGTCACAGCTGGCAGGGATACGATAGTGATGGGCGCAAATAATACTATGCTACATTTTTATACTAATTCCTTTAAAGACGCAAATGGCAATATCATCACTGCCGGCACTATATACTTGCAATTAGTAGAAATGTATAAACCTGCGGATTTTATCGCAAACCGCACTACTACTACTGCACATGATACGTTACTTACAAGCGGAGGTGAAATAAATATTATGGCAACAATGAATGGACAAACAGTATATGCAAACAAGTATGGTATTGGATTTCCACAATCAAGTGCTTCTACAACTCCAATGCAATTATATTATGGGAATAATGCAAATCCAGATTCTGTAACTACATGGACTCAAGGGAATAACACAACCCCTGGGACTTCAGCAACAGGTACATCTGTAGATACAACATATGCATATTGGCTACATAATCAACCATTTTATATTTTCGACTCCTGTACAGGTTTTCATTACGTCAATTGCGATTGTATTTCCCGCGGAGCATCTCAAGTTACAAATGTTAGTGTTATAGTACCTGATACAAGCTATAATCAATCAAATACAGAAGTATATCTCTCTTTCCCAACACAAAAATATCTGGTGCTTCTATCAGGATATAGTAATACGTCCAATACTTTCAGCCCTGATTATTCGGATGGAACTCAAATACCAGTTGGATTTAATTATGCGTTAGTAGTAATAACTAACAAAAATGGCAACTATTATTATTATGAGCAATCAGGAATAACAACAAGCGGCATGACAGCAACTGCCGCCATGGCTCCCGATACCCAATCTGATATATTAGCAAGGATAGCAGCCCTCTAAAAAACTAACAATCAAAAAACAAACTACAATGAAAAAAGCACTTCTTTCCCTTACCCTTATCGGCATCATTGCCTTGATCACAGTGTTCTCCTGCAAAAAAACTAAAAGCACTTCAGGCGCATCTCAATCCTTCAATCAGCTCTTCTCAGGTCTGCGCACCGTACCGCAAAACTTCAGCGTCACTGCCGGCAGGGATACCATAGTCTATGGCACCAGCGGCACTATGCTGCACTTTTACACCAATTCTTTCAAAGACGCAGGCGGCACTATCATCACCAGCGGCACCGTATACCTGCAACTCACAGAGATGTACAAGATCGGCGATATGATCGCTAACCGCACCACAACTGTAGCAAACGGAACAGCCATACAAAGCGCCGGGCAGGTTAAAATTTTCGCTACCATGAACGGTGTAGAAGTTTATGCAAATAAGTATGGTATCGGCTTTGGCCAAAGCGGGTCTTCCACTCAAAAAATGGAACTGTTTTATGGCAATAGTAATAATACAGATTCCGTTTCTACATGGACTGTTTGCGATACTACACTTACAGGCACCACCGCCAATGGCACGGTAACAGATTCAAGTGGAAATTATTTTTATTCCGGCGGCAATTATGTACCTCCTCCCAAGCCATGGTACTACGTTATTGACTCGTGTTCAGAATTTGATTTTGTCAACTGCGATTATTGGTGGTTTTATCAAGGCAAACTGCAGGATCTTGTTTTACAAATGCCCGGCACCACATTCAACAATCAAAATACCCAAGCGTTCTTAGCCATACCTTCAGATAAAATAAACCTTCAAATGGGCGGAGATAACACACACGGTTACACAATTAACAGTGGTGGTGTACCGGGCGGGTTGAATTATGTATTGGTAGTGATCGCTAATGTAAACGGCCAATATTATTATTATCAGCAATCTGGTGTCACCGCCGATTCTGCCATGACATTTACCGCAGCCATGGCCCCCGATACCCAATCTGATATACTAGCACGAATGGCAGGCTTGTAAATTATTAGCAGCACCAATTATTTTCACCCATCCCTAACGTTTATCCAAATTCATCCGTCTATTATAACAACAAAACAATTTTCAATGAAAAAAACCCTTTTATCCCTTTCTATTGCAGGCATTGCCGCAATAATATTTATCGCCTCCTGCCAAAAAACATACAATCCGCAAGGCACCATTGTCACAGGCGCAACCCCAAGCCTCAACCAGCTATTTGCAGGTCTGCGCACCACCCCACAGGGCCTCAGCGTCACCGCCGGCCGCGATACAGTAGTGTATGGTGCAAAAGGTACTATGCTTCACTTTTATACTAATTCTTTTAAAGATGCCAATGGGAGTATCATCACCACCGGCACCATAAACCTGCAACTTACCGAGATGTACAAAGCCAGTGATATGATCTGCAACCGCGCCACTACAATGGCAAACGGCGAGATATTACAAAGTGGCGGCCAGATCACCATTGTTGCCTCTATGAACGGGCAGCAGGTTACTGCCAATGCTTATGGCATCGGGTATGCGCGTGCCAATGCTTCATCAGCACGTATGGCCATGTTTTATGGCAATACCGCCAATTCAGATTCTACTGCCACCTGGACGCAAAGCGATACCACGCACTTTGGCGCTGTAGCCAATGGCACTAGGGCAGACAGTGTGGGCGGTGGTGTACACGGCACCAACTTCTTTTATTTCGATACATGCTCCAGCTTCACAGGCGCCAATTGCGATTGGTTTTATACCAATGATTCACCCAAAGTAGCCGTGAGTGTTATTCTTCCCGATACTTCTTTCAATTTGAAAAATACACAGCTATATATTATACTGCCAAACATTAATCGCTGGGGTAATACCGCCGATACCTTTACTGCCGTATTGAGTGAATCTGGCTATGGTAGCGGCACCTATACTGCTGCCACTAATACCCTGCAGCTCATCAGCGAAGGGCATACTGCTATAGTACCCGCCGGCCTCAATTATGAGCTCGTGGTTATTACCAACAAAAACGGCCAGTATTACTATTACCAGCAAACAGGCATAATGCCCCATAATGGCTTAAATGTAAATGTAGCTATCGGGTTAGCCAAAGACACACAGGCAGATATTGCAACCCGTTTACAAGCACTATGATCGGTAACACCAACTAGTTCATCATCACAAAAAAGCATTCTATGCGCCATAGCCGCCTTGTGCGGCTTTTGGCGTTTATATACAGCACGTTTACTCGCTTTCAATGAATTTTGTATATTTGTATTATGAGCAGCAATATTATATACGATACCATACGCAATACGGTACTGTCTTACATACCTGGCGCTCGTATATTATTGTTTGGCTCCCGCGCCCGTGGCACCTCCGATCGCCATAGCGATTACGACCTGCTCATCATCACACCAAATATCTTTACTCCAAAAGAAAAAATAAACTGGAGTACTACAATTGACAAAGCAATTGTGAATGCAATTCATGCACCGGTCGACCTGCTATTTTATAGTGAAGAAGAGATACATCAAAAACAACAGCTCCCCGGCCATATTGTTCGTTCTGCCATCCGGGAGGGGATTGCTATATGACCCCCGAATTGAAGGAGTATATAAATGCCTGGTTGCTCAAAGCAGAACATGATATAATTAGCGTTCAAAGGTTACTGGAAATAGAACCAATGATATTGGATAGTGCATGTTTCCATTGCCAACAGGCCATTGAAAAAACACTGAAAGCTTATCTGTGTTATAAAGGTCAGGACATAGTGAAAACCCATAGCATCACTTTTCTGCTATCTGAATGCTCAAATTTTGACCCGATTTTTAAAACGGTTGATCCGCTCAACATCAATGCATACGCCGTGCAAGGGCGTTATCCTGATTCCAATTTAATGCCTGAGATTGGTGAAGCTCAGGCATTTTACCAATTAACATTACAGGTTGATAAACTGGTTAAAGAAAGAATCATTTTCACATAAGCACCCTGCTAAAAAAGGTATATACACCCCACAATAACTATCCCCACCACTCGCGAACTTTTACATGTAATTTTTAATAGCCGCAGCTCTTTGAAATATGGGAAATAGTATCATTTCAATACATTAAGTATTAAATAATGTATTTTATACATTACAATAAATGTAATAACTACAAAATCCGAAAAGCGTTTTCCCCGATAAAATCCTCATAGATCGGCTCCAGATTTTTTTGCACAAATCCTATATTAAAAAAATTAAACCGCATAACTGCGCAACAATATCCATCAAAGTTTCAATGTTGCACCCCTTAATCAGGCATGCAAATTATTCTGTATCTTAGCCCTCATAATCTCATGGCTCATCCTGAAAAGGTACAATTAATAATAGACCGGCTCAATGCTGGTATATGTTTCGGCCTCTTTGACGGCAGTAATATGACCTGCTATTTCAGCGATGGCGAAAAAGTAAGTTACGGCGATATGTGGAAAGCCCTCCGTATCATGTACGATCTTGGTGAAGGCGTGCACCACAAAAAGATCCCGGAGCTATGCCCCGAGCTTTATGCAGGCTCTTTTCCATACCGGTTCTCCAAACACAAATGGAAGATCAGGAAAGTAACAAAGTAATAGAGCGCCGCAACTAAATACCCTTCTGTTTTCCACCCTTTTTCTGCCCTTGGTAAAACAGATATACTTAATGACCTTTGTACCCGCAAACACTCCTTGATGTATAAATTATTGCTTAGTACCATTCTGCTTATATCCATAACTGCTGTATCCCTTGCCCAGATGCCATTTGGCGGCGGTGGCGCCACAAAAGGAAAAATGAACATTGGCAGGTTTTATGGAAAAATAATTGATGAAAAAACCGGCAAGCCTGTAAGCACAGCTACTGTAATGCTCATGAACCAGGAAACAGATAAAAAAACGGGCAAGAAAAAACAAGTTATCCTGAAAGGTACCAATAGCTCAGACAAAGGTGAGTTTAGCTTAGATGATGTTCCGGTCATGGGCACTTATAAATTAACGATCACTATAGTTGGCTACAAACCCTACGAGAAAGAAACCTATTTTGATCTCTCCGCAATGGCAAAATTAAAAGGCATGAACCCGGATAAAATGGATATGAGTCAGGGCATGCCATCAAGCGCCGGTGCCATGCTCAACGCCATTGACAGGGATCTTGGCGATATCAAATTAACTCCCGATGATAAGCAACTGCAGGATGTAACAGTCACCGCAAAGACACCACAATTCAGGCTGGAAGGCGAAAAGAAAATATTTAATGTAGAACAGAATATCATCAGCCAGGGCGGCACCGCGCAGGATGTCATGAAAAGTGTACCCGGCGTCATTGTAGATATCAATAACAATGTAACCCTCCGCAATGCAACTCCTCTCATATATGTAGATGGCCAGCCCACTACACTGCAACTGGACCAGATACCCTCTGATATGATAGAGAGCGTGGAAATCATCACTAACCCTTCTGCCAAATACGATGCTGCAGGCGGCACCGGTGGAATAATAAACATAGTGCTGAAGAAAAATAGGAAACATGGCTATAACGGAGATGTAAGAGCGGGCGGCGATAGCCATGGTGGCTACAATGCTGGCGGCGATATAAGCATCCGCCAGAATAAGATCAACCTCTCTGCCAATGCGATGCTCATGGATATCAATTCCAAAACTACCGGTTATACAGACCGCACAAACCTATATGAAACACCTAACACAATAATAAACCAAAACAACAACGTAAACACTTTAGGCGGTTTTAATTTTGCACGTCTTGGCATTGATTATTTTATCACTAACCGCACTACCATATCAGCTACCGGCATGTATGCACAGGGCGGCTTTAATCCTAAGCAAGACTATACCAGCACCACAGACACAATAGGTAGAGGCACTGGCTATGACAAGCAAAACTCTAATACAAACAACAAAGTAAAATTCGGCAGCTATACGCTTAATATGAAACATCTCTTCCCAAAAGAAGGAGAAGAATGGACCGCCCTCGCAACTTACAACGGTGCAAATTTTAACCTCAACAGTAATTACACAACCGACTTTTACAACAATGGATTTTCAAATCCCGTCAGTTACGATCTATTACAAAATACCGATGGCACCGGGCAAAATAAATACTACATAGCGCAAACAGATTTCGTTTATCCCTTCTCCTCAAAATCAAAACTGGAAGCTGGTTTAAAAGGAACAGTACAAAATCTGCAAAGCAATAATAATAATTACTTTCAAAACCCTTTTACCGGTACTGATTCATTGCTCCCTAATGCAAGTCTTAATTACAAAAGCACCCAGGCAATATATGCAGGCTATGCCACTTATAGCAGCGCTATAGGCGAGTATACTTTCCATGCCGGCCTGCGCGCGGAAAGCTCAAACTACAATGGCGAACTAACCAATACCGGCCAGCAATTCAAAGTGCCATACCCTATAAGTTTATTTCCATCAGCTTTTGTAAGCAGGAAACTGAAACACGACCAGGAACTGCAATTCAGTTATCGCAGGGGAATAATCAGGCCCACATTTTTCCAGATGCTCCCTTTCACTAATTATTCCGACCCATTGAATATTACCCAGGGCAATGCGGCACTAAAACCGGGCTTTACCAATTCGGTAGAATTTAATTACCTGAAAAACTTTAAAAGCAATAATTATCTTTTGGCTTCTATCTACTACAAGCATACCAGCGACCTCATTACACCCTACCAAACCGTTGGCACAAATGCAATAACAGACAGCCCTGCCATTATCAATTCATACATCAATGCCAACAGCAGTGATAAATATGGCTTTGAAATTACCCTGCAGCAAAAGATCACAAAATGGTGGGATCTCCTCGCAGATTTAAACATCTATAATGGCGCTATCAACGCAAGTAATATACCGGGCAATACCCCACAGGCCAATTTGTGGAGCGGGTTTGGCAAACTGAATAATACTTTTACACTACCCAAAAATTTCACCATTCAATTAAGTGGCGTATATCAATCTAAAACAAACCTGCTCCCCGACAATAGCAATAACAACGGGATGATGGGAGGCGGCAAAGGTTCTATGTCTATGGCGGCAAGTGCAGCTCAGGGCTACCTGGGTGCTAATTATAGCATAGACCTCGCTATCAAAAAATCTTTTTTAAAGAACAAAGCGGCCAATATTTCATTAAGCGTCAACGACATTTTCCGCACACGGGTATTTTTGCAACACTCCCAATCCTCCAGTTTCATTCAAGATTATAGCCAACTGAAAGACCCGCAACTGGTGCGGCTTAATTTCACATACCGTTTCGGAAAAATGGACATGGACCTGTTCAAAAGAAAGGACATCAAAAGCGAAATGGAAGGGATGAAAAATGCTTCGGATAATTTTGCGAATTAGGAGGCAAACTTAAGACCTATTTATTTTCACCTCCACTATTATTCTCAGGAACATTCTCATTTTCATTCTCTTTCTTATTTTCTTTAAACTCTATTTTCCCGAATTTGTACGAGAAACTAAGCCCGAATATCTGGTAAGGATACTGCCGAGTGCTTACAGAAGAAAAATTTCCGGCAGAGATATAAGTTGACTGGGTGGTGTATTTATTAAATGGATCGGTGGTGGTAAATGCTATGCTGCCCTTTTTGTTCAGTACCTGCTGTCGCACCGCAAAACTATAGCTGGCAAACGACGGATACTTACCCTGCGCCTCATAGCGTGGAGAATTATAATTACTGAAAAACTCTGCGGTAAGGTCTTTGGTGAATCTATAAGTAACATTTAGGTTTGCCCGGTAGTTGGTACTGTTTACAATAGTGCCGCCCCCGATAGGCACTATATATTTGTCAAATACAGAGCCATTACAGCGTATCTCCAGGTTTTTTGTTACTGCCCATGTGCCATTGATACTCAGCCCGCCCTGGTTTTCGGTAGCTGCATTTATTGTGCTGGCCACCGTTACATTCCTGTATACCGTAGTGCCCACAGCAACCGAGTCATAATAGTAGCTATGCGATTGCCAGTCACTACCGGAATAGCGGTAAAAAAGTGTTACGAGTAGAGAACTGCCGCTCTCACTGAATTTATAGTATGATAGCTCCACCGCATGGTTCTTTTCCGGTGTTATGCCGGGATAACCTGTTGTAAGGTTTGCCGGATCGGTGGCATTGACAAATGGGTTGTACTGGTAAAAACCCGGCCGCTGTATACGCCTCGTATAGCTGATCTTAATGGTCTGGTCGTTTTTTAGTTTACGGGCTATTGTAGCCGATGGCGTTATGAAATTATAAGCCGGGATTGCTATAGTATCTGCCGGAAAAGCCGTTACTGTATATTCATCCCGTACACCAAGCTTTACATCAAATAGCTTAAATGCTTTGCAAGTAAATGATGCATAAGCCGCATAGATACTACGCCTGAAATTGAAGTTATCCTGCTGGGAAAGGTCGGGTGTATAAACATCTGATGGCAGCATAAGCAGGTAGTGGTCTGTATTACTGCTCAGATCGCTGAAAGTGCCTTTGACTCCCACATTCAATTGTGCATTATCTGAGAACGGACGTGTATAATCTACTGTCAGATAATTCTCATTATCAGTTATCGAATTACCTCCGCGTGCACCTGTAAATTCAGAATTGCCCGGCTCATAATATTGATCCTGCTGGTATGTGACATCACTGGTGCCTGTGCTGCCCTGGTAGTATATACCTATCTCCTGCCCTTCCCTGCCAAACTTCTTTTTATAGCTGAGGTTCCAATCTTCGCCCCTGTACCGGTAATAATTGTTTGAGTTTCTTATAGTATTAGTATCTACCGGATTGGGGTAAATGGTGATCTGGTCCTGGTTTATAGTCCCAAAGTTAGTATTCCCAAAATCATTGTAACTGACACCTCCACTGATGAAATCGTTTTTAGTAACTGCCCAGTCGAACCCGGTATGCGCACCATAACCATCTCGATGCACAGTATTATAACCATTCTGTGTCAGTCCGGCACTGTCTGCACTGCGGTTGTAACTGGTCAATGTTTTTGTATCCAGTTGCAGATTGCCGCTCACCGATGCGTTCACGTCAAGGTTACCGTTTTTTATATGCACATTTGCAGATCCGTTTTGATATCGCGATCCACCCGAAAGTGTAACATTGCCATTTACTCCCTTCTGTTTATTATCTTTCAGAATGATATTGATGATTCCCCCGGTACCTTGCGCATCATATTGCGCACCGGGGTTGGTGATCACCTCTATACTTTTTATCTGGCTTGCAGGAATGGCTGCCAATGCCTCGGTAAGATTATTATCAAACATAGCAGAGGGCTTACCATTGATAAACACCCGCACATTCTGGTCTCCGAGCAGTTCTAAATTACCATCAATATCCACAGATACCATTGGCACCTTTTTTAGTATATCAGTAGCCACCCCTCCTTGGCTGGTGATATCTTTTTCTACATTATACACCAGCTTATCAAGGTGGTTTTCCATGAACTTTTTGGAACCGGTTACTGCAACTTCCTTTAATGATTTTGAATTACCTACCAGTTTTATATTGCCAACATTAATAACCGGTTTTTTATCGGTAACAACAATGCCCGTTTTGTTGATAGGGTTATATCCAATGAATTCTATTTTCAGGTGGTAAGTGCCGGGAGCAAGATCATCAATGGTAAATTGCCCTTTATCGTCAGTAATGATACCACCCGCCAAACTATCATTTGCGGCAAATGCCACTATGGTAGCATAGTCTATATGCTGGCTGGTAGCTGAATCTATAAGCTTTCCTTTTATCTTACATTCTCCTGCTATTTTTGGTTGCTGCGAGAAAGCGCTATAAAAGAAAGCGTTAAATAAAAGTATGCAGATGAAAATCTTTTCCTTCACTTTTGTTATTCACGATTGGGGTTGCAATATCTCAAATATTATTCATAAATGAAGGAATAATAACAAAATAATAAACCTGAATACAAAAATAAAGGCTTTGGTTATTACCTGAAAAGCCGGGGGCAATCTGTTTTCTGTGGCTCGCCATGACCATTAAACTGGCGGAAAAAGAAGGTAAGTGTAATATTGCCATACCAATACCAGTCGTTTGAATTAGGGTTGCCACGCGTATCTCCATAATTGGGATAAGCGCGATTCCAGCCGGGTGCTGTATTACCCCTATAAGACATCTCTGCAGATATAGGGCCTTTATTCATCAATAATGTATTGAGGCTTACATACGACTTACTTACATCATCAAGGTAACCGGTATTCGTATACCTGAAACCAAGTTCGTAAGCAAGTACTATGTGTTTTGCGATCAGGACTTTAAATCCGCCACCAAACGGGAAGGACATATTTACCAGGCTGTATTCTTTACGGTCTGGATACATTGAGAGGCCTTCGCCTTCTGTGCTTAATGGGCGTAGATATACTTTATTGCCTTGTGGATCGGTAGCATAAGGGTTGTAGTAAAACAGCGCTATGCCTCCGAATATATAGGGTGTAAAATGGGCTTTCCTTATTTCAAGGGGTGCAAAGTTTATCTCGAGAGCTGCATGCAACTCTACAAGGTGGGTGGAAAAGCTTAGGTTTCGCGCTTGCTGTGCAGGGTTGTTGCTTAGGGCATCAGAGGCTGTAAGGTTTGTGTAGCTAAGCCCCGTGCGGATACCAATATGGGGGTTCATAAAATATTTATAGATAATGCCGCCCATCGGCTCATAACCATAGTTTGGAAACCAGCTTTGTTGCAGGTCTCCGTAATAATTTGCTACGCCGGCCATGAGGCCCAGTTCCTGATGCTGTTGAGCTTTTAGGCACACATTAGATAGTAAAGATAAACAAAAGAATAGCCTGAAAATGGCAGGGCGTAAAGAGGTCATAGAAAAAAATGTGTCCAAACAAAATGTTTCCTAATGGCAATGTATTAAATAATTGTGAAATTAGGAAGTAAATGAGGGCTATACTTAAAATGTCGCAAAAATGTAGCGGTAATATCTCACTTATGGAAATAGACGGAAAGTGCATATACTTCTAAAATTTCTATTCATAAATACTTGCGTCAAATAATATTTTATTTTTTTTTGAATTTCACGGATAAAGTATCTGTTTAACAATTTGCTTTTTGCCTGATGATAGTAAGGTGGCTCAGTAGCAAAGAGTAAAATTCGGATATATTGTTGTAGCGGAGTGAAAAGTGTATACACTTATTTAGTGCTGCTCGCGGTTTGGGAAAATAGAGATGATATGGTGTTGATTTTTAAAAAGTGATTAAATAATAGAACTAATAAACGGGCAATTTAAAAAAATAACCCAAAGAAA
>CAIRZD010000105.1 GCA_903882965.1 uncultured Bacteroidota bacterium
AGAAGTACCTATTACCTTCCGTGACAGGAAAGAAGGCGTCTCTAAAATGTCGGGCAGCATCATCAAGGAAGCGATGTATGGGGTATGGAAGATGAGAGGGTTCTCGAATACGGAGTAAATATCCGCTATTAAATACAACATCAAATAAATGCCATTATTTATTGTGGATCAACGTTTTAATAGATATATTTAATCAATTAATTTAATACTATGTCTTACTGTAGCGCAATAGAAAATATGCAGGCTGATAAAAAAGCGCTGCACAAAGCTTACCATGACCACCTCTACGGTTTTCCGATACATGACGATAACGAATTATTTTGCAGGCTGGTGCTAGAGATCAACCAAGCAGGCCTTAGCTGGGAAACCATTCTGAAGAAGGAAGCCGGTTTTAGAAAAGCATATCATGAGTTCAACATTAAAAAAGTAGCTGCTTATACCGAGCAAGACAGGGCAAGGCTCCTTGACGATGCCGGCATCATTCGTAATAAATTGAAGGTGAATGCTGCAATTGAAAACGCCAAAACGATACTTGCACTTCAAAAAGAGTATGGCACATTTGAAAAATGGCTGGAGCACCATCACCCAAAAACAAAAGCAGAATGGGTAATATTGTTTAAAAAAACATTCCGCTTTACAGGGGGAGAAATAGTAAATGAATTCCTGATGAGTATAGGGTTCTTACCGGGTGCACATTCAGAAGATTGTGCGGTTTATAAAAAGGTTTTGAAGACAAAGCCAATGTGGAAGCATGCTAAAGGCAGATGACACTGTTCCACCACTAGCCTTGTTTATGACGACCCGTATTATTTATCAAAATCAGTGTTGGTGGGCTCTTTCAGTTCGGAAGTTGTAAGAGGAACGTCCTTGCCTACTACTTCAAAACTAAGTTGGTCGAACCATATTTGCCCGGCACCTGTGAGCCGCGCGCCATACTCAATATCAGAAGAACTGTCAGGGACATCAAGCACGATCTCATATTTTGTGTAAGCCGTTGTTCCGTTCACAAACCGGGTATACATATTGTCGTAAGTAATCACCTTTCTTTGTTCTTTACCTGTAACAGGGTTAATTGTTTTACTTAATACTTTCATCACTAAACCGGCCCATTTACTCACTTTTTTTGTTTTTAAATACCCCGTGAGTTTTAGCCTTTTCCCTTTATAATTATCTGAAGAGAACCGTTGTTCCAATAAGCCATATCCAAATGCCTCTTCTCTGATAGAGCGTATTGTAGCAGCATTTTTTCCATTTTGCCCTGCGCCTTCGTCAATTCCCATCTCATATTGGTTAGGATTGGTGCCACCGGCGATCCAACCTTTGGGCATATCATATGACATCAATGCCCCAACCAGGAATAACAGCAATGAACACTGAACAATTTTTGAGAACATAAAATGAAATTTATACTCTGCCAATATACAGAATGCGCACTTTATGGCATATTATCTTTTTATTAAGCACTCTGTTTATTGTTATACTGCTCGTCTGTTACATGCTCCATCCAACTTACCGGTGATCCATTCTGTTTTTCCTGGATAGCTATATGGCTCATAGCTGTAGTGGCTGTAGCCCCATGCCAGTGCTTTTCTTCAGGTGAAAACCATACGATATCGCCCTGGTATATTTTTTCTATTGGCCCACCTTCACGCTGTACCCATCCTGCCCCGGCAGTGACGATCAAGGTTTGTCCAAACGGATGTGTATGCCAGGCAGTTCTTGCACCCGGCTCAAAAGTAACAAGCGCCATCGCAACGCGGGCGGGTGCCGGTGGAGAAAAAAGCGGATCTATTCTTACCTGGCCGGTAAAATATTCTCCAGGCCCGGTGCCGGAAGGCTGCGCGCCACTACGTATGATCTCCATAAAATTAGATTTTGATATTATTATTTGCGAAACTATACACAGATGTTTTTTCAAGATC
>CAIRZD010000106.1 GCA_903882965.1 uncultured Bacteroidota bacterium
CAAAATCGTCGATAAAGCAAAAGAAAAGATGAAAGGTAAATGTTAGAAGATTTTACTACTAACGAGCTCGCTCAAATGCTCCTATTAGGTGTCGCCCTTGGATACCTTTTTCATGTTATTTATATAATGTTTATGAGTGTTAAACCCGATGATTGAGCCAACAACAGAAGAAATTTTAGATCAAACCTATCATAATCCTGCAATTGTGAAGGAATTAACCCCCCAACTTCCCGCAACTTGCTCCGAACTTACCATTACCATCAAAGACAGTGAAAAAACTCAGAGGACTAAACACCTCGTTTATGATAATTATTACCTAAACCCAGATGATCCCGTCATTAAACAATTAATCTCCCAAGCCCTACAAGAATTTAACGCAGAGCCTGAGAGCGTAAAAATAAGAGCTAACCTAGAGGTTCTCTAAGTATGGCATATATTAACGCCAATGCTCCTTCTAGGTCTAAATATGTAACGAAGGATGATCTAACATGAGGAGGAAGATCTTCGCTATACTTGATGGTATCAAGAAGCATGCTAAGCAATTCATCTCTACGCCCACTAACCTTAACTTTATCTTCACTATTTTCAGCCTTTTCTTGGTCTATATTCTCTTTTCCTATCTGCCCTGACATAAAAATCCCTTGAAATGATTTGTAAAGTATATATTTTACTCACTCGAGAAAATGAGGTTTTGCCATCGCAAAAACATTAAATCTCAGCTTTCATTAATTTTGCTAAATGAGTCATTGATTGAATATAAAAATGCTCATGGCTTAGACATTCGCAATTATCACAAATATATCCTATCTCCGAATCATCATGCATACCATCGATATCTGAATCTTTATATTCACTGCATCCGTTACAAAAATATACGCTCATTTCCTTGACTCCTATTCATCGTTTATGTTATTTATTGGTGTAAGTAGCTCAAACTTGGGGTTTTACACCCTCACAAGCGAACTTGCTTTCTTACATATCAATATATCATATGATCTGAATTAAGATCAATGAATATGTGAAGAAAAATAAAGTAGATCGTAAACCATTCATTTATAGCTACATGGCTGCACCTGTCGGACATCCAAATTATAACACAAGCAAAGACCCAATGAAAAACGGGGGCTTTTTCGGTAGGCATGAAGATACATATTCAGATGAAACGCTACATGAATTGGGTCAAGGTGTTGTAGACTGGATTAAACAGGAAGGTAATATATTCCTCAAATACTTCTTCTCTACTAAGATGATTAAATGGACTACAGTCCATAAACTTGCTCAAAGATGTGAGTTCTTTCGCGATTATTTAGACATTGCTAAAGATATACAGGAATCAAAGCTTGCAGGTGAACCATACGACAAAACTAAAGAGAAAGATGGTGCACACGCTCGCTTTATCTTAGCCCGTCATCATAAAGGCGATTGGGAAGATAAGGGAATAGTTGTAGCTGATGAACATCAAAAAGCCAAGCTTGATGCAACAATGGACTTCGTTGATTTCCTCCAATCAAAAGCGACTAAAGAGAACACTGATTGAAAGAACCTCTCTCGCCTAAACAACTTCAGTTCATAATCAATTCAAAAGCTAAATGGAACCTTGCTCATGGATCGGTACGTACGGGGAAAACTGTTGGAACGACATTTGCATTTATGCATAAGGTGGATCGGTGCACAGACTCGAAGATCTACATTGTGGGACATACATTTGACACCGCTTATAGAAACGTGGTTCGTTTGTTATTGGAGTCTCCTGAACTGGCAATCTTTAGGCCATTTTGTTCTTGGTCGGGTAAAAAGCTATTGTACAAAGATAAAGTTATATCCGTGCTTGGTGCGAAGGATGAAGGCGCTATTGGTAACTTCCAAGGCCTAACAATGTCACTATGCTACTGCGATGAGATGACTCTTTATCCTGAGTCCATCATAGACATGATCGATACTCGTTTATCTGAACCATGGTCGCAAGGCTTTGCAGCCATGAACCCATCATACCCATCTCATAAGCTAAAGAAGTGGATAGATCAAGCAGAAGATGGGAACCCCGACTACTACGCATTGCATTTCACCCTTGAAGATAACCCATATCTTGAGCAATCATACAAAGACAGACTTAAGAACTCACTTACAGGCATATTTTACAAAAGAAATTATCTTGGTTTATGGTGCCTCGCTGAAGGGTCTATCTTTGATTTTTTCGACCCCAAAATCCATGTCGTTCCCAAGCCTCCACGAGCTGCTGAGTATTGGATTGCTTCTATTGATTACGGTGCTGTTAATCCTTTTTGTTGTCTGCTTATTGGTGTATCTACTGGGCGTTATACCCAAGAGGGGAAAAAACTCTGGGTCGAAAAAGAATACTACTGGGACCCTGTAAAACGTGAACGCCAAAAGACTAACAGTGAATTCGCTGATGATGTGCAAGCATTCCTTGGCGATTATGACGTTAAAAACGTATATATTGATCCATCCGCAGCCGCTTTCAAAGTTGAAATGCGTAAACGTGGAATACACATGGTTGATGCCAATAATGAAGTACTTGATGGAATCACGATGCTAACCTCAGAGATGAAGCGAGGGACTATCGTTATCTGTGAGGAATGTAAGAACTTAATCCGCGAGGTTGAGACTTATGTTTGGGATCAGAAGCAAGCTATCAAAGGATGGGATGAGCCTTTAAAGAAAGATGACCATGCCGTTGATGCTCTGCGCTACGCCATAGCCACCCATCATGTTTCAGTTTACGATCCATACAAGCATAAAGATATTAATCCTGGCAGAATGACTAATACATTCGATCATGGAAGAGATATTAGGCAACCACCGAGATCGTTCTAGTCTTTCTTCTTAGGCTTATATGCGAATCCCTGAAGGAATTTCTTGATTTCTTCTTCAATATCCACTCGTCCGCAATCACATGTCTCATTTTCGCATTCATCATTATCAGACTCATCTTCCGCATATTCCTGATCAAATGCTTCATCTTTAATTCTATCAAGTGTTCGATCGATTGCCTCGAGGTGTGCTTTTATTTCATTACCTTGATTGAATAGTATGTGATACATTTTGACTAAAGACTTAATCTTCTCATCTCTCTCGTTAAACTTCTCATCGATAATAGCCATTAAATCTGTGTATTTCATGAGTTTAACTCCCATTATTCCCCCTTGTGATAATAATTACTTTCTTGTATCTTCTTATTTTACAGCACTTTACGTCAAAAGGTCTTCCCTTGGGTATATATCTTGCACCTTGGAATAACAATGTTGAGCCTTCACAAGGTAACGTGAGGCACTGGCTTGATAATCTTTATTCCAAATTCCAGCCTGTAGAGCAATCTCGATGGAATCAATCCAACATCGACACCATGTTTTATGCTGGTGCGCAAGATTATGTAAACCGCTATTTCAACACATCCTATCAAAGCTCAGCACAAAAGTTCTACTTTAATATTAGCCAACAGCCAATAAACATGGTCACAGGCTATGAGAGACAGCACCGTAAGAACTTCTCGTATGTTCCAACTGAAGGCGCTGACCCTAAGACAACCGATCAATACACCAAGCTAATCACATCCGAGGCCAATAGAGGCGATATACACGAGCAAAAGTCCAAAGCCAAGGAATTAGCTGCCGTTGCTGGTATGTGTCTCGTACAACCCTATTTAGACTATAAAGAGGATGCGGCACAGGGCTCACTTAAGGTTAAGGTGTGGGAATACAATTCGTTTTTAGTTGACCCGTACTTTAGGTCACCCGATATGAGTGACGCAAACTTCGTATGGTGTCAAGAATATATTTCAAAGCAAGAGGCTGAAGATCGCTTTGAGGACAAAATAGACATGATTAGACCCATGTCCGGTGCGCCTCAACGTTTTGGTAGTTTCTATTTCTTGCCTGAGAACTACACGATGAATCGTAATGACCTCATGGTCATATCTTATGTGTGGTACAAGTGGCGAGGAACAAAGAAAAGACTTTATTCAAAGACTCGCAATCAGTTCTTTGACTTTGCGCAAGGCATGGAGAATATTGACGAAGTCCTTTACAACATCCCCGACATGGAACTAGTCAATGTCAAAATGCCTATATGGAAGCTAGCAGTAGTTCTCAATGATCAATTAATGTATCAGGGTGAGAACCCTATGGGATTCTCGCAATGTCCATTTGTACCTTATTTTTGGAACTATGAACCACATGTTAATCAACCTGATCTTAGAGTCCGTAGTCTCATGCGCACTATGCGTGACCCTCAATTCCTCTTTAATCATAAGGTCATAATCAATAACGATATCACGGAAGCGACGATCAATGCTGGATGGAAGAGAAAGGTTGGAGCGGTTGCGAATGAGGACAACCTCAAGAAGAGTGGTCAAGGTCATGATATCATCATCAACGAAGGGTACATGCTGGAGGACTGTGAGAAGATCGTGCCTTCTGGAGTTCCTGAATCGGACCTTGCCCTTGCGCAACAAATGGCCGATCTCGTATTTAAAACTTCTGGAATCGATCTCGAGAACTGGTCCGGCCAAAATGATAAACAAATATCGTCACTTACAGCGCTTATCAAACAAGCTGCTAATCTTATGGTATTTCAAAAATACTTTGATCAGTGGGATTACGCAGACAAACTCCTAGGTGATTTACTTCTTCAGATTACTTTAAACAATTGGAACGCTGCTAAAGTTGGGCTAATCATAGGCGAGGAGCCAACACCTCATTTTTTCTCTAGGATCTTTGCTAAGTATCAAGTGATTGTCGAAGAAGCGGACCTAACACCTACACAACAAAATCTACAAGCTCAGCAAATGTTGGATATCAATCAGACTTTTGGTCGAGAAGTGTTCCCACCATCTATGATTATTCCAAAACTAAATATCACAGGCAAAGGCGAAATCATACCATACCTACAAGAACAAGAAGAAAAGGCAGCTGCAGCTGAGTCTGAGGCAATGAATATTGAACATGCCTTCCAGGAAGCTAAGTTAAAAGACCTCATGAGCAAAGCTGTATTTAATCTCGCAAGTGCCCGTGAGAGACATGGCCGCTCAGAAAGTAACATAGGCCTGTTTGAAGAAAGATTGTCAATGATCGAAAAGAACAGAGCCTTAGCGACTAAGGAAAAGATGGCAGCTCTAGAACAACTTGTAGAAACCATTGCAAAATTTGGTGAAGTAGAAACTGCATTAAGAATGCAAGACATAAATCAAGAAGAAGATAATCAAGTTTCGATAGAAGATCGCGAAAAGATTGATGCTAAACGTACATCTGAATCTAATAAGTTTGTTGAGAATTTAATGTCAGGCATGGGAGCTATACAAGGCGGACAACAAGATCAAGGTCAGCAGCAACCACCCCAAAATAACGAACAAATAATGTAATATATATAGATTTTGGGCGGGAAATATGATAAAATGATCTAATTCAAAAGGAGTTAGATCATGAAGTTATGTAAGGAATGCGATAAAAAGTTTCAAGAAAAAGTATCTTTTGAAAAATATTGTTCACGATCATGTTGTGAAAAATATAATCAAAGAAAAAGATTGGAAAAATTTA
>CAIRZD010000107.1 GCA_903882965.1 uncultured Bacteroidota bacterium
GAAAATCGCAACGGACGGTAACGAGAAAATGAAGCGTAAAAATACGCCTGCTTCTTAAATATTAACAAAAAACACATTAATCACAACCAATAAGGGCTTGTCCCAACTCGACAAGAGTTACCTTTTTTTCTTATCTTGCTTTATGTTTTCCAGGTTATTTAATCGAAAAAAGGAGAATAATAACGCTGAGTACGAATTAGCCGTACCTGAGCATGCGAACTGGGGTTTTCTGGGTGCAGATATGCATTCGCATTTTATTCCCGGGATAGACGATGGTGCCAAAACCATTGAGGACAGTCTTACCCTTATACGGGCAATGAAGGACATGGGTTATAAAACGATCATAACCACTCCGCATGTAATGATAGATTATTATGCCAATACTCCGGAGATCATACAAAATGGGCTGCAAACTGTACAGCAGGCACTTAAGGAGCAAAACATAGATATATCTATTAAAGCAGCAGCGGAATACTATATGGATGAGTATTTTATTTCGTTGCTGGATAAGCAGGAGCCGCTACTTACTATATATCAAAAGGAAGTTTTGGTAGAATTTTCGATGTTGTATGAGCCAATGATGCTGAATGATGTGATCTTTAAAATGCAAGGTGCCGGTTACCGGCCAATAATAGCACACCCTGAGCGGTATGTATATTTTCACAGAAATATCAACAAATATAGGGAGCTTAAGGATAATGGGTGCTTATTGCAGTTAAATATGTTATCGATTTCCGGGCATTATGGAGTGCATATAAAAGCGGTTGCCGAGAAGTTGCTGGAAAAAGGCCTATATGATTATTGTGGCAGTGATATGCACCATGAAAAACATGCTAACCAGTTAAGAACCATGGCCTGCACTAAAGATTACCATAAAATTGCCGGCTATCCTTTTTTGAATTCCAGGTTATGCTTCTGATGTTTTTCTCTTAGGGGGAAATGAAGGAAAAGTATACTTTTGCGTTTTCATATTTTTTACCGCTATTATTAACCTGTGCAGGTAGCGTACAGAAAACAGATATTGATTTCATGGAAAATTCATCATATTGTATTGGAGTTATAGGGCTTGGTTATGTGGGGTTACCGCTTGCTGTAGAATTTGGCAAATATTACCCTGTGTTGGGGTTTGATATTAACAGAAAGCGTATAGATGAGTTACAAAAAGGCATTGATTTTACTTTAGAGTTAGATGAACCAATGCTGCGGCAGGTGATACTGGACCATGTACCTACAGCTACTGAAAGGGGGTTATATTGCAGTAATAATATTGATGACATTTGTAATTGTAATGTTTACATTATTACTGTTCCTACGCCTGTAGATAAAAATAACCACCCGGACCTCAGGCCTTTATACAAAGCAAGTGAAACTGTGGGCAAGGTGCTTAAAAAGGGAGATATTGTTGTATATGAATCTACAGTATTTCCAGGCGCTACGGAAGATGAATGTGTGCCCGTGCTGGAGCGTGTATCAGGGCTTGTATTTAATGTTGATTTTTATTGCGGGTACTCACCGGAGCGTATTAACCCAGGGGATAAGTTACATACGGTATCAAAAATAAAGAAGATCACATCGGGCTCTACACCCGAGATCGCTGAACAGGTAGATAGCCTTTACAGGTCTATAATAACTGCCGGCACGCATAAAGCACAAAGTATAAAAGTTGCTGAGGCTGCCAAGGTAATCGAGAATGCACAACGGGACATCAATATTGCCTTTGTAAATGAGCTGGCAAAGATCTTTAACCGTTTGGATATAGATACACACCAAGTATTGGAAGCTTCTGCAACGAAGTGGAATTTTTTACCATTCAAGCCGGGTCTTGTAGGTGGTCATTGTATTGGGGTTGACCCTTACTACCTTGCACAGAAAGCGCAACAGGCAGGATACCACCCGGAAATCATTTTGGCAGGCCGCCGTTTGAATGACGGGATGGGACAATACATTGCCGGTGAGATAGTGAAGCTGATGATAAAGAAAGATATTGTTGTAAAGGGGGCTAATGTACTTATGCTTGGTATTACATTTAAAGAAAACTGCACTGATGTAAGAAATACCAGGGTTGTAGATATAATCAGGGAGTTGGAATCGTATGATATTAAATTAACGATATATGATCCCTGGGCTAATGCAAAAGATGTGGCGCATGAATACGGGATAGAAATAATTACCAATTTGCCTGAAGAGCAGCTATTTGACTCGATGGTACTGGCAGTTGCGCACAAGGATTTTCTAAATACAGATTGGCGGAAAAGAGTAAAAAAAGGCGGAATAATATATGATGTAAAAGGGTGTCTCGATAAAAATATTGTAGATGCCCGGTTATAATTTTTTTCAAACCGGACTGCAGCCATGACATTAAATATAAAATCACTTTATTGCCTTTATAACCTATAAACCGGATTTATTTTCGATCAAATTATAGCAAACAAATAAAAATAACAATTAATAAAATAACTTCAGGAGCTTTTATTGCCCATTGCCAAGACATCCATTTTGTGGTACATTAAAAATCACGGATACCATGCGGCCTTATTTTTTATTTTCCCTTTATTTAAGCTATTTTTGGTAAAATTTTTAGGGAATGTATAAACTAAACAGGCAAAGCTGTTTTAGCTTGAGCCTTTTATTGCTATTAGTTGTATATACATTAATGAGTTCGTGTGTTGCAGCCAGTAGAATATATTTTAATGATTTAAAAAACGATTCATTAAATTCGACAACCCCACCACTTGTCAAAAATAATTTGACAAAATTCGTGGATCCCAAAATAGAATCGAATGATATCCTAGCCATTACGATACAGACAATAGAGCAAAACGCAACAAATACACCAATTACCACTAACTCGACAGGAACATTTAGTGCATTAAACGGTTACCTGGTAGATAAGGATGGTTACATAGAACTATCCCTTGTGGGTAAAGTAAAGGTAGGAGGGTTTACAACAGAAGAGGCGCGTGAAATAATAAAGCAAAAAGCAGACTCGTACTGGAAAGAGCCTGTGGTAAATTTAAGAATTTCCAATTTTGATATTATAGTATTAGGCGATGTTAACCATCCGGGAGTGCTTACCTCTCCAAGCGAGAAAATAAGTATAATTGATGCTATTGCGTTATCAGGCGACCTGGCACTTACCGCAAAGCGGAAAAACATTTTACTTGTAAGAACAGAAGGTGAAACAAAGACATTTGTGCGTTTTGATCTATCGAAGAGTTCAATTTTTGAATCACCTTATTTTTATTTAAAGCAGCGTGACCTGGTTTATGTGGAACAAGGCAAGAGCAAACTAGAAGGAGCTAATAACCTCTTTAATACTTATTTTGGATATTTTTCTGCAATTATATCTATAATAACCGCATTTGTTGCATTTAAAGTTATTAAATAATAAATTATTTATTGAATGAAAGGCAATACCTCACCTGGAGCGAATGATAGCATACCCAAAACCGGAGAAGGCGGGCCTAGTATTAATTACAATATTAAATGGCTGATTACTACTGTTCTGGCAATATGGCCATGGTTGTTAGGTAGTATCACTATAGCATTAATCATTGGGAATTTGTATTTAAGGTATACTGTACCTGTATATATATCTAAGGGTGAATTCCTGATAAATGATTCTAAAAAAGGCGGAAGTTCATCAGATGATGATGTATTGGAAGCTCTTAAGATGAACGGGAAAAAAATAAATATTGATAATGAGATAGAGATATTGAGAAGTCGCACTACAATGAATATGATCGTTAAAAAACTCCATTTGAATGTATATTATTCAGTAGAGGGGCGTTTTAAAGTAACTGAATTGTATAAGAACAGGCCTTTTGATTTTATTATTGCTGATACTTTTGACAATTACTATTCCTGCAAAGTAAATATATTAGGTCCTGATAAATTTCAATTGGTAGACCAAGCCGGCAGAGTTGTATTAGCCAGGTGGGGTGATACAATAAAGGTTGCGGACGAGCGGAAATTTGTATTGCGGAAGACAGATTTTTTTGATCCGAGCAAGCAACAATACTCGGTTGAAGTAAATAGTATATTCAATACAACCAGCAACTATATAGGTTCTATATCACTTGCGATCCTTAATAAAGCTACAAGTTGCATGTTTATATCGAAGGAAGATCCTTTGCCGGATAGGGCTATAGACATGATCAATACACTTATGGAAGTGTATAAAAGTAAAAATGTATCGGACAGAAACAGGATATCAGACAGCACAATTAGTTTTATAGATTCGAGAATACTGAGTTTGGGGATTGAATTAACAGACGCAGAGACAAAAATCGAAAAATTCAAGCAAGACTATAACATTGCAGACATGAAGACTCAGTCTACTGAGCTTGTGAATGTAAATGCTACTATAGCAGAGAAATTGCAGTCGGCCCAGCTGGAACTTGATCTGACATCAAGCATTAGCGATAAATTGCAAAATGCAGGTGATAAACCAATAACATTGCCTGCATCTTTGTTATTGAATCCCGGGCTAGCGCAATTGATGGTTGACTACAATAAGCTGCAAACAGATATAGAAACCAGTTTGATAACAAACACACCGAATAACCCTATAACCAAGAATTTAATCCAACAAAAATCAGAAGTAAAACAAAATATTCTTGCCGCGATTGCAACTTCAAAAAACGAGTTGCAGCTTACAGTAAAGGAGATCCAAAAAACGGTAGATATTTTAAACGGGAAAATACAGGAAGTGCCTTATGTAGAGAGGCTATTTCTTGAGTATTCGCGCAGGCAGGCAATACTTGAGGAGTTATACATTTTCCTGCTTAAGAAAAGGGAAGAAACACAAATAGAAAAATCTTCTACAATTGCCGATGCAATAGTTATAGACCCTGCAATATCTTTTGGTGTAGTAAAGCCAAGCCGCTCGCATATATTAATGATGTCATTTTTATTTGGGTCTTTGATCCCATTTGCGTTTATTATTCTCCGAAGAACTTTAAATATCAGGATCATCAGCAAATCTGATATTTTGAAATTGACGACTATCCCTATTATAGGTGAAATTGGTAACAATAAAACTGCTGATGGTTTTGCGATCGTAAAAAACAGCCGCACCATAATTTCTGAGCAATTCAGGGCATTACGTACCAATCTTCAATACTTGCTACCTGAAAACACCGAAAAGGTTATAATGATCACTTCAAGCATGAGCGGGGAGGGTAAGTCATTTATTGCCGTTAACCTGTCTATCACGCTTGCTATGTCAGGTAAAAAGGTTATCCTGATGGAATTAGATCTTAGAAAGCCAAAGATATCGAAGATGTTGAGTATTAATAACAACATTGGTTTCTCTAACTATTCTATTGGTAAAGCAACTATTGATGAAATAATTGTTCCTTCAGGTATAGAAAACAATTTCTTCATATTGCCTTCGGGCCCTGTACCGCCTAATCCATCGGAACTGATCCTGTTGCCGCGCTGTGAAGCCTTGTTCAAACACTTAAGAGAAACTTTTGATTATATAATTGTGGATACCTCGCCGGTGGGCCTGGTTACTGATGCGCAATTGCTGAACAGGTATGCAGATACAACATTGTATGTAGTAAGACAGGCTTATTCATACAAACAGCAATTGAATATACCCAATGAGTTATTTTATAGTGGAAGGATCACTAAATTAAACCTGATATTAAATGACGTTGTGGCCAACCGAGGATTTGCATATGGTTATGGCTATGAAGAAGGCTATGGTTATGGCTACGGCTATGGTTACGGCTATGGTTACGGTTATGGTTACGGTTATGGTTATGGCTATGGCTACGGCTATGGATCTAAGGACAACGGTTATTATTTGGAAGATAACAAGAAGAAGAAAGGAATAAAGAAGTGGTTCAGATCCAGGGAAAAATAATGTTGCGAGGTTAATAGACTAAAGCATAATAAATTTATGACGGAATTTGCTAAAAGTAATGATACTGATACCTGGGATATCAAAATTACTTCTGGTAACAGCTATCTGGATTTTCACATAAATGAATTATGGCATTACCGGGACCTGTTAATGATGTTTGTAAAAAAAGACATCATTACAGTATATAAGCAAACCATTCTCGGGCCGCTATGGTTTATAGCGCAACCATTACTGACGTCTATAATGTTTTTGCTTATTTTCAATAGTATAGCGAAGATATCAACCGGGGCTGTGCCACCGGTATTGTTTTACCTGTTAGGAACAACATTGTGGAGTTATTTCTCTGAGACGCTGAACGTCACTTCTAAAACCTTTACGGATAATGCTTCTGTTTTTGGCAAAGTATATTTTCCGCGGATCATCCTTCCATTATCGAAGGTAGTTTCAGGCCTTGTAAAGTTTCTTATACAGTTTAGTCTATTTTTCATTTTCTGGCTTTATTATGTTTTTGTAGATAAAAAGATAAGCCCCAACTGGTATATACTACTGACGCCTGTGTGGCTGCTTATGATAGTGTTGTTGAGTTTTTGTTTCGGGATCATTATTACATCTCTTACTACCAAATACAGGGACCTTATTTTTTTAATTAGTTTTGGTGTGCAGCTGGCTATGTATATAACGCCGGTTATTATTCCATTATCGGAAGTGCATGGTAAAAAGAAACTTTTTTTTCTGTTAAATCCTTTGACATCATTATTTGAAGCGTTCAAATTTGGATTTTTCGGGCAGGGGATCTTAGATGCAAAGTGGCTTTTATATAGTGCCACATTTACAATAATATCGCTGGCGATTGGAGTAATTATTTTTAATAAGGTTGAAAAACGGTTTATTGATACTGTATAATGATGAGTACAGAGGTAGTTGTAAAGGCTGAAAATATTTCCAAGTTGTATCGTTTGGGCCAGGTGGGTACCGGGACTATCAGCCATGACCTTAAGCGATGGTGGGCGCTGACGAGGGGTAAAGAAGACCCGTACTTAAAAATAGGATCGACCAATGACCGTACAAAAAAGGCACAGAGTGATTATGCATGGGCATTGAAAGATATTAATTTTGAAATAAATAAAGGAGATACGATAGGGATCATTGGTAAAAACGGTGCCGGGAAATCTACGCTGCTAAAACTTTTATCAAGAGTTACCAGTCCTACGAGCGGGGAGATAAAGATAAAGGGCCGTATAGCAGCATTGCTTGAAGTGGGTACGGGCTTCCATCCCGAACTGACTGGGAGAGAAAATATTTACCTTAACGGGGCTATTTTGGGCATGACCAAGAAGGAAATAGGACGCAAATTTGATGAGATCGTTGATTTTGCTGGTGTTGAGATGTATATAGACACACCAGTAAAAAGATATTCATCAGGGATGTATGTGCGTCTGGCATTTGGGGTGGCAGCACACCTGGAGCCTGAAATATTAATAGTTGATGAAGTGCTTGCGGTAGGTGATGCTGAGTTTCAGAAAAAATGCCTTGGCAAAATGAGCGATGTGGCAAGCCATGGGCGCACGATAATTTTTGTAAGCCATAATATGCAGGCAGTACAAAGCTTGTGTAAAAAAGCCATTTATTTAAAAGCCGGTGAAATTGCAGATGTAGGAGCTACGGATAAAGTGATCAATAATTACCTGAGCCGGGAAGTAAAAAATTGTATATCGGTGCAATGGGATGATGAAGCCACAGCTCCCGGTAATGAATTTATAAGGTTGGTGAGCGCACGTATTGAACCGAAGCTGGAAAATGAGACAGATCCTATAACAATAGCAACAGAGATTGATATAACGTTTGAATTCTTTTTGCACCATGAATGTAATCTTAACCTTAGTTTTTTTCTTAACACACCTGCCGGGCTATGTATCTTTAATGTTACAACAGCATCAGTGCTATTGAAAAAAGGTTATCATGCAGCCACATTAACAATACCGGGCCGGTTTTTAAATGATGATATTTATACCACAAGGATACTTTTTGTAAAAGACACTAGTGTGATACTATTTCACATGGATGATATACTTACATTTGAAGTAGTAGACGAAGCGAGAACAGGAAATTGGTATGGAAAATGGGAAGGAGTAGTCAGGCCAACTTTACCTTTTAAAATAAGCTAATTAATTATGATAAACGTTACAAAACCATTTCTACCCCCTATAGAAGAATATGAAAAATACCTGAAGGGTATATGGGGGCGAGTATGGCTTACTAACAACGGACCACTTGTGAATGAGCTGGAAATGACCCTAAAAGAATACCTGAAAGTAAATCACTTTTTATATTTGAATAACGGCACTATAGCTATACAAATAGCTATAAAAGCTTTGGGGTTAAAGGGAGAAATTATCACCACCCCCTTCAGTTATGTAGCCACGACCAGCAGCATAGTATGGGAGGGTTGTACGCCAGTATTTGCAGATATTGACCCTCTGACGCTTAATATTGACCCGACAAAAATAGAGGCGGCGATAACCGATAAAACATCAGCTATACTTGCCACGCACGTATATGGCAATCCCTGTGATATTGATGCGATAGCTGCAATAGCCCAAAAGCACAACCTGAAAGTGATATACGATGCTGCCCATTGTTTTGGTACAAAGTATAAAGGAAAGTCTGTATTCGCATATGGAGATGTAACCACCGCCAGTTTTCATGCCACTAAAGTATTTCATACTATAGAGGGCGGTGGTGTGTTTACCAATGATCCTGAATTATTGAAGACAATGTCGTTGATGCGAAACTTTGGGCATAACGGGCCTGATAGATTTGAGGGGGTAGGGATAAACGGTAAAAACTCGGAATTCCATGCCGCTATGGGTATCGTAAATCTTAAATGGGCGGATAAGATATTGGAATCGAGAAGGGCACAATCTGAAAGATATGACAAGAAATTATCCGGGCTAAATGTATCGCGGATAAAGTATGATCCCAATGATTTTAATTATTCGTATTACCCGATAATTTTTGAAACTGAGGCGCAAACACTGAAGGCTATTGAAAAGTTACATGCAAACTGGATATATCCGAGGAGGTATTTTTATCCAAGCCTTAATTCGCTCAAATATGTAAACGCAGTGGAAATGCCTGTTAGCGAGAGTATTTGCAAGAGAGTTATTTGCCTTCCATTATATTATGAGCTTGCAAATGAGGAAATAGATTTTGTATCCGGTGTGTTAATGACTGGGAATAGTTAAACCCATCAAGGAAATAATTTACTATTTCATGATCCTGTTTTTCTTGCTTCAGTAAAACTCCCCAAATAGAAATAGTTATTTCTTTCGTTTTGCCCGTTCATACTGCAGCGGCCATTGCTGGGTCTCATAGCCAAGTTCGGTAGCTGCCCGTAGGGGGAAGTATGGATCGCGCAACAGCTCCCGTGCCATAAATATAAGATCTGCCTGACCGTTTACTAATATTTCTTCGGCTTGTGCAGCTGTTACTATAATGCCTACTGCCCCGGTGAGTATTCCTGCTTTCCGGACCGCTTTAGCAAACGGCACCTGGTAATTTGGTTTTGCAGGTATCTTCACATTCGCCACTACTCCGCCAGACGAGCAATCCATAACATCGACACCTTTTGTTTTTACTATTTCTGCAAGCCGCACGGAGTCTTCCACTTGCCATCCGTCAAGTGCCCAGTCGGTAGCAGATATGCGTAGGAAAAGTGGTAGCTCTGATGGTAATACTTCTCTTATGGCATCTATAATTTCCATAAGAAAGCGACACCGGTTTTCAAAAGATCCTCCATATTCATCCGTACGTTTATTACTCAACGGGGATGTAAATTCATTGACCAGGTATCCATGCGCACCATGTATTTCTATCACTTTAAACCCTGCTGCCAGTGCCCGGATGGTTGCAGCTTTAAAATCAGCAACTATTTCTTTTATCTCATCCTTTGTAAGTTCCCTCGGTGTATCTTTTTCTTCTGAAAAAGGTATTGCGCTTGGCGCTACCGTTTTCCAGCCACCTTCAGATGGGGGTACAAGTCTGTCATTATTCCATGGTTCGGTAACACTGGCCTTTCGGCCGGCGTGTGCCAATTGCATACCCGGTATACTACCCTGCTGGGTGATGAATTGTGTGATCTTCTTAAGCGGTGCTATATGCTCATCCTTCCATATACCCAGGTCGTGTGGTGAAATACGGCCCTCCGGTGATACTGCAGTAGCCTCTGTAAATACCAATGCTGCCCCACCCACTGCTCTGCTGCCCAGGTGCACAAAATGCCAATCGTTTGCAAAGCCATCTTCGCTGGAATACTGGCACATAGGTGATACCACTATGCGGTTTTTTAGTGTAATGTTCCTTATGCTTAATGGTGTAAATAGCTGCGGCATGATATAACAATTCGGAGCAAAAATACGGGTTTAAATTGCAACAGGCGGGTACAGTCAGCTGTGGATAACAAGTTTTACCTTTCTGTAGCTTTAATATTGGAGAAATTTTTTTTCACAACCTGTCCTGTTTCTTTGATCTCATTTGTTATTGGTATAGTTCAATCATTCAACCAATAATTAAAATAAAAAATGGAACAGAGAATTAACATTTACGAAAAAGGAAGCGGTGCAATGCAGGCATTGTATAGCTTAGGCTCATACCTGGCAAAATCGCCAATTGAGCAATCGCTTTTAAATCTGATTTATTTTAGAGTATCGCAGGTCAATGGCTGTGCATTTTGCCTTGATATGCACTCAAAAGATCTGCGAGCAAAGGGTGAAACCGAACAACGCCTTTATGTTTTGGATGCATGGAGAGAAGCGCCGTTCTATAGTGAACGGGAGCGTTCTGCACTTGCATGGGCTGAAGCACTTACAAGAATTTCAGGAGGGATCGTGCCTGATGAAATTTATAATAATGCAAGAAAACATTTTTCCGAGACAGAATTGATAGACCTGACATTAGCCGTTATTACAATTAATAGTTACAATCGTGTTAATATTGCTTTTGGAGCTGCGGTTGGTACTTATGAAGTAGGTCAATTCGGTTAGTAAACAAAACATAATTAAATTGTAGTAGAAATTTCGTGCAATCCAATAACAACTAAAATTTTAAAAAAATGAAAGAATTTATTTTGATCTTCCGGCACGAAGACGGACATAAAGTAGCCTCACCGGAACAGATACAGATATGGATGAAACAAACCATGGACTGGGTAGGAGGCATTGCTGCCCAAAACAAATTTGTTGAGGGCAATGGCCTGCCTTTTGACGATAGCAGGGTTGTATGGCATAATAATGTAGTGACCAATGGACCCTTTGGTGATATCAAAGAAACAATTGGCGGGTATATCATTGTTAAAGCAAACTCGGTTGATGAAGCGGTAGAATTTGCTAAAGGCAGCCCTGTATTACAAGGAGATGGGAACAGCGTTGAAGTGCGGCAAATTGCCCAAAGAGACAGTATTCACTAAATTATTTAATAACAATTAAAAACTAAAAAAATGAAAGACTTCTTATTAATATACAGAATGAATTATGATGCTATTCCCGTAGGCACCCCAGAGCAAATGGCGGCAATGACAAAACGCTGGATGGATTGGATAGCGGAGATAGCTGCTAAAAATAAATTGGCCGATAGAGGCAACCGCCTGGCTACGTCTGGTAAAGTGGTAAGGGCTGATAACGTAGTAACTAATGGCCCTTATACTGAAATTAAAGAATCAATAGGTGGGTACTCCATGGTGAAGGCGGGATCTTACGATGAGGCGATTGAACTTGCAAAAGGTTGTCCCATACTTTCTGTTGGCGGGAATGTTGAAGTAAGGGAGGTCAGTGTATTATAAATCTATAATTTTAAAAGTCCCTGCTTAAATGCAGGGACTTTTTTACTTATGAAGCAACCGGAATTAATACCACATTTATTCAGAACAGAATTCAGAAAAATTACGGCTGTACTCTGCAAGCTGTTTGGTATAGCGCATATTGAAATTGCGGAAGACATAGCAAGTGAAACTTTTTTAAGGGCTATTGAAACGTGGCCTTATAAAGGAATTCCAGAAAATCCTACAGCATGGCTTTATACGGTTGCAAAAAATAAAGCTAAAAACTACATTCGCCGCGACCAGGTATTTACCGGAAAAATAGCCAGTCAAATAAAACATACTTTATCGGGAATTGAAGAAATTGAAATTGACTTGTCTGAACAGAATATTACGGATAGCCAGCTGCAAATGTTATTTACCATTTGCCATCCGTCTATTTCTACCGAAGCACAAATAGGCCTGGCCCTTCGCATACTTTGTGGATTTGGTATTGACGAAATTGCAAATGCCCTACTGACCAATAAAGAGACCATCAATAAGCGATTATTCAGAGCGAAAGATAAATTGCGGACTGAAAAGGTAAAAATCGAATTCCCGGGAGCAGCAGAAATAAATAAGCGATTGGAAACCGTGCTCACAACCTTGTACCTGCTCTTCAATGAAGGTTACTATTCAGAAAGCCGTGATACTGTATTACGCGAAGACCTGTGCCTGGAAGCAATGAGATTAACTTACTTACTGGCAGAAAACGAACATACCAGCAAGCCGGTTGTATATGCCTTACTCTCCCTGATGTGCTTTCAATCTTCGCGGTTTGAAGCAAGAAAGAATGCAAATGGTGAAATGATCTTGTACCAGGACCAGGACGAAACACTTTGGGATCAGGAACTAATCTCGAAGGGGATGTACTTTCTTAATATTTCTGCACAGGGAGATAAAATTTCAAAATATCATTTGGAGGCAAGCATAGCTTATTGGCATACTATTAAAGAGGATACACATGAAAAATGGGAAAACATCCTGCAGCTCTTCAATCAATTATTACAAATAGAGTATTCCCCAATTGCTGCACTCAACAGAACTTACGCACTTTCAAAAGCAAATGGGAAGGCAGCAGCAATTATTGAAGCCGAAAAACTGGGCTTAACAGACAATCATTTTTACTTTACCCTGCTGGGTGAGTTATATAAGGGCATAGATGACGATAAAGCCCGGAAAAATTTTCAAAAGGCGCTTTCCCTTGCAAAAACACAGACCGACAAGCAAACAATACAAAAGAAGATTGATATACTGTAGCTTCCAAAGTGAACCAAATAGTCATATTATGCAGCCAAAATGAGCTGAAACTGTGATATTTTTGTGATAATGCTAATTGTAAAAATTTCACAACCCAGAGCCGGAATGCTTAAGTACTCAAAATTCTTATTGGCCTTGTTCCTTGTCTTTGCATATGCTGCAAACGCACAGAATGAAAAACAATTTTTAGCACTCAATATAGGAATACTTACTTCGCCATCCATGCATGGCAGGGGTTATGTAGCGGATGGTGCCGAGCAGGCATCTATATTCATACAACGCAGATTCAGGGAATACAAACTGAAGCCGGTAACAGCCGATGGTACTTTTATACAGGGCTATAGCTTTCCCATCAATACATTCCCGGGCAAAATGGCATTGAGCGTCGATGGTAAGGCGCTAATACCCGGAGCTGATTTTCTGATAGATGCCTCAAGCGTTTCATATTCGGGTACTGATATTCCGGTAAAAACAATAGACCTTGGCAGGATCACAGATAAATCGGTGTGGAAGAAAACGCTTGCATCAATTGATGACCGATATGCTTATTGCCTGGAAAATGCAGATAGCTTTTGTAAGGAGTTTAATATGCAGCCGGGTAAGTTTGCATCATTGCTGCCAAAGGGATGTTATATCATTCCTCAAAAGAAAAAACTTACGTGGACTGTAGAGCAGGATACCATTGCAGCCACTATCTTTTATGTAAAGCAAGATGCAATGCCCAAAGTGATAAAGACACTGAGCGTAGACGCGACATCATTATGGATACCAAAGGAGAAAAGCGAGAACATAATGGCTTGCGTGCCCGGTTCTGTAAAGGATACCTTTATAGTATTTACGGCGCATTATGACCACCTTGGCATGATGGGAGATTCCACTTACTTTCCGGGTGCAAGTGATAACGCGAGTGGTATGGCAATGCTTCTATACCTCGCATCTTATTATGCAGCTCATCCACAGCACTATTCTATTTTATTCATAGCATTCAGCGGAGAGGAGCCCGGCTTGCTTGGTTCTGCATTTTATGTTGCCCACCCGGTTGTGCCGCTGGGGCAAATGAAATTCCTGACAAACATTGACATTATGGGCGATGCTACAGACGGGGTGACTGTTGTAAATGCCACTGAATACCCCATAGAGTTTAGCATGCTTAACCGGATAAACGAGGCGCAACATTACATACCGGTTATAAAAAGCCGGGGTAAAGCTGCCAATAGTGATCATTACCATTTTACCGAAGCGGGTGCGCCTTCTTTTTTTATCTATTCAAATGGAGGCAAAGGATATTATCATGATATATACGATAAAGGAGCAGAAGTAACCCTAAATCATATAGACGGTGTGGCTAAATTGCTGATAGATTTTGTAAGTTATTTTAATTAAAAGCAATAATCAACATATTTTTGTAATATTTTATTTCCTATTGCTATTGAATATTAGTGTGTTTTTACTATTTTTGAGTTTACTTCTTCCTAAATAGCAGAGGAAGGAAGGGATTTTTTGACTTTTTACATTTGATATAATTTAGTGCCTGTATGAAAAAATCATTTTTACTGTATCCGGTTGTTGTTGTAGCAGTGCTTGTGGCCATATTATATACTTCCTGTAAAAAACCACATCACGATCTTGCGCCTACTCCTAATAATATCAGGCTCCTGAGTTATACTGCCACAACGAGGCTCAATTCGGCTTCTTTAGCAGACACCACGAATGACAATTATACTTTTATGTATGATGCTCTTGGAAGGGTGAAAATGATCACTTTTACGACAAATGATACTGTTGGTGGTAAAAAGAGTGAATCGTGTTCATTTTATTATGGCAATGATACCGCTATCAAAACAATAACTAATCTTGGCGGGTCTACTGTTTATGAGATTGATACACTTATACTTGACTTATCGGCAAACGTGATAAGCACAATTTATACACCTCATCTTTATACTACTTACCAATATACTTATTCACCGTCGTCGTCTGAAGGGAATAATGGCAGACTAATGTCAGAGGAAGCAGACAATTATTACAATAATTACCACGGCGTTACAACAGTATCGGATTCACGTATGTATACTTCTTATGCCGGTAATTTTCTTAAATCAAGTTTTAACGGCATTCTGAACGTGACTTTCCCAAGTACAATGACTGTATCACCGTATGCTATGAGAGATTACTGGTTACAGATACCGGGCCTGGCTATCACACCTCCTAACCTGAATGATCTAACTGTGCCAAACCTGCCAGGCACTATACATAGCGGGTTAACCGGTTACAGCGACCAATTGACGTATAATATATCAGGTATACCTTTACTTATATATGCCAAGGATACTGCTAACGATACCTGTTATGTTGACTTCCCGGGTACGATATGGCCTACTGAAGATTACACTTTTTATAGTAACCTGGCTAACAGAACCGGTGATTATTTACAACTCAAATCATTTACTTTGTGGGGCAGCAACCTTTACCAGAATGCTAACCTCGTTAAAACTATTACTAACTCAGGCTATACTACTAATGTCAGTTATAATATAGACGCTTATAACAAGATCACACAAATGACTGCTGTGATCGTAGACAGTCTTGCAAATACGAAGACCGTAACTTACAACCTGCAGTACCAAATTTATTGATCTGATCAATTCCTGGTAATATTGCTGTGACCTATTGCTCTATAGATAGGAGTAGTAAATATTGGTGTATTTTTGCAGTGCATTAATAGATTCAGAAGAGGGTTATGGAAACAATTGTAAATAAAGTAGCCGAGAGCGGGATCGTTACGCTGGACCTTGCACCATATATCCCATCAGATAAAGACATTGCGGTATTTGACCTCAAACCTTTTTTATTCAGGGAAATGATATTGCGTGAAAAAGATTACCGTACCGCATTACAGGATCATGACTGGAAACAATATGAGGGCAGGCATGTGGCCATCATGTGCAGTGTAGAGGCGATTGTGCCGGTATGGGCATATATGCTTGCTGCTTCATATCTGCAGCCCATTGCAGCATCTGTATATTACGGTACACCTGAAGAAATGACAAAGTCGTTATTGATCAAAAATATCAATGAAATTGATGTTGCGGAGTACACGGATAAACGTGTGGTTATAAAAGGCTGTGGTGATACACCTATTCCAGATGTAGCTTATGTAACGGTTACCAATCATTTACGGCCGGCGGTGAAGTCTATTATGTATGGCGAGCCATGCTCTACGGTACCTATATATAAAAAGCCATCAAAAACCTTATAAAGGTATTTGATGGCTATAATTCATTCTTTTAGTTGACGTAAATATCACCTCCCTCTCCCTTGGAGAGGGTTGGGGAGCGGTTTATGGGTTTTGATTTTTACTTTCCAATCTTACTACCGGCACTATCATTTCTTCAAGAGATATACCACCATGCTGGAAAGTATTTTTGTAATAATTTACAAAGTGGTTATAATTGTTGGGGTAGCACAGAAAAACATCTCCTTTGGCAAAGATGAAAGTGGAGCTTACATTAGGCCGTGGAAGGCCGGCAAACTTTGGATCGCGGAAAGCAAATACATCACGTTCTTCATACTGTAGGTTCCTGCCATGCTTATAACGCAGGTTAGCGGTTGTGGCACGGTCACCTACACATTTGCTTGGGGTCTTTACCTGTGTGCTGCCATGGTCTGTAGTGAGTAATACCTGTATGTTTTTATCAGCAATTTTACGCAATGCCCTGTGTAGTGGCGAATGCTCAAACCAACTTACCACCAATGAGCGGTAAGATATTTCATCGCCTGCCAGTTCTTTTAGTACCTCCATCTCGGTGCGGGCATGCGACAGCATGTCTACGAAATTGTAAACTATGACGGTAAGGTCATTGGAGAGATAATTATGAATATTATCTTCCATTGTTTTGGCGTCATCATTATTGGTGATCTTTATATACTGCCATTTAAGGTTATCCAGTTTCAGGTGCTTTAGCTGGTTTTTCAGGAAGGTTTCTTCATACAGATTTTTGCCGCCCTCTTCATCATCATTTTTCCATTCCAGCGGAAAATGGGCTTCAATATCAATAGGCAACATGCCCGCAAATATTGCGTTTCGGCAATATTGTGTAGCAGTGGGCAGGATGCTATAGAACATGTCTTCGTCAACAACCCGGAACGACTCAGCAATAATATGCTGAATAGCTTTCCAGTGGTCGAAGCGCAGGTTATCTATCACCACTAAAAAAGTTGGCTTGCCTTTCTTTAAATTCGGTGCGATCTTTTTTTCGAATACTTTGTGTGATAAAAGTGGGCCGTTATTGCCATTATCTTTTATCCAGTTAGCATAATTTTTAGAAATGTACTTGAAGAAGTCATTGTTCGCTTCCGACTTTTGAGTTTGCAGCACTTCTATCATTTCCTCACTGTCGCTTTTACCCATTTCCAGTTCCCAGTAAACCAGCTTTTTATAGAGCTCCTTCCATTCCTCATGGTTAGGGTTAGCACTGAGCGCCATAAAGAGGTTGCGAAAATCCTGCTGGTAAGCGATGGTGGTTTTCTCTGATACCAGGCGTTTGCTATCCATTATTTTTTTCAATGAAAGCAATACCTGGTTTGGGTTTACCGGCTTTATCAGGTAATCGGTTATTTGGGCGCCTATGGCGTCTTCCATTATATTTTCTGCTTCATTCTTTGTGATCATTACTACAGGAAGCTGCGGTAACATTTCTTTTATTTTCGAAAGTGTTTCCAGCCCTGTAAGGCCGGGCATACTTTCATCAAGCAACACTACATCCACTATTTTCTCTTTCAACAACTCCAGTGCGTCATGTCCATTAGTAAGCGGCGTAACTTCATAGCCTTTATTTTTTAAAAAAAGTATCTGGGATTTCAGGGAATCAATTTCGTCGTCTATCCAAAGTATTTCGCCTTGTGTACTCATGTTATGGCTTTGTTTTTTTAGAATTAAGATAAATATATAGCAATTTATATTCCTTGTATTCCTGCAATAGTAAGTTTAACTCAAAATTAGTGCTTGCCGGTTTTGGAATAACGTGCATTACCTATTAGTATTGCATAAAGAAAGTTAAATAGCATGCCACCGGTAATACGAAGAGCTACAAAAGAAGATTGTGCAAGAATGCTGGAGCTGGTAAATGAACTGGCCGTATATGAACGTGCTCCGCAGGAAGTAACGGTTTCTCCGGCACATTTTATCGAGAGTGGGTTTAGTACAAACCCGGTTTGGTGGGCTTTTGTGGCCGAAGAAAATGAAGTGATCAATGGCTTTGCGCTTTACTATATCCGCTACTCTACCTGGAAAGGACAAAAAATGTACCTGGAAGATATTATTGTCACCGAAGCTGCCAGGGGTAGAGGGCTTGGTAAGCTACTTATGGACGCATTGATAATAGAGGCGCAGGAAAAGAAATTTCAAGGCATCATATGGCAAGTACTTAACTGGAATGAGCCTGCGTTCAACTTTTACCGGAAATACAATACCCGCTTTGATGATGAATGGGTGAATGTGTCGCTTGATTTCTAAAAATAGGAAAAATTTAGAGAGTATTCGCTGATCTATCTGATTCTCAACTGGTCGTCATTTCTCATAAATGACGGGCATTTATAGGAGACAAAATTAAAGGATATACTCAGCTCTCCGATCATATACTGATCCATGCTGCTTGTGTTGCCCCGCTGTTTGCCCGCAATACCTAAAGGGCTATTGGGGTTTATTTCTACCGAGCGGTCTTGTAACGCGCCTGCTATAGACTTTGGTTTAAAACTACCGGCACCTACATAAGTAGTGCTTACATCATCCAGATAGTCGGTGGTGGTAAGGCGGTCTGCTATTTCTAAAGTAAGGTTAACGCCACCAACCACCCAAAATTTTACACCTACTCCCAAAGGGAAGCAGAAGCTTCCGTTACTGTATTTCCGGCCGCTGTAACCTGCATTTTGTCCTTCGGTGCCAAGGGGTTGCAGGTAATATTTAGTACCATTGTAATAAGTATAAGGGTCATAATAAAAGCCGCCTATACCACCAGTGAGGTAGGGAGTAAATCTATGTGTTGGGTCACCGGTTACAAAGCCAAAAAAATTAAACTCTGCCTGTACCGCAAACTCAAAAATCTGGCTTTGAAAACTCAGGTTACGCGTCTTATCGTAAAGATCAGTGTTGTATTTATCAGAATAGCCAACATTCGTATAATTTGCACATGCTTTTAGAGCGATATACATATTCATGCGCTTTCTTGCATACATGCCACCGTCAAGATGTAGTGTATGGAAACCATAATTCTCATTCAGATCTCCAAAATATTGCGAGCCGCCTAACGAGAATCCTAATTCTGTGGCAGTAAAGTAGGTTTGCGCCTGGGTTTTTGAGCACGATACAGATAATAATAATAAAAATGTGACAACTATTCGGTACATAATTCTATATCCAAACGACAAAAGTAGCCTTTTATTGTCTTGCTAAGTATAGCTAATTAGGGGGAGCTTAGCATATGATTATTTTTTATCTATATCTACATATAGATTTAAGGAAAGAAATTACATGCTACTTATGCGTTACTTTATAAGTATAACTTGTTTTTTTGCCATTAACTTTAAAAGTCACTTCTACTTCTTCCGGTTCAAAAAGGCATATAATTTTACCGGCAATGTTTTTTAGAAAATGAATAACCCCATTCTGTCGGCCTTGGATTACTTTTTTACCAGGTTCCATAACGTTTGTTTGATAGGTAAACATTAGTTTCAAATGAAATAACGAAAAAACCTTATTTCTAGTACTAAATCCTATATAAAGCTAACCACAATCAAATGCAATAAGTGCAAAATGCTGTTTATATTTACGCACAGCTTATTAAGGCAAGCCATTTTGCAAAGATTTTTTTTGGATTAAATAATATTATTCTATACTTTTGCAATCCCAAATTTGTCCGGCTACCAGATAAGTTGGAAGGTTTAAGTTATTTACTTTTCGTTTTTGACTTTGACTTTTTTGACTTTGAAAGTATCCAATGTTCCCGCCGGACGATTGGTTTAACCTTTTAAAATTAATTATGGCAACAGAAAACAGCCTCCAGAATTATGAGCTGATGCTCATACTCACTCCGGTACTCTCTGATGAAGAGTACAAGAACACCCAAAAAAAGTACGCTGACTTTATTAAAGAAAATGGCGGCTCTATCGTTCACCACGAAGTTTGGGGTTTACGCTCACTTGCTTATCCAATAGCTAAAAAGACTACCGGTCTTTATTATGTATTGGAATACAAAGCGCCTACAGAAACTAACGCTAAGTTAGAGATCCAGATGAATCGCGATGAAGCCATTATGAGACACATGGTGACTCGCATTGACAAGTACGCTGAAGCGTATAACATTAGAAAACGCAATAAAAACGCAGCAGTAGAAAACGCTTCTTAAAATCACGAAACAATGGCTAAGCAAAACGAAATAAAATTTTTGACCTCGCAGAGGGTAGAAAAACGCCAGAAGAAGTACTGTCGTTTTAAGAAGATGGGTATCCGTTACATTGATTATAAAGACGGAGAATTTTTGAAGAAGTTCCTGAACGAACAAGGCAAAATGTTACCCCGTCGTATTAGCGGAAACTCGCTGAAATACCAGCGCAAAGTATCACAGGCGATCAAAAAGGCCCGCCAGATGGCTCTTTTACCTTACGTTACTGACCTTTTAAAGTAGAAAATCATGCAAGTAATTCTTATAAAAGACGTTGACAATTTGGGCTCAGCCCACGAAATGGTGACTGTAAAGCCGGGATACGCCCGTAATTACCTCATACCACAGAAGTATGCGATTGAAGCAAGCGGAAGCAATACCAAAATAATGGAAGAGCGCCGCAAACAATTGCAAAAGAAAGAAGACAAGTTGATGACTGAAATAAACAATGTTACTGATGTACTGAAAGCAACTCCTATTAAGGTAGGCGCCAAGATTGGTATCAGCGGCAAGATATTCGGTTCTGTAACTGCAATACAATTGGCACGCGCTATCCGCGAGCAGAAGGGCTATGAAATAGACCGTCGCCGTATCACTATCATTAGTGATGTAAAGGAAGCAGGTATGCACAAAGCAAGCATTGACTTTGGTAAAGACAATGTTGTAGAAATTGAATTTGAAGTAGTAGGAGAATAATTCAGCTTTAAGTTATAAATAAGAAAGCCATTCCTATAAAGGAGTGGCTTTCTTATTTTATTTCTTTTCCTTAAGCACCATACCAGATACCACCATCCTCTAATCAACTGAATCATGGATCAGGCTATAAATACATACTGCTGCCTCTTTTCCTATGCATCTTATAGTGTATTGCAATATAGAATTGTGGGCTTATTACATTGCCGGTGAGGCTTGCATGATAGGGATAATTATTATTTCCCGGTTCCGCTACATTTATATAATAGGTATTGCGCCCGGCGAGTAATAATATGTATTGGAAATTTAGCCCCATGGTGAGGTAAAGGTCTTTGCTGGTAGATTCGCCATAATTATACTCAAAGCCTATATTCATTGCGGGGAATGCTTTATTGATATTGGCAGTAGAATCAATTGTTGCCTGCATTGTTTCTCCCCCGGTTCCCGCTACTGTTATGCCTTTATTTATTAAATAAGAAAAGCCTATACCGCCATATATGAATAGCTGGCTCTTGGGGAAAGTGACTATAAAATTCTCATTGAGCATTACGTTAATATAGTTAAAATTAAGAGCGGCGACATTTTTTCCGAATTGTTGGAGAGGCAGCCTTGTTCTTCCATATGAGAGGTTCAGTATAGGAAAGAATTGTGTTTCCTCGGGCTTGTAGGCTATTCCTGCACGGATACCGAAACTGATTTGCCCGTAATTCATTCTTGTATTATTACTATTGAGCAGTTCAGGGTAGCTGGCTTCAAACCCGGTTGATAACTCTATTTGTGCTTTGCAATAAAAAGAGAAGAACAGGAAAAATATGATGCATGTCGCTTGCCTGATATAATGTGCCATTTTACTACCTAACGTTTTTATAAGCATTTTGTTGCTTGCCCGCCGAAGCTTTAGCGAAGGAGGGTTTGCTCTTTAAATATCACTCTTTATACATGATCCAT
Organism: uncultured Bacteroidota bacterium; assembly: GCA_903882965.1. GTDB lineage: Bacteria > Bacteroidota > Bacteroidia > Chitinophagales > Chitinophagaceae > Nemorincola. Next base: position 22,067 of record CAIRZD010000107.1, read on the forward strand.
TTGGCAAGTTCTTTATAGCTTGCCTTTTTCCCATACATTAGAATACCCACCCGGTATATACGTGATGCCAGCCATGTGGTGAATAAAAAGCCGATTATCATAAACAACATTGAAAGCCCAAGTTGCCATGCCGGCACACCAAAGGGTATCCGTATCATCATAGCAATTGGCGATGTAAATGGTATCATAGAAAGCCATATCGAAAGCGAACTATCAGGGTTGTTAATAATGAAACCCTGGGCCAGGGCAAATGTAAATATCAAAGGCAGTGTGATAGGCAACATAAATTGTTGTGTCTCTGTCTCATTATCTACAGCCGAGCCTACTGCGGCAAAAATCGCGCTGTACAAAAAATAACCAAACAGAAAATAAAACAAAAAACACCCTATAGTATAGGCTACGGGTATACCGGCAATATCATGCAATACACTATTTACATCAGCATCCGGTTGTGCTCCTGCAGCCATAGCTGTGCCGGGAGGGTTGCCATGTTGCATTTGTGATACCTGCTCAGTTTTTGCAGATACCTGTGTTTTTATAAGTGCAGTCCCTATGGTCATAGACAGCGCAACAGATATTATGATCCATAAAAGAAACTGGGTTAGCCCAACCATACCCACACCAATTATCTTACCCAGCATTAATTGAAAAGGTTTTACGGAAGAGATGACCACTTCAATGATCCGGCTCACTTTTTCTTCTATTACCCCCCGCATTACCTGGGTGCCGTATATGAACAGGCATATATAAATAAGAAAAGCACACAAAAACCCTATGCCCATAGCCACATACGAATGGGCATCTTTCACACCATTTTCCGTTAGTTGCATTGCTGCTATAGAAACAGGTTTCTGGGCCTTTGACAGCACTGCTGTATCTATGCCGGCCTCTGCAAGCCTTTGTGAGCGTATTATATCACTAAGTTCATCTTCTATCTTGCCACTGGTCATTGGCCCGGCTTTCTTTTCGCCAAGTAACTGAACCCCGGTTAGGGAGGCAGGTATGTAGAGCAGGTAATCGTAACCCTCTTTTATAAAGGTGCTTTTAGCTGTAGCATAACCACCTTTTGCTGTTACGTATGTAATAACAGGGGTACTTTTTAATTTGTTCATGAACCGGCCACTCTCATCTACTACTTCAATTTTATGCTTGTCGCCAAGGTCATTTTGTTTGGCAACGAGGAAACCTACAAGTGCTATCATACTTATGAACAGTACAGGTACCAGGAAAGTCATTACAATAAATGACTTTTTCTTTACCCTGGATAAATATTCTCTTTGAATGATCAGTAGTATCTTATCCATAGTTTAGTTCTGATTATTTGCTGTTCCTACCATTTGAATAAAAATATCGTTCATTGTAGGTAATACCTCTTCTAGTTTATTGATATTGGCAAGCGGCAGCAAATAATGCAGCACATCATTTACCTTGTTTCCTGCATTTATCTTCAGCTTCACCTGCTGGTATCCGTCGAGGCTTGCATCATGTAATATTGTAAACGGCGCATTCCCATTTATATGTATTTTATCACCTTCATATTCCAGTACATAAGTGCCGCTGCGGTAAGAGTTTCTTATATCTTTCACTTTACCATCCATTATCTTACGCGATAAGTTAAGCAGGGCTATGGAATCGCACAGCTCCTCTACAGATTCCATACGGTGAGTAGAAAAAATCACGGTAGCACCTTTTTTATTCAGTTCCAGTATTTCGTTTTTTATGATCTCTGCATTAACAGGATCAAAGCCGGTAAACGGCTCATCAAGTATCAGCAATTCAGGCTCATGGATCACAGTTGCTACAAACTGTGCTTTTTGCTGCATGCCTTTTGATAACTCTTCTATTTTTTTATTCCACCAACTCTGTATCTCCAATTTTTCAAACCAGTATTTAGCTCTTTTCATAGCCTCGGCTTTACTCAATCCCTTCAGCCGTGCGAGATAAATGATTTGCTCGCCGATTTCCATTTTTTTATAAAGCCCACGTTCTTCGGGCAAGTAACCTATGCGTTCTACATGGATCTTGTTAAGCGGCTCTCCGTTAAAAAGCACTTCACCGCTATCAGGGGCTGTTATCTGGTTAATGATACGTATGAGGGAAGTCTTGCCTGCGCCATTGGGCCCTAAAAGCCCGAAGACTTTTCCTTTTTCAATTTCAATACTTACATCGTTCAGGGCGCGATGGTTAGCATACTGTTTTACTATATTCCGGATGCTTATCATCTTTTTCTGATTATAAATGTAAAATAACTAATTTTCCTGATAACCGGTTTTATTATACGATCCGCATCATGTTTGCGGCTCGAGGAAAGTGATATCATTTAGCTTATGTAGCTCCAGTATTGTTGTTCTTCCATCCTCGCTCTCGCGATACATAGGAACGAATTTAGCATTAAACCTCATTTCCTGGTAAGTATAAGATGTTCTTTGCAGCACAGGACTTGAGAATACCTCATCGAAAGCGGTGATTAATACGTATAACTCCAGGTCAGAAGCAAGGATATCTTCCTTAGTGAATCCATATATGGGGCTGCTTTCATCAATGGCATGCACTACGGTCCAGTTCATCGGGAGGCTATCTACTTTGTAACGTTCAAGTACGAGGTCATAAAATTTATATTGTGCATCACCGTTTTCTTCCACCCTGATAGCAATATTTACTTTTATCTCTACATTGGTAAGGGTATGATTGTCTTTATAGGTTACAAAACGAAACATCAGGGCGGTTTTATCCTGGTATGGGCTTATAAGGGCGTGTTCGCTAAAGGCCAGGTATGATTTGGGTTTTGCAAATCGTCCGTATATCAGGCCGGTAGCTATAGCAAACGATAAAAAGCCGGTAAGTGCCTCAAGCGATGATATAATATTTGCTCCATCTCCTAATGGATTTATACGCCCATAACCCACTGTAGTAAAAGATTGAGTACTGAAATAGAAAACCTCTTTTATTGTTCCCCAGTTTGTAGTAGCTGTGAGCCCCTGTAGTTCCTCAGCTCCAATAATGAGGTATACAAGGGTAAATAAAATGTTGATTACGGCGTAAAAAATAAGAATGACTGCAATAAATTTCCACCTGGACATGGTAAGCATTCGCTGGTAAATGCTAAATCTGTTGAGAAGTGATATGCCTTCCCTGCGTAGGTTAAAAGTGCCATCTTTATTAATGAAGCGGCCTCCGAAATTATTAGCGTTGCTTCCAAAGCCGGTATCATTATTAGTTTTTAGTGACGGATCAACTTTTTTACGAAGAGACATTAAGCATCATTTGTGGCCAAACAAATTTATAATTTATTAGTAATAATGCACGCAATACTTATCGGGGTAAAATTGTGAGAGGTATAGCACAAAAAAAGAGACTGTA
>CAIRZD010000108.1 GCA_903882965.1 uncultured Bacteroidota bacterium
TATCTTCTTCCACTGATTTTTGGTATATAAAAAAAGCCCCTGATTCCGGGGCTTTTTTTATGGCTTTGTGGCTATTAAAATTTCATTGGTATAGTTATGTTGGTCTTGTCCCACTCTATTACCAGCTCATTTTCTTTAGGAGTAATGGTTAGTTGTTCTACCACATTACTTAAGGTTTTAGGCATCACTTTTATCCTAACCAGGTCTTTTGTTTGGTCATAACTGAATGCGCCCCATTGTTTCAGTTGTTTATTCAGGATAATGGTCCATTCAGTTTTTTCAGGGATAGCGAACATTGTATAAGTGCCAGCGCTTACCTGCTTGCCGCCAAACACAACACCTTTGTCAAAAGTTATTTCAGTGGCTTCGTCTGCGCCCAGGCGCCATACTTTGCCATATGCCTCAAGGGTGCCAAAAATTTCACGGCCTTTTTTATATGGGCGTCCGTAAGTAACCTTAACGTTTGTGCCGGTTACAGTTTCGTGTGGGCTTGCACGTTGTTTTTCTTTTCCCATGCCCTGGGCAAATATTGTTGTTGCACCAAGCAACATGAGCAGTGTAAGTGAAAATAGCTTTTTCATAAGTTAAATATTTCATGCAAGATAAACGATTATTAGATACGATACGCGGGGGAATTACCGGGGGATGTATTATAATACCCGGGTTTTATGAAATTCTTTTTTTATGGAATGTTTTATAGCTTAGCGGTTAATAGAATCAATTATAAAATGAGATACATTCTTTTATCACTTTGCTTATCAGCGACCTTTTTTGCAAAAGGGCAGAATGAAGCCAAAAATGACAGTTCCGGACAATTGAAAATATTTGCTTACGTAGAGCAAATGCCCAGCCCCGGCTATGATCTAATGGCGTTCTTATCAAAAAATGTTATTTACCCGGTTCTGGCACAACAAAACAAAATCGAAGGCAGAGTAATTGTCAGGTTTGTTATTAATGAAGATGGAAGTATAAGTGATGGTAAGATCGTAAAAGGTATTGGGTATGGTTGCGATGAAGAAGCATTAAGGGTAATTAAAGCAATGCCGAAATGGCGGCCTGGTAAGCAAAACGGGCAACGTGTTAAGGTTTATTTTACGCAACCAATTACATTTACATTGGAGGATAATATAACATCTCCGCCACCGCCCGGAGGCAATAGTGATACCGGTAAAAAGCAGATGATCTATACTTATGCAGAAGGGATGCCGAGCCCGGGATATGATTTCAATGGGTATTTGCAGCACAACCTGCACTATCCGCAGGAAGCACGGAAAGCGCATATTACAGGCAAGGTTATTGTGAAATTTGTTGTTTCAGAAACAGGCGCTATAGAAAAAGTAACAGTTCTGAAAGGCATAGGTGCTGGCTGTGATGAAGAAGCCGCAAGAGTAATAAGAGAGATGCCGACATGGAAACCCGGCACACAAAATGGCAAGCCGGTAAAGGTTTATTTTACGCAGCCGATCAATTTTAATTTGGACTAGATAGCCCTTATAAATGAAGTACATCCTTTTACCCGCATTTTTAGTAATTGCTTTATCTGCCCTTGCACAAAATGCAAGTATCAAAAATGATACTGCCCAGGAAAGGATGGACCTTACGCCGCCTACCGTATACACTTATGTGGAGCAGATGCCGGAGCCTGGCTACGATATGGCTAAGTATTTAAGTGAACACCTCAAATATCCGGATATCGCATATAAGGCAAACATACAAGGCCGTGTGATCCTGAAATTTATTGTGAATGAAGATGGCAGCGCCAGTGATTTTAAAGTAGAAAAAGGGATTGGTGGTGGATGTGATGAAGAAGCGATAAAAGCTTTGCGTACCATGCCTAAATGGAAAGCAGGAGTTCATAATGGATTGCCGGTGAGGGTATGGACGATGTTGCCGGTGTCGTTTACAATGACAAAACCTGGAATAATATACAATACATTGTTCGATCATATAGATCAGCCACCTAAAGCAGACTATGACATTGATAAGTACATAGCTGAGCATATACGATATCCAATGGCTGCATGGACAAGTAAAAAAGAAGGGAATGTATTAGTTCAATTTCTTGTAGAAAAAGACGGTACAATTAGTGAATGTTTTGTAAAAGAACGCTTGTTTTTTGGATGCGATGACGAGGCAATTGACATAGTAAAAAGTATGCCTAAATGGGCACCTGGCATTCATAAAGGAATGCCTGTGAAAGTCTGGACAACGCTGAAAGTACCATTCCATTTGTCAGACAGTGTGAAATTATTGCCAGATAGTTTGAACATTAAAGGAGAAAGGATGCCTGGGCCTGATTTTGACCTCCCAAAATATTTAAGCGACAATCTTCAGTATCCTGATTTGGCGCGTAACAACAATATATCTGGCCGTGTCATTGTAAAATTTGTGGTAAATGAAGATGGAAGCCTTACAGACTTTCATGTGTTAAGAGGTATAGGTGGCGGATGTGATGAAGAAGCTGTTAGAGTGTTAAAAAAAATGCCTCGATGGAAACCCGGTATACAAAATGGCAAGCCAGTAAAAGTATACTTTACGCAACCAATCAGTTTTAATTTAGTAAATAGTCGCTATTAAATCATTCCAATAACTCATTTTCTCCCTTTCCCTTTTTACTTTTGACCTCATGTTATCACTCGACCTTACAGGAAAGACCGCACTCATTGGCGGCAGCACACAGGGAATAGGCTTGGCTTCGGCACAGGCAATGGCATCATTAGGTGCTAAGTGTGTACTTATCTCCCGCAATGAAGAAAAGCTGAAAGCGGCTGTACAAACATTGGACACCAAAGCGGGCCAGCAGCACAGCTACCTCATAGCAGACTATGCAAATACAGATATGGTGCGGGAGGTAGTTACTGCTTTTGTAAAAGATAATAGGGTACATATCCTTGTCAATAACAGCGGCGGCCCTGCAGGGGGGCCGGTATCTAAGGCCAAGCCCGAAGAATTTCTGCAGGCTTTCCAGCAGCACCTTATTTGCAATCATATCATCACCCTGCTTGTGGCAGAGGGGATGAAGCAGGGAGGGTATGGGCGTATCATAAATATTATTTCCACCTCGGTAAAAATACCATTGAAAGACCTGGGCGTATCCAATACCATACGTGGTGCGGTGGCATCATGGGCCAAGACCATGGCCAATGAACTGGGGCAGTTTGGTATTACGGTCAATAATGTATTGCCCGGCGCTACATCTACAGAGCGGCTTGCCACAATTCTGGCTAATAAATCGGCTAAGACAGGTAAAAGCCTTGAAGAAGTAGAAAAGGAGATGATGGAAGAGGTGCCCGCCCGCCGTTTCGGAAAACCGGAGGAGATAGCTGCAATGGTGTCATTCCTTGCAAGCCCTGCAGCGGCTTATGTTAACGGAACATCAATACCTGTTGATGGGGGAAGAACAGGCAGCATTTAAATAATTTTTGGCAATTTTCTGCAAGGCTATCTGCTGATTGTAATCAGGATATTTATTTTTTTATCACCTTTTTTCTGTGACAATAAAATGACATTACAAATAAATTTATAACAGAAAAAGCCCTGAAACCCGCGCCAGTACTGGGAAATTTTTTTTATCAAATGTTATAGA
>CAIRZD010000109.1 GCA_903882965.1 uncultured Bacteroidota bacterium
CCTTTTGCTTTTGATTATGTATGCCGGGTATTGTTATTATAGTTTCATTTTGTCCATGATACGCTCCAGGTCTTCGTCATTATAGAACTCTATGAGTACTGTGCCTTTGCCATTCTTCTTTCTATCGAGTTTTACACGAGTAGAAAAGAGAGATGCCATATTGTCTTCAATCCGCTTGTAGGCATGTGGCAATTTTGCAGGTGGCGCTTTTGGTGCGGCAACAGGGGCTTCTTTACCGGCAACCATATCTTTTACCATTTGCTCTACCTGCCTTACGGATAGCCCGCGCTGCATGGTTTCACGGAAAACATATAACTGCTGCTCTACCTGGTCGAGGCCAATAATGGCACGGGCATGGCCCATACTTATCTGGCTATCGCGCACTGCTTTTTGTATATCCGGAGGTAGTTTTAATAAACGTAAATAGTTGGCTACCGTGCTGCGCTCTTTTTTCATACGCTCGGATACCTGCTCCTGTGTAAGGCCACATTCATCCATAAGCTGGCGATAGCTGAGTGCAATTTCAATAGCATTGAGGTTCTCGCGTTGCAGGTTTTCGAGCAGCGCCATTTCCAATACGCCCTGGCCATCAGCACTACGCACATACGCGGGAATATCTTCGAGCCCAGCCATCTTAGATGCACGCAAACGGCGCTCACCACTAATAAGCTGAAACTTGTTTTGCCCTATCTTGATAACGGTAATGGGCTGTATAATATCATGCAGCTTTATACTCTCTGCAAGTTCCTTTAGCGCCTGCTCATCAAAGTCATGACGAGGCTGCTTGGGGTTTACAGCTATCTGATCGAGGGGGATGCGGGATATATTGCTTGGCGTATTACTGTTGCTGTTGTTTTGCCCGGAAACTGCAGGGACACCCTCTTTCGTGGTTTTTATTTCATCGTCAATAGTATCGAGCAGCGCACGTATGCCTTTACCTAACCCTTGTCTTTTATTTACCTGCGACATACTATTCTTTTTCGAAAATTTTATCCTCGTTTTTGATCTTAGTCATATTGTTTTTCTGCAAGATCTCTTTTGCGAGATTCAGATAATTGACCGCCCCTGTACTCTCGGCATCATATAATATTGCCGGCATACCAAAACTGGGCGCTTCGCCGAGGCGGGTGTTGCGATGCAGTATAGTATTGAATACGAGATCTCCAAAATGATTCTTGATCTCCTCTACCACCTGGTTAGAGAGGCGTAAGCGGCCATCATACATGGTCATTAATATACCTTCTATTTTCAGGTTGGCGTTGATGCGGGTTTGTACGATCTTAATGGTATTGAGCAATTTCCCTAATCCTTCCAATGCAAAGTATTCGCACTGAACGGGAATCACCACACTATCGGCTGCTGCCAATGCATTTACGGTGATAAGACCAAGAGAAGGAGAACAGTCGATAATAATAAAATCATAGTTTGCCAGTTCGGGCTCCAATGCCTGGCGCAAAACAAACTCCCTGTTTGGATGGTTGATCAATTCAATTTCCGCACCCACAAGGTCGAGGTGGCTGGGTAAAAGATTGAGGTTTGGTGTTTCTGTACCTAGAATCACCTGCACAGCGGGTGTTTCATTGACCATGCAATCATAAAGACTTATCTGTATATTCTTAAGGTCGAACCCGTTTCCGGTAGTACTGTTGGCCTGCGGATCTGCATCAACCAGCAGCGTTTTATATTCCAACACAGCAAGACTTGCAGCCAGATTAATAGCCGTCGTGGTCTTCCCTACCCCACCTTTTTGATTAGCAATTGCAATGACTTTTGCCATATATATTTTAACTTAACCTAATTTTTTTCAGTTTGCAAAGTTACAAAAATTAAGTTGGAATTTTTTAATTAATTCCTTCTTTTTGCCTTTCCCACCTGTAAATCACAATAACCAGAAAAGAAGTTAAAATTAAACTGAATATAGATAAAAACAAAGTTGAACTGTCAGATCCGATATTTTCAATGGAACCGTCAAGAACTCTGGCATTAACAAAGTATGAAACAATTACCGAAAAAGCATTGTTCACAAAATGAGCAATTATAGGCAACCATATTGTTCCGCTCCATTCAAGAAGATAACCAAAAAAAGCACCAAGGAGAAACCTTGGAATAAAACCATAAAATTGAAGATGAATAGCACTGAAAATCAATGCTGAGATAATGATTCCCCAATGCCTGCTTTTTGTCCATTCAACAAATATTCTTTGAA
>CAIRZD010000110.1 GCA_903882965.1 uncultured Bacteroidota bacterium
ACTCGTCTATTAATAGTAACTGAAAGTTTATTAGGCTTACGGATTGTGTAAATATATATATAATTGCCTCAAGTAATTAACATAAATAGTCAAATTGCCGCTTTGGATAGGGGGGATACCTGCTATAATGAACTTAATATTCTGATCAGGGATTGTATTGCACAATCGCCCAGCGCTCAGAAAAAACTGTATGATCTGTATGCGCCGGCAGCTTATGGGGTGATTAAAAGGTATATGTATAACGATGAATTTGCAGCACAGGAGATATTGAATGATTCGTTTTATAAAATATTAACCAAACTGAACCAATATACATTCCAGGGAGTTTTTGAAGGATGGGTAAGGCGTATTGTAGTGAATACAGTTACAGATCATTTGAGGAAAAATATTAAAGATAGCTTACCACATAAAGAAGTGCAGGAGCAGGATGCTTATGTAGATAGCGGGTCAGTAGAAAAAATTTCGCATAAGGAGCTATTAAACATAATACAAACAATACCGGATGCGCAGCGGACTGTTTTTAATCTGTACGTATTTGAGAATTATTCGCACAAAGAAATAGCAACATTATTAAACTTAACAGAGAGCAATAGCAGGTGGTATCTCAATGATGCCCGAAGAAGATTAAAGGAAAAAATAAATTTCATACTGTAGTAATAAGAATAACGATGGAAAAGAATATGAAACATATTGATAACCTTTTCAAAGAAGAGCTCGGTTCTTACACCGAAACTCCGCCGCCTCCGGCGTGGGATGCTCTTGAGAAAAGACTAAACGAATCGCGCAACAGGCGCAGATTTCCTGTGGGCTGGTTTTGGTACATTGGTGTTGTATCAATTATAGTGCTGCTTGGAGCTTCCGTATTATGGAGAATGGAGGGTGTGAATAACTATACCAAAATAGCCCAATCAACTACCAATGTGATATCTAAACCACAAGATGTAGTAACTACGACCACAGTAAAGTCAGATAATAGTACTGTAAAAAATAACGACAGACCTCAAGGGAAATACGCAAAGGCCCATCATAATATAAAAGCTATCTCAACCGATAACGTAAATGAGACAAAACGAATTGCAATTCGTAAAGCAAAGAAAAAAAATAGCGTTGAACCATCGAGTACTACTCAAAACAATAGCAATAAAACAAACGATGAACTTTATGCAGATGTTGATGACGACCAATATACAGTAGGATATAGCAGCAATACGCGGAAAAATACCGGGCCTTCGGCAGAGAATGATGCTGATGTTTCTGATTATATTATAACACAAAGCAGTCATAATAATATTGCCGTAGCAGAAATGCAACCGCAGCAGCATGTGCGTGAAACTAATTATGGAAGCAGGACTTCAATAGCTGATCAAAATATAAAAACAGCATCAAAAGAAAAGAGTATTCCGTCTTTAAATAATAACCATACTCTTGCTCATGACAGGCAGCACAAACATGCAGCAACAACGGCGCATGCTATTGTACATACTACAGCAATTCATAAGGTTGATGGAACTGAGATGATTGCAGCTACTGTGCCCAATAGGAAGAGGTCTAAAACAAGACGCGTGCAGGTTGCAGCAGTGAATATAGTTGCGGCTTCAACCCCAATAGTAAAAACAAATAATGTTATTAAAGCTATCGTAGCTCCAACGAACCAGGATGAACATAAGCTGGCGAAAAAGACTAATAGCCAAGCAGGCAATGTGAGCGCAATATCTGAAAGCAGTAACACCGCTTCGGCGCGTGTGATAAAAGAAAAGGCCACAAAACAGGCTGTAGCAGTAATTCCTGCTAAAACAGAAGAAGTAATAACAGTGAAAAATACAAACAGCGAGCCCAGTAAAAATAATATACCAGCTAATAAACCAGCTAATAACAATGTTGCAGATAATATAGCCGCAACAAATAAGAAAGAAAATAAAACACACAGGCAACTTCCGGAAAATAAAAAGGATAAATCAGTTGTAAGTGGAGTTACAAATGACAATATAGTTGCTGCCGGAAACAAGGCAGTGAAAAAGGAAGCTGTAGTAAGTAAGCAAAAGAAGGAGACACCAACTACTGCTTCGTTGCAAAACAAAAAGACCAATACAGGTGCGGTTAGTAATCATGTAGCAACAAAAGTGGGTATAGCAAGTAACACTACGCATAAAACTGTTGAGCCGCCGCAATTGGTAGTACCTGGTAATAAGATAAAACCAGTGAAAGATGCTTATGCATCAGGCAGTAGTATAAAAAATACCCACAAGCAAAGGGCGGCATATAAAGAAAAGCCTAAGGCGGTAGAACAAAAAAGCATAGCTGCCAGTGTTTCTAAAAAAACAATTGCTAAGGATAATGGCATAATACCATCTGGCAAAGCTGCGGTGGCTAAGAATAAACCCGCTGGTAATAAACAGCAGGATATAAAGGGTGACAAACAGATGAATGCAAGTGCTGCAAGTGCGATTAACAAAAACCCAATAAAAGACAAAGAAATATCGACAGGGAAGACTGTTAATAAGGCCAGTAAAGAAACTGCTTCGGCAAAGGAAAAGCACATAGGAAAAGCGAACCCAGACGTGCAATTGCAAAGTGCGGAAAAAAAAGAAACTGCGGTTAATAAAGCCATTGCTAATAATGACAAAAAAACGGCCAAAACAAGAACGGGCAGAAAGGCGAGCACTAGCGGTAATAACACGACTGGTAATAATGCAACTAAGCCAGCCCCTTTAGCTCCACAACCACCAGCAAATGTTTTTAGCAATAGTTTTTCAAAGCGAACAATTGAAGATGATGCAGCTACTATAGACAATCTTGCAGTAAACAATTTTAGCGCCCAGCAGCCTGTTACAAATGCAGGCAATGGGGAATTGATACCCGGAACATTTAAGCAGGATATTAACGTAGCAAAGCCCGATTCTGTTGCTAAAGTGGAAACAATTGACTCTACTAAACACCACTCCTTTACCAGCCGTTTTGAAGCAGGTATAAAAGGTGGTTATGAAACAGGGTTTAATAAAAATGCAGCCAATAAGTTTGTTGTCACTCCTTATATACAGTACAACTTAACTGATAAGTTTGCGATAATGACACAGCCCGGCGTAAAAGCTTCGCATGTTAGTTCGGGTTTTGGTGCTACCCGTTCTTATTTTGATACAAGTAAAGGTCATGATAAGGTTACCAATATGGGAGATAGTTCTGTTCTTGTTATTGTTGGAGGGGTGACAGGGCTTGATACCATAGGTTGGATGCGACATTATGCATATTCACAACAATATGAGTCGATCATTAAGTCTTATAATTATGGGGGCACATATTATGAGTTTGAGTTGCCAATTTTATTTAAATATAAAATAATACCGCAACTCTCGGTATACGGTGGTGTTAATATGGTTTATAGCAAGTATGTGAGTATAAAGGAGAATACAAGCACTAGCGGCCCAATAACAAAGTATGACACTGCTTCTGTGCCTGCATTCGTTCGTCAAAGCCCGCCGTTGCCTCCAAGCATAGGTAAAGTGATCACTTATACAGGTGCGCCAATTGCAAGCTATACCGGCCCGCTATATCCATCTCCTCAAGGAGACTTGTTGCGCTTTGGTTATATGCTGGGCTTCAGTTATGAATACAAAAAGAGGTGGTTATTTGATGTGCTTGTACAACAGGCAATGGTTAAGAGTAATAATGAGGGTGGTTATAATACCAATGAACCACTTGCGTTGCCCTACTTCCGGTTTACATTGGGGTATAAACTGACGAAATAGATACGAATTTTTAAGTGGTGTTCTGCCTTTCATACTAAAGCAAAGTCTCCATTCATGGAGACTTTGCTTTAGGTAATTAACTACGCCAATTATCAATTTTCAATTGTTCAAAAAAACGATCTTCTTCAATTTCGCGTACGCAACCGGGTTGCAGGTCTCCTAATGAAATGTCTTCAATAGATGTTCGTATGAGTCTTATACAGCGATGGTGTACAGCCTCAACCATTTTGCGCACCTGGTGAAATTTACCTTCATGCAAGGTGATCTGTAGCCATGTGTGCGGTACATACTCTTTTCGTTCGTATGGGTGTGAAAAAAGATCAGCAGGCTTTTCAACAATGTCTGCTTCGCATGGGGTGGTTACCCAATTTCCGCCACCTTTAATGCGGATAGATATGCCGGTTCTTAACGAGTTAAGGCTTTCTGCGTTCACCTCCTGCCTCACTTTTACAAGGTATGTGCGGCGGTGTGGTATTTCGCCCTGGAATAATAATTTGGTTACCTTTTTATTAGTTGTGAGGATCAGTAATCCCTCCGATAGATTATCTAACCTGCCAATGGCATGGATGCCTTCCGGGAAATCATAATCTATACCGCCGAGCAAGTGCACTTTATCCGGACTGATAAACTGTGAAACCATGTTGTATGGCTTGTTAATGATAAAGTACCGGTTGCCTTGCTGGCTCATGAAATATATTAAACAACTAAAATAGGATATAAAAACAAAAGCCCCGCTTGCGCGAGGCTTTTTAAAAGTGATCCCGTTGGGATATAAATTTATTCATATAAATTCAGCTAATATACGCCTAATTCACTCCGGGCTTAGTTATCGTCATAGCACAAGGCGAATTAATGTGAAACAAGACGAAACAAAATGAAATACATCTGCCACAAATCTGCCTCATATATTTATGCAAGTACATACCGAGATAGCATAAGTAATCTCTCAATTACTTCTTCTTATTGATACTTTCAGAGAAGTCTTTACCAGCTTTGAACTTCGGCACTTGACGAGCCTTGATTTTAATTGTAGCTCCTGTTTGAGGGTTGCGACCATTACGGGCAGCCCGAGCGGTTACTGAGAAAGTACCGAAGCCTACTAGAGTAACAGTATCTCCTTTCTTTAAAGTAGATACAACCGCATCAGTAAATGCTTCCAGAGATTCATTTGCCTGCTTTTTAGTAATGCCTGCATCTTTGGCAATTTGTTCGATTAATTCTGCTTTGTTCATTTGCTAGATTTTAATTTGGTGAATGAATGATAATAAAAAAAGCTATTCGGCTGAAATTCTATTGGCAAATAATGCAACTTGTTCAATCCGATTATTATTTAGGGAATAGTATATCTCCTTACCCATACGCTCTGTAGAAACAATATTAGCCTGGCGTAATATAGCAAGGTGCTGGGATGCAACAGATTGTTCCAAACGAAGTTTCACATAAATGTCTGTTACTTTCATTCGCTTGTTTTCTTCCAGCAATTTTAGAATCTGCTGGCGTAGTTTATGGTTAATTGATCGCAATGTCATAGCTGCATTCTTTATTGCTACATAATCCATTTTATTTTGTTCGCCAGTTGCTTGCATTTTGAAATCCTTTTTAATTG
>CAIRZD010000111.1 GCA_903882965.1 uncultured Bacteroidota bacterium
AGAAACTGAAAATATTTTTTTCTCAGGAACATTTTTTTGTAAAGTTTTGAACGGCAAGCCCACGCATTGTTCTGAAAAAAGGTAATCAATAGCAAATATCTGGTTTCCGTTGGGGAATTTGATCTCACCAAGCACTTTATTTTTTTCAACGTCAAAAGCCACAATAGAGCAAACCTGCTGTTTTGACGTTATACCCGGTGCATATTGCCTGAAACGTGGTAAAACCCTGGAAACACCAACAAACAATATATTGCCAACAAAACACAATCCTCTTGTCCAGCCATTGAATTTATGAACAGGTATAAATTCCGCTTCCTCTAAATAACCTATTTGACCATAACCGCTATTCGCCACCCATACTTTATTATTATATATTCGGGCGCTATGTGGCCGTGTTAATCCAAATCCAATCGGTTCACCGGTTCTGCCGGAAAAAATAACACCTTGCCTATCCACCGGATAGTTTACATGGCCAGGCCGCCTTGCAGATATCTTCACACCTGAAGCACTAAAAAAAGAGTTTTTAATGTCTTTACCTATAGCTATCGAATTCAATTGTATGTAATTGGCTTTGGTATTTGGCTTACCATTTATCTCAACACACTTTGGCCACCATAAAGGCTTTTCAGGAGACTGCCTGGAAAAATCGACCTCGATAATGCAATTCATACCGACAGAATTGGCATAAAGTTTACCATTAGATAGGGCCAGATCATGAAAATAATATTCTCCAGGGTAATATTTACTTCTTGATGCCAGCAATACCTTCTCAGCCTGCTTTCCAAATTTCAATCGCTCAAGGGAATCTCCGGAAACTTTAAATTCTACTATCTGATTAGGATTACGGGTAGCTGCTACATACATGGTATTACTTTCCCTGTCTACCGCAATGCCTGACGGATGTGGAAGATGGAAAAAGCTTTGTTCTATTTTTTTACTACCCGTTGCATTGAGCGCTATGATCATGTTCTCATATTCGCGGCTGGCTATGAGTGTTATCTTCAGGTCGTGCAATAGTTTTATGAACGAAGCAGATGCACTATATTTAAGTGTATTTTTTGTTATGCCTGCATTATCAAAAGATGTTCCGAATATCTCAGAAGGATGACGTAATGCAGCATTTTGTTTTGCCCACAGCGCTTCTTTTGTCATGCTTTATTTCTAAATCTAAAAAGTCCGGAATACATTTTATAAGCTGACATAAAATTGGTGGTACTGGAACCGCTGATACGAGTAGTAGATACAACAGGGATGTCGATAATGAGGCTTTTGTTCCTGGCACATTTTATAATGATCTCCGCATCTATCAAGTCGTCGTCAGAAGTGATATTTAATTGCTTGTATACTTTTTGAGGAATTACTTTAGGGGTTCCATTTACATCCCAAATGGGTACTTTGTATAAAATGCGGCATTCTAAATTATACAGTATAGAACCAACCTTACGAATCAGTTTTTCCCTAATGATACGGGTAGCCTTAACAACATTATCATTATTTACTTTTGCATAGTTAAGTATCAATAATAAATCACTTATCTCAGTTCGGGCAGAATTGGTGTAGCATAGATACTTTCCGTTAGCTTCAGAAAGCCCAAATTTTACTGCTCTCCCCCACCCGCCTTTCTCCAGCCATAAAACCTTTACATTTTCCAGTTTATTTATGCTGTTTAATTTCTCTACAGCACCATCGTTTGCCCCATTGACTACAAAAAGTAGTTCCCATGAGTCATTCAATAATTGCAAGTTATCAGTATAAGTATTATATAAATACTCAGCATGGTTCACTTGCTTGTACAAGGGGAGTATTACAGAAAATGTGGGTTTGTCCATGCTTATTTATTCCAGTTCCAGAATGCTGTATCAAAATTAACTTCTTTTTGCCATGAAGCAACTTTCGCCAAACCATCAACAAGGTTTACATTACATTTCCATTTTATTAGCTCTTCTGCTTTATGACTGTTTGAAAACCAATCCCGTACGTCCCAGTTGCGATTTGGCATACTACCAAATTGAGGAGGTTCTTTTATGCCATAATGAAGCATGATCAGATTGGCAAGATCCATCATTGTGGTTTTAACCCCCGTGCCAATGTTTAAGGCTTCTCCTCTTATTTTTTCAATATTTACAGCAGCAATAATGAAGGCATTACAAACATCATCAACATATATAAAATCGCGGGAAATGTCTGAGCCTACAAGTGGCGGATATGTTTTTTTACGTGCTGCTGCTATAAGCACAGGAACAAGTCTATCCGGTTCTTCCCAAGGACCATATGCCGAATACAAACGCAAATGCGCCACATTTAATTTTTCTATTTCCCCGTAATATTTCATGGCATAATAAGCAGCAACTTTAGATACCGCATAATGGCTATTGGGAATCAGTACGTTATCCTCTTCCGGAGCCGCACTGTTTATACCATATTCAGAACTGGAACCTGCATGGATATAAGCGTCAAATCCACGGTCTTTCATCAACTCAATGATATTTACCGAAGAGTTGAAATTAGTATTGTATATTTTTTTATACTCCTTTTGCTTTGAATAAGCCCCATATGCGGCAAGGTTAAAAATTGTACGTGGTTGGTATTCATCGAGGGTATCATTCAAAATAATTATATCGTTGATATCGCATGAAATAATATTACGCTCAGGAATATCATTAATGATAAACCTCCAGTTATTTCTGGGGTCTTGGGTTATGGCATATACATCATCCCTGAATTGGAAAATTGTATTAAAAAGATTGATCCCAATAAATCCCCCTGCCCCAAATACAAAGATGGGGCCTTTCAACTTATTGATAATTTCCTTTAACTCGTTCTTTTCAATCATAAGAACTTAAAAGTAAGTATTTATTGTTTGCGATATACTTTCTGCATCAAGACCACTTAATTGCTGGTGGTAACTTTGGCTACCATATAACCCACCCGGGTAACCTTCAGCATGTAAGCTGATGAATTTATCAACCGGTAATGATAATTCATTGATCAGCAATGAAACTGCACTCCCCAGCCCGCCAGTGGAGATATGTTCCTCTATAGCAAGTACTCTTTTGCTTCTTTTTATACTTGAAATAATATCTTCCGGCAACTCAATAAGTGGCATTTTATTGATTACATACAACACTGTTTTGCTTTCATGTAGGTGGTTTTTTAATGCCGCTATAACATTATTCGCCACAGGGCTTTGTGCAATAATTGTTAATTCTGCCTCCTGATTCATTGTTGCTGCGCCGTATTTTTTTAGCATCATATCCGGTGATATGTTCTTCCCCAAGCCTAATCTGAAATAAGCAGGGCCTCTTCTCGCAAACATATCATCAAGACAGGCATTCATATCTTCAATAAATGCCGGAACATAGCATTGCATATTTGGCAATCCGCTCAGCGTGCCAATATCTTCTATGGCGTGATGAGAAGAGCCCATAATACCATAACCATACCCTCCTCCGTTACCTACAACAAACACCGGCAAATTATGAAAACATACATCATTCCTTACCTGCTCCAGGCAGCGGTATACCACAAAAGGAGCAATACTATAGCAGATCACCCGATACCCCTGAGATGCCATGCCCGCAGCAAGCCCAATCATATTTTGCTCTGCAACCCCTGCATTAATGAAGCGGGGACCCATTTGCAATGCAAGATTTTCCAATGCATTATACCCAAGGTCTCCGGTTATAAAGACTATATCATCCTGCGCTGCTATGCGCTCCATATATGCCGAAAAATGTTTCCTCATTTATTTTCCTGGAAAAAATTTAAAGATTATAATCCACTTTGATCTTTGCCACAGCTTCTTCATAATTAGCCTGGTTCATAGGCAAATAATGCCATTCCATTTTATTTTCCATATAGGCAACTCCTTTACCTTTGACCGTCTTGGCAATAAGCATCTTAGGTCTTCCGTTTTTCTTTTCAAGCAATTTCCGTTTTGATTCCAGGATCGCCTCTATATCATGCCCATCTGTTTCCATCACATCAAAGCCAATAGTCTCCCATACTTTAGCAGATGCAGTATCACCTAATATGTTTGCCGTATTTCCAAAGCCTTGCAAGCCATTTTTATCAATGATCACAAAAACATTATCAAGCTTATTCGCTATTGCAAAATGACCTGCTTCCCATGTGGTGCCTTCATTGGTTTCCCCATCACTCATTAATACATAGCTTATGCCTGGAGATGCCTTTAATTTATTGGCTTTTGCAATTCCGGTAGCGATAGGCAACCCATGCCCGAGCGAACCTGTGGCAAATGGGATGGCAGGATACTTTAATGGGGCCGGATGAGCAGGCAATGTAGTAGCATCTTGATAAAAAGAAGCCATACCCTCATTGGATATCTCACCCATCTCATTCAAAATACTATACAATGCTGATGCTGCATGCCCTTTTGAAAGTATAAAGGTGTCTCCGGATTCTTTATACTTAAGAATACCGATCATTATATCTATACAACTCAGAGAGCAGCCGATATGCCCTGAATTAGCTTTATAGTGCAATTCCAGTATCCTGGTCCTTAGCCTGCCTTGCAACTCCTTATGCTTCATGATCCCGGCGAAATATTTATTCGTAAAACAAACACAAGATAATTTTTTTGTTTGATACCATTTCAACCTATTGAGAATTTTATCGCTAATTGTTTTGTGGTTATGCCGGGTATTTCCTTCACTTTTTACTTTGGAATTTACATTAACGCCGCATAAATGAATTAAACTATATATACGGGCTAATTGCCTGTAATACTTAAGGCATCTATACTACTTCAAATTCCATGATAAACTCGATAATAACAGTACTTATATGGCGACCAAAGAGCATGGGATTACATAAAATTGACGTATGAAAGATGGTGGCAGTTACTCCACTACTACTTTGGCAGTCAGCGTCTTATTTTCAATAACTGCTGAAATAAAATAGATACCGGCAGGAGCATCCAGGACTACCTCTGTATCTTCATTAGTGGTTGTCATCATCTGCTTAATTTTCTTGCCTGCCCTGTTGGTAACAGTTATTTGTGCATCTTCTTTAAACGCGGAAAAAACGTTCACAATTAATGATTTATCTTCAGGATCAACAGTTACTTTGAGGGATTCAGTTGCCGGGCTATCCGGGTTCTTTACATCAATACTCTTATCAAATAAGCCACTTTCACCACCTGTTGCTAATCTTATATTTTTATATTTTGCCACGGGGTTGCAGTGTAATCCAAAACTAAGCAAAGGAAAACCATAGTAGATGGGTACTGTTAATAAATGATATTGGTCTACGTATAACTTAAACATCCCATTTTTATTACCAATTGCCAAATGATGCCATACATTACATTCAAATTTGCCGGGATAATTTTCAGATACTTTTCCGGCATTATTTAGATTGAGATAGAAAACGTCTCCGTTGCCAGATATGGTAAACCAATCAAAAGACCTTGGTTGGCTATATTTAGTGCGGAAATCAATTACTATACTGGCTTCAGGCGCGCTAAGCATAAAATCATATTCAAGGGTAAAGCTATCAGCCAGGTATGGCTCTCTATCAATTTTGGGCTCAATATCACTAATTGCACCGCTTGTCACCAATATAAAATCATCACCTTCTTTTTTTACCTGGCAATGCCTGGGCGAGTGAGAAGTACCATCTCCTAATATTCGCCACTTTGACGGGAAAGCCCCTATAGCATCCTGGCTAAAATTATCTTCAAATATTACCTGCTTGCGTGGCAGAAAATCGTAAACAGCACTGTCATTATTGGGGGGAACTTGTTGAGCAATACAATTATCACTGATCATACTGAACACTATGCAGATAATAATTGTAAAAAAACTTCTCATAAAACGTGAATATTACTTTTGGCCCCGTATAACGAATACAGTCAACCAAATCCGGATAAGTACTTTAAAAATGCATGGTAAACAAGGTTATTACTGAACCTTGGCAGCTTCCCAATTTTTACGGCCTTCGCCCGCATGCACATGCCGCTCGCTATGATAGGAAGAACGAACCAGCGGGCCGCTTTCTACATAATCTAAACCCATACGATACCCTTCTTCACGATAAAATGCAAATTCATCCGGATGAACAAAACGCACTACCGGCAAATGTTTTGAGCTGGGTTGCAGGTACTGGCCCATAGTTACAACATCGCATCCATTATCAGCAAGGTCCTGCAATGATTGCAACACCTCTTCTTTTTCTTCACCTAACCCCAGCATAATACCACTTTTGGTGCGCATGCCGCCATCTTTTAACCGACGTATCACTTCGAGGCTGCGATGGTATTTAGCCTGTATACGTACTTTTTTTGTAAGCCGCTCCACCGTCTCCAAGTTATGGGATACAACTTCAGGTGCCACATCTATGATTCGTTGCAGGTTATCCCAATCTCCTTTAAAATCCGGGATAAGCGTTTCTAATGTAGTTTGCGGGTTAAGTATACGAACAGCCTTAATAGTATTAGCCCAGATGATCGAACCGCCATCCTTTATCTCATCCCTGTCTACTGATGTTATTACTGCATGTTTTACCTTCATCAGGTAAATGGCTTCGGCTACGCGCTGGGGCTCATCCCAATCAACCGGTTCCGGCCGGCCCGTTGCTACCGCACAAAACCCGCAGGAGCGGGTACAAATATTGCCCAGTATCATAAATGTAGCAGTACCCTCGCCCCAACATTCACCCATATTTGGGCAATTACCGCTTTCGCATATTGTATGGAGTTTGTGTGTATCCACAAGACCACGCACATGGCGGTAATTCTCGCCCATGGGCAGTTTTACCCGCAACCATCCCGGCTTTTTTACACGCGCTTCTGTATTAACTTCAATAGAACTGATAACAGGCAATTCTTGCATAATATGCAAATTTAGTAAAAACAGGGTAGTTTAATGATTTCCTCCTACTTCGAAGGTATATATTGCCTGATAATAAAAAATGATATACTGATTTTAATTGTTTGGAGGAAGAAATCCTTACCAACGCCTGCCAAATTGCAGAGCTATGAACAAATCAACGAAATATGGAGTTCCCGATTCATTAGCCATGAGTGTAACTGCTGATGAATAATATTCCACATTTATTCCGGTTTCTGCAGCAATGGCGTTCTTCTTATTCGTAGAAAAATCGAAATGTAATGCAGATTTGAAATGAATACCCGGAATGAATTTCATCTCACCAAGTCCTTTACTGAATCCTGCGTTCCCTTCTATAACCTGCTGGTTTAGAAAATCGGCTTGTGTTGATGAGTTGTATTTAATAGCGGAAGGATCACTGTATACATTGAGGTAATATGGCTTCAACATGCCTAATGATACCCCAAATAAATTCAACCAATGTATAGAAACAGCACCCGGATCCGGTTTGCCGGCAATCATCTTTCTGAAGCCTAAGCCAAGTTTTAAAGCATAAAAATTATTGATCTTGCCATAAATATACTTACTGGAGCCGCTTGTAGAGTTACTTACTTCGCTCGTTATTTTCTCCTCTTTCGGGTCTTTTTTCTCAGTTAGCTCAATCTGCAAAACACGCGCTTTGTAAAACATATCACTGCGCCTGGTATCCAATGGTTTAATCTTAGCGATATCTGAATAAGCACTCCAACCATTAGTATTTAGCCTGAAACCTACACTCACTTCATGTTTTATAGCGGCTATTTTCTTTGGAGGTGCCTGATGTATCTGGCGTACGTTATTTCTACTTGTATCAGTAGCATGAGATATTGCCTGGGCGTGCACATAACCTGCCCAACACAAGCATACAAGCATCAAAACAGCCAATCTTATAATACCCCTCATAACAATGACAATGACAACGTCTAAATTACGAATAATATTGCATATAGAATGTTACCATCTTACCCGTAATCGCAATTTAGTTTGTAAATTTAACAAAAATATTGCCATGACTTCAAAAGTAGTATACATAGGCGACCTCCGTACTGTAGCCACACACCTCCAGTCCGGGAATACGATAGAAACGGATGCACCGGTAGATAATCACGGAAAAGGTGATCGTTTCTCCCCTACCGACCTGGTTGCAACTGCGCTTGCCAGCTGCATTCTAACGACCATAGCCATAAAAGCACCGTCAATTAACATAGAAGGCGCTGAATGCCAGATAGAGAAGATAATGACGGCAAATCCCCGTATGATAGGCGAGATCGTTATAACTATCGATTTTCCTAAAAGCGGACCTTATACCGATGATGAAAAGAAGCGCCTCGAAGATATCGCGGTTAACTGCCCGGTTCACAAAAGTTTGAGCTCTGATTGCAAAAGGACACTCAATTTTAACTGGCCGAACGGATAATATTTAGCCCTACACTACACTCAAGACAGCGTTTCTCACTGCAATAATTGTTATAAAGTTGTAATAGCGCCTGTGATTGTGCTGCATTGACGGCATGCCAGTCATTTTCAGCCCAAAGCCGGGTAATATTGTTTTTCTCAGCAGGCACAGCCTCCAGCAGCTGCAATGAGCGCTCCTGTAGTTTATGGGTATCCTGCCGGGCGGCATACAGAAATTGTATGGGGGCTATGGTGTTAATAATGATATTCTGCACAGAAGATGCTCCCAACGATTTTTTTGAAGTTTGTTTTTGTGCCACATCAAATTGAAAATGTGTATCCCAGTAACTGCTTGCTTTTACATCCAGCAGCGGCTCTATTTCCTTTACAGTATGGGTTTCTATTATCTGCGAAAATAAATGGATTGACTTATGCACCAATGCCGCAAACTGCGCTATACGGATAGTGGGGAAATTGGCAGGGCGCATGCGCAAAAACTTCCACAAATGCTGCTTGATAGGTTTTAGCTGGTATTTTTTTCTGAGGTAATCATATTCTCTTTGCAATTCCCTTGGGTAATCATCTTTAAAATCATCTTCCAGCATACCTGCCTGGCCGAAGAATAACGCTTCCAGTTGGGTGAGATTATCTTTATGACGTGTGGGTATATTCAATGGCAGCGACTGCGCCAGCATCAGGAATGGCGTAGCATTGGTTTTAAAACCAAAATTTGCCGCCATTCGCCAGTAAAGTAGGTTACGCCAGTCTTCAGCAGAATTCTCCAGTAATACGTTCCAATCAGCCAGTTTTTGTTCCCAGCGTTCTGCAAGCAGCCTGCTGAGCCATGCCTCTTTGGTAATATCCTTTACCTTTTGATGTTGTCCTGCACATGGTAGTTTTTGAACGGTTTGCATAAGCCCTGAATAATGGGCAAAAACATGTGGAGGAATGTGTTCTTTTAATTCCAGTACAGGTGTATTTGCTGCAGCATCTTTTACATCATTCTCAAAAACCACATGCAGGATAAGGTTTTGGTATGCGGCATCATTTTGATGGCCATGCTTTAGCCAGTCGCTGCTCTTTATGTGCAGCTCTATATTACCCACCAGCGTTGTATTACCGATCTTTACTTTACCCTCCAGGAAGTCAGGCCCGGCGTCTTTATTCAGCCTGCCGCAATGAATTATGGTTAATGGCTCACCGGCAGCGGTTTGCAAGCCTGTGAGACGGTACAGACTATATTGCCAGACAAACTGTAATAGGGCTTCGTTCATGTTTAGCTTTCAAAAAGATTAGAAAAAAACGTCCATTTCCTTCTGGTACTTCTTTGCTTCTTCATTTGCAAGTTCTGCAAAAGAAGTGCTGCTATCTGCAAATATTATACCCCTTGATACATTTATCAATACACCGGCATCCTTGTTAAATGCATTACGGCATACCGTATCTACGTCCCCACCCTGCGCACCTACACCTGGCACAAGGAAAAAATGTTCCGGCAATTGCGCTCTTACTTCCTGTAATTGCTCCTTACGGGTGGCACCTATTACAAACATTATATTTTCCGGTGTGCCCCACGAAGCCACTGTACGTAATACTTTCTGGTATAGCAATTCATCACCACATTGCTGCAACTGAAAATCTGCACTGCCGGCATTGGAGGTCAGCCCTAATACTATAGACCATTTACCTTCAAACTGTAAAAACGGTTTTACACTATCGGCTCCCATGTATGGCGCTATAGTGACGCTATCAAAAGGATAAGTATGAAAAAACGTACGGGCATACTGCTCTGAAGTATTACCTATATCTCCTCGCTTGGCATCGGCAATTGTGAAAATATCCTTGGGTATGTAGTTTAGTGTGCGCTCCATACTCACCCAGCCTTTAATGCCTTGCGCCTCATAAAATGCTGTATTGATCTTATAGGCTACCGCATAGTCTTTTGTGGCATCTATAATGGCCTTATTAAAGGCAAATGCGGGATCTTCTTCATTTAATAGGTGCTTGGGAATCTTAGCAAGGTCTGTATCCAGCCCCACGCATAATACCGATCTTTTTCTGAAAATAATATTTACTAATTCCTTCCGGTCCATGGTATAAAGATATAATGATAATTTGATGGGCAGAAAAATGGTTATAGCAAACAATAATTATGCAGCGAATACTTATTTATATGTTTATGCCAGAAAAAATCTGATGTCGATTTAGTGCCGATTTTTAAAATTTATATTTATATGTTATAATTAATATTATTTGTACATTAGCATACCTTGTTAGTAATTTTTATATACAGAACCCGGCCTGGCATATAGTCCAAAAATCAATGCCTGCCTGACGAACATCATATTTTTTGACAATTATTAGGCTGAATTTTGTGGTAAGAAATAGGAATATGAAAACAAACATGTTGAATACAGACAGAACTATCAGGTTTCTAGTAGCTTTTGCTTTTGCAATACTCTATTTTACTCATCTTACACCCGCAAGTATTGGCATAGGGATATTGGTTGTATCTGTGGCATTCTGGATAACCAGCTATATCGGATTTAGCCCACTCTATTGGTTATTTGGGCACAGGGAAAATAAACATAAATAAAGGCCTTATTTAAGGGCTGCGAGTTATTTTTTTCGCAACATCTGGAGTACATCTTTTTCAGATGTTCATTGAGTTGCTCTTTATATCCATACGGTCACCCTGCTACTTCACTGTAAACTTTTATTTCATTATACAATGTATCGCGCTCCACGGGTATCCTGCCTACGGCATCTATCATATCGCAAAGCTCCTCTGTACTTAAAGACGGGCTTTGCTCTTCAGCGCCGGCCATTGAGTATATCTTAGTGGTATCATCAATAGTGCCATCGAGATCATTTACACCAAATGCAAGTGTAAGCTGTGCTGTCTGCCGGCCCAGCATAGGCCAGTATGCTTTAAGGTTACGGAAGTTATCCATGAAAATACGGGATATAGCATACAACCTGAGATCTTCTACAATAGTAGACTCTGTAATATGCGACATATCGTTGTCCCCATTCCTGAATTTCAATGGTATAAAACAATTGAAACCGCCTGTTTTATCCTGTAGCTGCCGTAAGCGGCTCATATGATCTATGCGGTGCTCATATTTCTCTATATGCCCATAAAGCATTGTGGCATTTGAATGCATGCCCAGGTTATGCGCTATCTCATGTATCCTTAGCCAGCCGGTTCCATCTACCTTATCAGCACATATTACATTACGCACATCAGGATGAAATATCTCTGCACCTCCACCCGGCAAAGATTGCAGGCCCGCTTCTTTAAGCTTTTGCATGCCATCTTCCAGGCTCAGTTTCGCCTTGCGGATCATATAATCCAACTCTACGGCTGTAAACCCTTTTATATGTAAACCTGGCCTGTGCGCCCGTATCTTGCTCAGCAACTCACAGAAAAACTCCAGGTTCATTTTCGGATGCACGCCACCTACTATATGCACCTCAGTAACCGGTTGCCCGTCATACTTACGCACAATGTCAAGCATCTGCTCCATACCCAGTTCCCAACCATCGTCGCGGTGCTTGTATTGACGGGAATATGAGCAGAAATTGCAGGTAAACACGCATACATTGGTAGGCTCAATATGAAAATTACGGTTAAAGTACACCTTACCATGATGCAGGCGGTCGGCAACATAATTAGCAAGGGCGCCCAAAAAACCAAGCTCCCCCTTCTCAAAAAGAAGAACGCCCTCCTCTTCCGAAAGGCGTTCCTGGTTTTGTACTTTATCTGCTATGATAAGCAGGCTATTATCTAAATGCGATTGTCTTAAAACTTCAGAAAGATTAAATGGCTTAACGATCATTGTAACAAAATTTTCCGGGTAACACTTCCGGATGCAAAGTTACATTTTACGAAGTAAATACCCTTACTCATTCCTGATAAGTCTATAGAATAATAATCTTTGTTTTGCCCTTTAACGGTCATTACCTGTTGGCCAACCAGGTTAATTACAACAATTTCATTAAGTGTTTCTACTGCTGAATTGATGGTAACATTGATCTCGCCATTAGTAGGGTTAGGGTAAATGCTCAGGCTGCTTTTAAGCTCTGTTGGTGATGGAGCAACACCAGTGCTGGTACATGCTACAAGCAGGCTTGGGTTTTGGGTAAGGTTATAATTCTCACCTATTGTGCCAGTACCTGTAGCACCAGTGCCGCCTGGTGTTGAAACAAGGACCATAGAAGCCATAGCTGCTGCCTGCATAGTGGTAAACATATGCATTGCGTCATCATCTGTGTAGTCCATATAGCTAAGGCATGCAATACCCATTGGCTGTGTATTCACCGAACCATTCATTTGGCAACAATCGAACGTTGTACCACCAGTAATATTATAAGTAGGGTTACCGTAAACCGCATCTGATTCAGGAGGTGTATCAGACAAACCATCGTCATTTCCTACCCCGCTGGTGCATGTTACACCATTGTCGCCGCCTGCAGACGAAAGGCTTGTACCGGTTGCTGTAGCCGTAGAAGACCATGTAGGGCATTGACCGCCATCATCGCCCCATGGGTGCCATATTTCGAAGAAGTGGCCTGTTTCGTGAGTTAATGTACGTCCGAGATTGTAAGGATATACCCAACCTGCTGTACCACCTGTATTAGCCGGTGGTGTACCATCCTGGGCAGTGCAACCTAATGTATTGTAAAGGATACATACTCCTTCATGAGTCAAGCTCGATGAACTCTTAGGAGCAGTAATACCTAATAGCCCATTTAAGCCGCCTGTATAATTAATACACCAAACATTGTAGTATTTAGTAGCGTCCCATGCTGCAAGCCCTGTAGATGCTGATTTGGCAGAGTCTATACTGGAAAAGCC
>CAIRZD010000112.1 GCA_903882965.1 uncultured Bacteroidota bacterium
AAAGAAGGAGAAGAAAATAGCTATGGCAAGAAATACAAAGTATTCAGTACCGGGCCGCCAGTGATCAGCATCCGGATGCCAGGAAAACATATGACGCAGGTAATCTAATGAATAGTTGATATCTCTTGCCCTGAAAAAAACATAAGAGCAGATTACAAAAGAAAATGTACACAACAAGCCAATAGTATTACCAATAAAAGGGGGCATCCTCTTAAATACCTTTTTCCTTGTTTTGCGGGTTAGCGCTTCGTAGGTAATAGCGATGCCATGCAGCAGGCCCCACGCAATAAAATGCCAGGCAGCGCCGTGCCAAAGCCCGCTGATGAAAAATGTAGTAATACATGAGATGACCACCGTAAGTATCCCGTAATTTCTTAATGATATAGAGAGTGGAGTGAATACATAAGTATATAACCAGGTAGATAATGATATATGCCAACGGCGCCAGAACTCGGTTACGGATAGAGCAGTGTATGGATTATTAAAGTTTTCCGGAAAACGAAACCCCATCATTTGCCCTAAGCCTAACGCCATATCTGAATAACCGGAAAAATCAAAATATATCTGGAACGTATAGCTAATGGCTCCAAACCAGGCAGTTGTAGTATCGAGCTCACCGGCAGGTAGCCCAAAAATATGGTCTGATGCAACTCCCATCACATTGGCTATCATTACTTTCTTTCCTAAGCCAATGCAAAAACGATATAATCCGCGCAATTTATTTTCAGAGGTTTCATGCTCTGTATGGTCTTCGATCTGGCCTTCAAAATCATGATAAGCAATTATGGGGCCGGCAATAAGTTTCGGGAAAAGAATGATATATAATTGATAATCCCAGAAATGGCGCACTGGCTTGGCAATGCCTTTATATACATCAGCCACATAGGTTATAGTCTCGAACGTAAAAAAGGAAATGCCGATAGGTAAAATGATCTCAGCCAATAAGATAGGCTTCGAGCCAAAACAATTTAGAACATAATTAAGATTGTCGATAAAGAAATTGCAGTATTTAAAGTAAAAGAGGAGCCCAAAGTTTATACATAATGAAGTACATAACAATAGCTTGCGCTTGGAGTTCTTATTCGCTGCAGCCATCATACGTACTACATAAAAATCAATGATTGTAGTCCCGAGAATTACAAAAATGAATTTAGGAGCGCCCCATGCATAAAAAAGTATGCTGCCGGTCAGTATTATCCCGTTTTTATATTTTTTATCGGCTAAGTAATAAATAAGAAAAAACAGGGGCAGGAAATAAAAAATAAATATTATGCTGCTAAATACCATGACTTAAAAGTAAATAATATTGTTTTATTAAGATATTTTATTCGTTTTTATGCGATCATCAGTGAATGACGATTGTCGCGGCCATTCCATCCAGGAATTGCAACACATCCTTCATTACTTTCATCCTGTCCACAACAAGCAGGAAGTTTTTACCCACCTGTTTCAGGCGAGCATTCTTCGTCTGTGTCTGGATATATTTAAGGATATGATTAAAAGTATCTGACTCAAAGTAGGGTGAATCCGGGTTGCTCACAAAATACAGCCGCATCTGTTGGTTCTTCAGTATCAGCTTTTCAAAACCAAGCTCCTGCGCTATTTGGCGGCAACGTAATGTGGTAAACAGGTCTTGCACCTGTGGTGGTATAGGACCGAAACGGTCGGTGAGCTCCAGCGCAAATTTATTGATATCTTCTTCGTTTTCTATATCGTCAAGTTGTGTATAAATGGAAAGGCGCTCGGTGATGTTCTCCACGTAAGTATCTGGTATTAATATTTCCAGGTCTGTATCTATAGTGCAGTCACTTACATAATCTTTTTTACGGTTTATCTCATCTGCAAATACCTCTTTAAAGTCAGTATTGCGCAGTTCGCGCATAGCCTCCGCCAATATCTTCTGGTACATTTCAAAGCCGATCTCAGCTATGAATCCACTTTGCTCACCACCCAGTAAGTTACCTGCGCCACGTATGTCCAGGTCTCTCATTGCAATCTGGAAGCCGCTGCCTAGCTCGTTAAACTGTTCGAGTGTTTGGAGCCGTTTACGGCTATCGCTTGGTAGCATACTCATAGGCGGAGCAAGTAGATAGCAAAATGCTTTTTTGTTACTTCGCCCCACGCGTCCACGTAATTGGTGTAGGTCACTCAGCCCAAACTGGTGTGCGTTATTGATGATTATTGTATTGGCATTAGCTATATCCACCCCGCTTTCTACAATATTCGTACAGCAAAGCACATCATATTCTTTTTCTATAAAATTAAACAATGCTTCTTCCAGCAGGTGGCCTTCCATTTGCCCGTGTGCCATGCCTATTTTAAGGTCCGGGCATAGGTTGCGTAACAGGGTCACCATTTCCGGTAGGCTTTGTACACGGTTATGCACAAAGAATACCTGCCCGCCTCTTTCCACTTCATAGTATATAGCATCACGAATGGTATATTCATCAAATACTGCTACTTCCGTTTGTACCGGTTGCCTGTTGGGTGGTGGCGTATTGATGATACTCAGGTCACGCGCATTCATCAATGAGAATTGCAATGTGCGTGGTATCGGTGTAGCGGTAAGTGTAAGTGTATCTACGCTGGCCTTCAGTTCACGTAATTTCTCTTTTGATGTTACACCGAATTTCTGCTCTTCATCTATAATAAGTATACCAAGGTCTTTGAATTTTATATCCTTGCCCAGCAAGCCATGTGTCCCTATCACGATGTCTATCTTGCCTTCTTCAAGTTTTTTAAATATCTCTTTTTTCTCCTTTGCCGATCTGAAGCGATTTACATAATCCACATTACATGGAAAATCTTTCAACCGGTCTTTGAATGTATTAAAATGTTGAAAGGCCAGGATAGTAGTGGGTACAAGTATTGCAGCTTGCTTACTGTCTCCCACTGCTTTAAATGCAGCACGTACGGCTATTTCTGTTTTCCCGAATCCCACATCGCCGCATACCAGGCGGTCCATAGGGGCAGGGGTTTCCATATCACGTTTCACATCTGCGGTAGCCTTTGCCTGGTCCGGAGTATCCTCATAAAAGAATGATGCTTCCAGTTCTGTTTGTAAATAACTGTCCGGTGAAAAGGCAAATCCTTGCGATGCTTTTCGCTTAGCGTAAAGCTTTATCAGGTCTGCTGCAATATCTTTTACCTGCTTCTTCGTTTTGGTTTTCAGTTTCTGCCATGCATCGCTGCCCAGTTTATTTACGCGCGGCACCGTACCTTCTTTGCCGGTATACTTGCTTATTTTATGTAGTGAATTTATATTCACATACAGCACATCATTATCTTTGTAGAGCAGGCGTATGGCTTCCTGTATATTGCCATTCACTTCTATTTTTTGCAGGCCGCTATACACACCTACGCCATGATCTATATGCGTTACATAATCTCCCGGGGTTAATTCCCTCAAAGCACGCAGGGTAAGTGCTTTGCCCTTTGAGTAGGCCTGCTTTACATTATATTTATGATATCGCTGGAATATTTGGTGATCTGTATAGCAGATCACTTTTTTATCATGGTCTATAAATCCATTACTGATGGCTGTAGGTACCGGTACGAAAAGTACATTGGCATTTACATCATCAAAAATGCTTCTGAGCCGTTCCAGTTGTTTAGGGTTCTCAGCAAAAATATAAGCAACGTATTTATTCGCCAACCGCTTTTGCAGGTCACTGATCAGCATGTTGAACTGGCGGTTGAAAACCGGCTGTTCTTCTGTAGCAAACTGGAATGTAGCATCAATAGCATCACCTGTTATTTTCTCCAGCGAATGATTGTACCATTCTATCAGGTGCCTGTTCTTTATTTTTTCTTGCCAGTCATTACCCGTTTCAAAATCTGCCTTTGAAATTTCTTTCAGCATTTCTTCCTCATGGTCTATGGCAACCTGTCCAATGCCCATTTTCTCAGGCAGGTCGCCGGCCATTTTAGTAATACGCCCTATTGTGAATGACAGGTCTTTAGCCCAGATAACTGTATTTTCCGGCAGGTAATCGAGCAGTGATATTTTTTCCTGTGTATCAAATCTTGTTTCTATATTAGGCAGTATGGATACTTGTAGCAGTTTACGTTCAGATAATTGTGTTTCAGGATTGAAGATGCGTATGCTGTCTACTTCCGTATCAAACAACTCTATGCGGTATGGATGCTCATTACCAAAAGAGTAAATGTCTAATATACCACCACGCATAGCGAACTGCCCCGGCTCATAAACAAAATCTTCCCGCCTGAAACCCAGTGAAATAAAACGTTCCAGCATGGCATCCACCTGTAAGGTTTCCCCCACTTTTATACTGATCATATTATCAGATAAAGATGATGGATTCACTACTCGCTCAAACAAAGCTTCCGGATATGTGACTAATACTTTTTTCTGAATGCCTTTCTTCCCGGCAGTGGTTGCAAACTTCGTAAGTGCTTCCGTGCGTAGCATCACATGGCTGCTGTTCAGTTCGTTGAAGTAGCCTGTTCTTTTAAAAGAATCCGGGAAGAAGAAAATATCAAGCCCTTTCGTTAGGTGTTCTATGTCGTTATGAAAGTATGCGGCCTCTTCTTTGTCGTTCAGAATAAAGACATGGTTTACATCCGTAAGATGCCATAAACCGCTTGCAATAAAGTTGATGGATGAACCACGAAGATTATCAAGATACACTCTTAACTTGTGTCCGGGCAAAGTGATTCCTGCCGCAATTTGTTTTAAGCGGATATCATTTTGGTATAAACCCTGCAGCACTTCCAGATTCATCGGGGTGCGAATTTACATAAAAAATATATTGCAATGTTGATAGGGTCTTAATTTAGCTATATCTTTAAGTTAATTATTGTAATCGCGCCTGATGAAGAAATATTTACCGCTGCTATTATTTATTACAATTGCTGTCTCCTGCAAAAACACATGGAATGAAGCTGGTGATAAGACTTTTCATAAAGCCTGCATAGATGATGCCAAAACATGGGCCGGGTCTACGGAAAAAGCAGAGATATATTGTAATTGTGTGATCGGAAAAGTAAAAGCAAAGTACCCCGATGAAGATGAAGCGATGAAACAAATAGATAATCTTTTTACTGATAAAGATCTGCAAGCCTGCAAGGATTCTATAAATAATCTGAAGAATTAGAGAAATCCCACAATTTTCAGGTTTTGACTTTTGCCTTTATTTAAATACCTGGTAAATCAGCAATGCACTTAAATAAGCTATCCCAAACATATACACAAACTGTATGATCGGGTATTTCCAGCTGCGTGTTTCACGTTTCACTATGGCCAAGGTGCTCATACACTGCATTGCAAATACATAAAATATCAGCAATGACAGGCCTGCTGCAAGTGTATATACCGGGGTGCCATCATCACGTTTCGCTTCCTTCATTTTTTCATGTAAGGTTTCTTTGCCGGCTTCTGTATCGCCTACACTGTAGAGGGTTGCCATAGTTCCTACAAACACTTCCCGTGCCGCAAATGAAGTTACGAGTGCTATGCCTATCTTCCAGTCATAACCTAATGGGCGTATCACAGGTTCTATCGCATGCCCCATGATGCCGGCAAATGAATGCTCCAGTTTCGCCGTTGCATGCTCGTGTTCTATTTGCGTTTTTTGTTCTGGGTGTTGCTGCACCAGTAAGGTATATTTTTCTTCTACTGCTTTCATTTGTGCAGGTGGGCCGAATGCTGCGAGTGCCCATAGTATCAGCGATAGCACAAGGATCACTTTACCTACATCTTTTATAAATACTTTGCCCTTTTGTACCATTGTAATACCCACATTTTTCCATCTTGGCTGCCGGTACACAGGTAGCTCCATCAGGAAGAAAGTACGTTCTTTTGTTTTTATAAGAAAATTCATCACCCGCGCTACCACTAATGCCATAAAGAATCCAAGCAAATACAAACCCATCAATACCAGGCCCTGCAGGTTGAAGATACCGATGAGTCTTTGGTCAGGTATAACAAGTGCTATAAGTATCGTATATACAGGTAGCCTTGCCGAACAACTCATAAGTGGGGTAACCATTATAGTAATGAGCCGTTCTTTCTTATTTTGTATCGTACGCGCAGCCATGATGGCTGGCACAGCACATGCCATACCGCTGATGAGCGGCATTACTGAGCGGCCGTTAAGCCCGGCACTGCGCATAATCCGGTCGGTAAGAAAACTTATTCGTGCCATATAGCCACTGTCTTCCAATACCGTTATCAATCCAAACAGTATCATGATCTGTGGCACAAATACAGCAATGCCACTTATACCCGCAAGCACACCATTTACGAGTAGATCTTTGAATATGCCCTGCGGCAATATCGTGTTTAGGCCATTCCCAATCACTACAAATCCTTGTTCAACCCAGTCCATCGGGTAGCGTGCAAGCAGAAATATACTTTGGAATAACAGGAATAAAACTACAAGCAATACAAGGTTGCCATATATCGGGTGTAGCAGCACTTTGTCCAGCCGGTCACTCATTATCAGTTTTTGTGTAGGGCTATCCATGGTCACGCATTGCTGCATTATTGCGCCTATTTTTTTATACCGCTGTATGATTTCTTCAGCTTGTATCTTAGATTTTTGAAAGCCGGCTTCCCCCAGCAATGCTGCGATTCTTATACGTTGGGCTGCGTTAATGTATTTCAGTTCACTATAATTACAGGCCACATGCAGTGCCGCATAATTACTATCTAATTCACACAGTGGTTTTATTTCATCCAGCCATTCCCCGGTAATTGCAGGCAGGTCTATGAAATCATTTAGCCTGGCCGGTCGGGTTTGCTGTGTATCACTTATAGTTTTTTTCAGTTGCCCTATCCCCTTGTTCCGTCTTGGGTTCACAGTTACTACAGGTACACCCATCATTTTTGCCAGCTCAGTGGTATCTATTGTAATACCTTTTTGCCGTGCTATGTCCATCATAGTGAGCACGATGATGGCAGGTATTTTCAAGTCAATGATTTGCGAGCAGAAAAGAAGATTACGTTTCAGGTTAGCGGCATCGGCTATGACTACTACCAGGTCTGGTCGGTCCGCACTTTTTTGGTTCAGTAATACTTCGTAGGTTACCTGTTCATCTGCACTTTTTGGATATAGGCTATATGTCCCCGGCAAGTCTATAATATGGGCAGATAAGGTCTCGGATATCTTTGCTACGCCGGTCTTTTTATCAACGGTTACGCCCGGAAAATTCCCCACCTTTTGATTAAGGCCGGTCAATGCGTTAAAAAGCGAACTTTTTCCGCTATTAGGGTTTCCTACCAGAGCTATGGTATATGGGCGTTGCATGTAGGGCGCAAAGTTACAGAATGCAGCCAGTTTTATAGTTTATAATGCAATAAGTAAAAAGAATTTCCCGAATATATAAACGCCTTACCTGTGCATATAGCACCGGTTATAATTATATTTTACTAAACCGGGTACATCTTGGTCTGTATAGCGTAATACCAATGAATCATTTGTAAGCACTATAATATAGAATGCATACTGATTTATTTGTAATTGCATCAGGTTTACATCATCATAAAACCAATAACAGCTATCGCCTGTTCCCGTGGGGGTGGCGCATGCATTAACAGATAATCCGTAAGAATTATCAATACATTGAAGCCCCAGGTTCCCTATTGCTACACTGTTTGATGTATATGACCCTGATTTGAATACAATCTGATTGGCAGATGTGAAATTTGTATATATTTTATGATATGTTTTGGTAGTGTCGGTTGATAACAAACTACCATTGTAATAAAATTGAGAATCAATTTGTTTCCATATATACCAGGTGCCTAAAAGTTGTGTTTCAACCTGGTTTAAACTTCTGGGTTGTGGTGTATTGGATTTTGAGCATGCCATGAAAAGGCATATGCTTAATGCCGAGAGTAGTAATGTTGTTGGTGTAAATCTTCTCTGCAAATGATAATATTGTTTTGCATTATATGCACTCTGAAGCACTTATTGTAAAGTTAATTCAATATTTTGTTTTCGTTTATTGAAACATGCTCTGCCAATTCTACGATCTATTATCCAACTATTTGTTAAACTATGACTGTATGTATGAAAACCAAAGCATATCACCTAATTTTACCCATCACTTATAATTTAATTATTTTACTTTGGGAACATACCGTCATTTTTTAGTTACCACATTGCTTGTAGCACTCGTTTCCTGTTCCTTGATATATACGAGTTGTAAAAACAAATGCGGAAGCACTGTTTGCCAGAACGGAGGCACTTGTTCAAACAATGTATGCGTTTGCCCGGTTGGTTATTCTGGAAATTCATGCCAACAAAGTTGGTCAAGCACTGCCGTTGGTACCTATACCTGTACCCGCTCCTCATGCAGCCCGGTAGTTTCTGGTGTAAGTTATTGGCAGAGCACTATCACTACAGATGCTACAAACGGCGGCTATACTATCGATATATCTAATTTCAACAATTCCAATACTACTGTTGTGGCTACTATTGACAGTGCCAGTAATAGTTACATACAAAATATTACTATTAGCCCAAGTTTAGGCGCAGGCGCAAATGCATCAGGCTATCTGTCTATTACCGGCTCGGTTACTACCATTACGCTTACCCGCTTTACCACATATTCAGGTGGTGTGGCAGGTTCCACTTGCGAGATGAAAATGGTAAAGGAATAATTTATTGCTCTTTGAGATCAGGGGTTTAGTTGTTTTAAAAACTCCTTTATACACCCATATATATACTCCAGTTCATCATTGCTTATGCAGTATGGTGGAAACAGATAAATAATATTACCAAGCGGGCGCATCAATATTTTCTTCTCCAGGAAAAAACGGTACATAACATCGCGCAATGAGTGATGATACGATGGCGTATCTGTTTTTAATTCTATAGCAATGATAGTCCCCCTTTGCCTTATGTCTGCTATTACTGGGTTTGCTTTGATACTTTCCGCAAATGCCATATGAGCTTTTGCAATGCGCTGCCTGCTTTCACTACAGCTATCCATCAATAATAGATCAAGGCTTGCTAATGCTGCCGCACATATGGTAGGATTGGCAGTAAATGAATGACCGTGATATAACATTTTCGTTCGGTCGTCATCATAAAAAGCATCAAAAATATCTTGTGTGCAGGCAGTAATACCAAGCGGCATAGATCCACCGGTTAATCCTTTAGAGAGGCAAACAATATCCGGTGACGTTTGGATATGATCACATGCGAATAGCTTACCGGTGCGCCCAAACCCGGTCATTACTTCATCTGCTATTATATGCACATCATATTTTCTGCACAGCACAAAATACTGTTCCAATACTTCAGGGCTATACATCTGCATACCGGCAGAGCCTTGCACAAGTGGTTCCACGATAAAGGCCGCTATATCGTCTTTTTGCAATATGCTTTCAAGCGCGGTAACACTGGCCTCCTCCATTCCTTTACCTGCAAACGGAATGAACGACACATCAAACAGATAATCACTGAAAGCCTCTGTGAAAACACTTCTGCCACTTACCGCCATAGCGCCAAAAGTATCGCCATGGTAGGCATTCTGTAACGCAACTAATTTTTTCTTTTTAACACCTTTATTATTCCAGTATTGTAACGACATTTTGATAGCTACCTCTACTGCAGTAGATCCATTGTCTGAATAAAATATTTTCCGCATGCCTTTTGGCAATATCTCCAGGAGCCTTTCTGCTAGCCGCACCGCAGGCTCGTGTGTGAAACCCGCAAATATGCAATGTTCCAATACAGATAATTGCTCACTCACTTTCTCAGCTATATAAGGATGTGAATGCCCATGAAGGTTCACCCACCACGAAGAGATGGCATCAATATATCGGTTACCATCCTCATCAATAAGGTATACCCCCTCCCCTTTTACAATAGCTATGGCTTCCGGCCATGCCTTCATAGGGGTATAAGGGTGCCAGATCACTTCACGGTCGCGCTCTTTAATTGTCGGCATATAATATATTCAAAAGTGATTCTTTCAGCGTTGCTGCATAAATTGATATTGTCTCATTATCTAACTTGCCAAAATGTGGTATCCTTGCTATAATTGGTGTTTTACTATACTGCTCTATAAATGTTTCAGAAGATTCATTCGCATCCCCGTTCATCACAATTCCAAGCAACCTGATGCCCCGGCTTTTCAACACTTCTATACTTAATAAAGTATGGTTTATACTGCCAAGATAATTTTGAGCCACTAAGATCGCAGGCATGTTATGATAAGCCACAAAATCAGCCATAGTACTATTCCCCGTCATCGGCGATAATATGCCACCTGCCGTTTCTACCAAAAGTGTTCTTGAGGTTGTTGGCCACACAAACTTTGTATAGTCTATATCAACACCATCTATCACCGCAGCTGCATGTGGCGACATAGGTTGCGATAAAACAATTGCTTCATCATGAACCCGCTTGGCCCCATCTGTCAGCAGTTGCTTTACCACTACAGAGTCCCTTTCATCTGTACCCGCCTGCACCGGCTTCCAGTAATCAGTATTCATGGCTTCAGCCAATACTGCTGCTGTTATGGTTTTGCCAATGCCGGTATGAATTCCTAGTATTGCTATCGATTTGGTCATTATATAGTTTACAGGTGTCAAGTCCCCGCATTGATATATTTTATTTGAATACACCTTAAATAAGCATGCATTCGTTTCTGATTAATAATTTCTTAAAAAAAACGAATTACCTTTTGTCGGCACAATTTTTACACTTTTGATAAAACTCATCTTGAACAGAGATAAATTAGTTCGGCAATTGTATCGTTGTTTCGCAAAAATACATTATATTGAATAACGCATAAACAAACGGAAACAGTTAATTATTGTTTTAAAACATAAACCATTTCTAAAAGTGAATAAACTATTATTTTTCATATTGTTTTTAATGCCGGTATTACTGTATGCCCGTAAAAAACAAGATAATAGTAAGGCAGAATCATTGTTGCGGGAGCTGCCCAAAGCCAAAGAAGATACCGCCAAAGTCACTTTGTTATACAACCTTTCTGTCAGTTATTTGGAAAGCGATCCTGACCAGGTCAGTAAATATGGCGAAATGGGTCTTGCCCTTGCCGAAAAGCTTAACTGGGAAAAAGGGGTTGTCGTCATAGCTAATTTGTTAGGAGACAATTATACCGAGCAGTCAAAATACCCAAAAGCTTTGGATTGTTATGCTAAAGCTTTGAAGATAAATATAGCAGCAGGCCATATACTAAGAGAGGCCACAACACTAGGCAAGATAGCGGGAGTTTATGATGAACAGGGAAATTATCCGCTCGCGCTGGAATCAGAAAACAAAGTCTTAAAAATAGCTCAGGATCTGCAAGACAAAAAAAGTATAGCGCATTCCTATGGTGATCTGGGAAGCATTTATTTCGATATTGCAAAGCACCCTTCCGCCATCAAGGGACAAAACAATTTAATTGCAGCCGATAAAAAAGGGAACCTTGATAGATCAATTGATTATTCAACTAAATCTGTAAAGCTGTCTGAAGAGGTGGGTGATATTGAGCAGTTAAGAGCCGCGTATAAAAGCTTGTACGCTGCACAAAA
Source organism: uncultured Bacteroidota bacterium (assembly GCA_903882965.1). GTDB lineage: Bacteria > Bacteroidota > Bacteroidia > Chitinophagales > Chitinophagaceae > Nemorincola. Next base: position 11,522 of record CAIRZD010000112.1, read on the forward strand.
AATGTCGGGGAATGTAAAAGGGGCGCTGGATACTTATGGCAAAATGATGGCTTTAAAACATGCCATTCTCAATCCCCGTAAAGCAAAGGAAATTGAGCGAAAACAGCTTGAGTATGAATATGGCAGACATGAAGATTCAATGCGTGCATTGCAAAAAATCGCTGATGAAAAATTACAGGAACAAACCCAGGTTTTAACACAACAACAACAGAAGTTGCAGGTTACAAGTAAAACACTTTTGGTTACTCAAAAAGAAAAAGAGGATACCCGTGTTGCTTTAGAAAAAACACAAACTGACCTTGACTCTGAAAAAAACATTTCAGAAGAACAAGGAAAAAAATTGACGCTTGCCGAAGAAGAAAGCGCCTTGGAAGCCGTTAAATTACAATTGCAGCAAAACGAGCTTCAAATGAAAGATAGGTTGCTTGAAGCGCGTAGAAAAGAGCAGTATTTTTATATTGTTGGCATTGTGGGTTTGCTTGCGTTTTCTTTACTTGCTTATCGCAGTTTTAGAGTGCAAAAAAAATATAACCTCGCGCTCGTAAAAGAAAAACAACGTTCTGAAGCGCTGTTACTCAATATACTCCCTTTCGAAGTAGCCGAAGAACTAATGGAAAAGGGCTTTGCGGATGCCAAGCATTTTGATAATGTAACCGTATTGTTTACAGACTTTATCAGTTTCACACTGGCCGCAGAAACAATGCCGCCAAAGCAATTGGTCGGCGAATTACATGTCTGCTTTAAAGCCTTCGACGAAATTCTGGGTAAGTACCGTATTGAAAAAATAAAAACTGTTGGCGATGCATATCTTGCTGTTTCCGGCTTGCCCATAGCTAATCCCAACCACGCCGCAGATATTGTTGCTGCCGCCATGGAAATAAGGGATTTTATGCAGCACAGAAAAAAGCTGCTTGGCGATGATACTTTTTGCGTAAGGCTCGGCATAAATAGCGGCAGTGTTGTAGCCGGCATTGTAGGCGTTACAAAATATGCATACGATATTTGGGGCGATGCCGTCAATATTGCCGCGCGTATGGAGCAATGCAGTGAGGATGGCAGGATCAATATTTCCGAAACCACCTACGAGCTGGTCAAGGATAAATATGAGTGCGAATACAGGGGCAAAATAGAAGCGAAAAACAAAGGCAATGTTGATATGTACTACCTCGTCAGGGAGGTGAATACAAAACATCTTTCACCGGCTCACTGATCGCTTACTTTTTCAAATAGTAGGTCCACCTGAGCCTTCGTATTAAAAGTATGTAGGCACACTCTTAGTCTTTCCATGCCTGCCGGTACTGTCGGGTGCAATATCGGCTTCACCTGCAGACCGGCCTCTTGTAGTTTTGATGCAAGCATTTTACTGCGTTCATTATCGCCCACCACCAATGCCTGTATCGGGCTTCTGCTGTCTTTCCAGCCTAGTATATCGGTTTCATTTATCCGCGTTCTGAAGTAAGCGATCAGTTCATGCAGCGGTTTGTTACTGAAATTATGTTCACTCAGGTATTGGTAGGCACAGTATGCAGCATGTACGGAGTGCCCCGGCAATGCCGTAGTATATATAAATGTCCGGGCAAAGTTGATAAGGTATTGTTTCAATACTTCATTACCCACTACCGCCGCGCCATGGCAGCCCAGCGCCTTTCCGAATGTATGTACCCGTGCAAAAATTTTATCCTGTAGTCCCAGTGCACACACCAGCCCTTCGCCATGCATGCCCATCACTCCGGTAGCATGCGCTTCATCCACTATCATTTGTGCATCATACATTTCACAGAGCTGCAGCATGTCCGCAAGTGGCGCCATATCTCCGTCCATCGAGTATACGCTTTCTACAACTACTATTACTGGCCCTTCTGTAGTATATTTTTTTAATTTTTCTTCAAGGTCAGTTAGGTCATTATGCCCGAATTTATATTTCCTGCTCGCGGCACTCAGCCTAATGCCGTCTATCAGGCTGGCGTGGCATAGTTCGTCCGATAAGATAGTGCTGTTTCTGCCCGTTATGCTGGCAAGCAAACCCATATTTGCATCGTAGCCCGAATTAAATAACAATGCTGCCTCCGCTTTATGAAAGCCGGCTATCATCTGCTCCAGCATTTCAGCCTGCACACTGTTGCCCGATAGCAGGCGGGATCCCGTAGACCCTGTGGTATGATATTCACTATTCACCGGCTGCATCAGCTTTGCCAGTGCTCCGGTTGTCACAAGCCCTAAATAGTCATTCGAGAAAAAATCTACCGCTCCGCTAGGCGGCAGGGTCAGCTTCCTCAGGTTGCCTGCCTGTGTGCGCTCTTGTAGCTTATCTGCCAGGTATTGGTCTACACGGTTCATTGCATCGCATCTGCTACTTGTTTATGCTTCGGCTGGCCATCTGCAAATGCCGCCTTCGGCGTAAGGCCCAGTGTTTTAAACATTTCCATGTCTGCGTTAAAGACCGGGTTGGGTGTTGTGAGTAGTTTATCGCCTGCAAATATCGAGTTAGCGCCGGCCATAAAGCACATGGCCTGCTCAGCTACCGAAAGCTCCAGTCGCCCCGCCGACAACCGCACTGCCGAGTGTGGCATCACTATGCGCGCCGTGGCTATCATCCGCACCAGCTCGTCAAATGGCACACGGCCGTTGTTCGCAAGTGGTGTGCCTGCCACCGGCACCAGCACATTTATCGGCACCGATTCCGGGTGCTGCGGCAGGTTGCACAGTGTTTGCAGCATACCTATGCGGTCAGTGTCTGTTTCGCCCAGGCCTATTATACCACCGCTGCATACGCTTATGCCCGCCTTGCGCACATGCTCCAGTGTGTTCAGTCGGTCGTCATAAGTGCGGGTGGTTATTACTTCGCTATAATGCTCTTCCGATGTGTCTATGTTATGATTGTAGGCATACAGGCCAGCTTCAGCCAGCCGCTCTGCCTGGTATTGCGTCAGCATGCCCAGTGTGCAGCACACCTCCATTCCTATATTGTTTACCTCTTTTACCATTTCCAACACCCGGTCAAAATCCCGGTTGTCGCGCACCTCGCGCCATGCTGCACCCATGCAGAAGCGCGATGCCCCGCCCGCCTTGGCGTTCTCCGCCGCCGTGAGCACATCGTCCACTTTCATCAGTGCCTGCACTTGCACACCGGTGTGGTAGCGTGCCGCCTGCGGGCAGTAACCGCAATCTTCGCTGCAGCCGCCGGTTTTTATAGATAGCAGGCTGCTGATCTGCACCTCCCCGAAAACGTGGTTTGCCTTATGCACTATCGCTGCATCCATTACCAGCGATAGCAATGGCCGCTCATATATCTCCCCTATCTCCTCCCTTGTCCAATTATGACGGATATTACTCATATCTCTAATGATTTGAAAGGGCGAAACTATTTGATTTTCCCCAGTTATCGAAATTTTCATTGCCCGCCGTAGCTTTAGCGAAGGAGGATGGTCCAAACTTACCACTACTATCACCGCCGGTGGCGTTGGCACCCTTCAGCTTTATATTTCTATTTGGCAGATATCAGCTATAAATTTTCATGTTTTATATTATAACAGGCCCTATATAGTGATCTTACATGGTGCTCGAAACAACTGAGCAATAGACCCGCAGTATCTTCATCGACGAGATTCCTATTACACCTGCCCTACTCTTTCAACAGCCGCATGTTCTTCGTCTCGCCATTACTATTCACAAGCTGTATGGTATATACACCATCTGCGAGATGTGATATATTTTCTGTCTGTTTATTGTTCGTTACAACATCTTCAAAAACCATCTGACCAAGCATATTAAAAATACTAAGTCTATACCCTTGCGAATTTTGTATGTTTACTTCACTAGTTGTAGGATTCGGGTAAACTGACACCCTCTCCCCCGGAGAGGGCTGGGGTGAGGCTACCGTACTCACCACCACAGTATCACATGTAGTATCATTACCACAGTAAGTATATACCGTTATACACACCGTATACGTCCCCGATTCATTATAGGTATGCGTCGGGTCTATGAGCGTGCTTGTATCACCATCCCCAAAGTTCCATTTTACACTATCAAGGCTGGTAGTAGTACCTGTGTAAGTAAAGCTTACAGTATGGGTACCTGTATCTGTAAAC
>CAIRZD010000113.1 GCA_903882965.1 uncultured Bacteroidota bacterium
CAATCAACTATTTTTGCACCCATGCAAGCAACACTTAATGAGCAGGAAATAGTGCGCCGCGAAAAGCTGAAGGAATTATTGGAGCTGGGAATTGACCCATATCCGGCGCCGCTTTATGAAATAACGCATACCGCAAAAGGTATAAAAGAGAATTATACAGAAGAGACTAAAGAACAGTATAAGGCCGTATCATTTGCCGGGCGTATTATGAGTGTGCGTGATATGGGCAAAGCAAATTTCGCCGTATTGCAAGACAGTACCGGCAGGATACAGATATATATAAAACGTGATGAAATATGCCCCGGTGAGGATAAGACGATGTTTGACCTGGTATGGAAAAAATTGCTCGATATTGGGGATATAATAGGCGTAAAAGGGTATGCATTCATTACCAAAACCGGAGAGACATCTATACATGTGGAGCAGTTTGTGCTGCTTACAAAGTCGCTGCACCCGATGCCGGTGACCAAGGAAAAAGACGGGGAGGTGTTTGATGCGGTTACAGACCTTGAATTCAAATACCGCCAACGTTATGCCGACCTGATCGTGAACCCGGGGGTGAGGGACACATTTGTGAAGATCACAAAAATGAAGAATGCTATCCGCTCTTTCCTGAACGAAAGGGGAGCGCTGGAGGTAGATACACCGGTGCTGCAAAGCATTCCGGGGGGCGCAACCGCGAAACCATTCATTACCCATCATAATGCGCTGGATATGCCTCTGTACCTGCGTATAGCCAATGAGCTATACCTGAAGCGCCTGATAGTGGGCGGGTTTGAATGGGTGTATGAATTCAGCCGTAACTTTCGTAATGAAGGGATGGACCGCACGCACAACCCGGAGTTTACAATACTGGAGTTTTATGTGGCTTATAAAGATTATCTGTGGATGATGGAAACAACGGAGCAAATGCTGGAACAAACAGCAATAGCTACCAATGGCGCATCCGTAACATCGGTAGACGGAACAGAGATCGATTTCAAAGCGCCGTACAAACGTATAAGTATTTACGATGCCATTAAGGAACATACCGGCTTTGATATCAGCGGCATGGATGAACACCAATTGCGCGATACGTGCAGGAAATTGAATATAGACATAGATGCCACTATGGGCAAGGGCAAACTGATAGACGAGTTGTTTGGCGGTAAGTGCGAGAAGCATTACATACAGCCTACGTTCATCATTGACTACCCTGTAGAGATGAGCCCGCTTACCAAGAAACACCGCAGTAAAGAAGGCCTTGTTGAGCGTTTTGAACTCATAGTAAATGGTAAAGAAATTGCCAATGCATACAGTGAGCTGAATGACCCGATTGAGCAACGCAGCCGTTTTGAAGAGCAGGTAAAACTTATGGAGCGCGGTGATGAAGAAGCAATGTTTATAGATTATGATTTTCTGCGTGCACTGGAGTATGGTATGCCGCCTACAGCAGGTATAGGGTTTGGGATAGAGCGGCTGGCCATGTTACTTACAGGACAGGTATCTATACAGGATGTATTGTTCTTTCCACAATTGAAAGCGGAGAAATAATTTTGTAATTAGCTAATGTGATAATTTGATAATTAGCTGATTAGTGAAATGCGGATTTTTGAAACTATTTTATGCGAAGAATAATTTGTTTTTTACTCTTGTTGCCTTTGGGATATTGTGCCATAGGGCAAACTTATGCCGATAGCATAGCGCAATACCGTAAGCAATACATTTCTGATCTTACAGGTGATGCACGTGCCCCGGTAAAGCCATCGCAGGTAAAAGGACTTAATTTTTATAAACCTGACCATAGCTATTGTGTATGGGGTACTTTTAAGGAGACACCGGGCAGTGTGCCATTCATGATTGAAACGCACAGCGGTAAGAAAAAACCTTTTCGGGAATATGGTACGGTCATTTTTACCATCCATGATAGCGCTATGACCCTGCATATATACCAGAGCATAGACCTTATAAAAGTAGCAGGGCATAAGGACGATCTGTTCATCCCGTTCACAGACGAAACAAATTATGATTTTACATTTGGCGGTGGCAGATACCTCGACCTTTCTATAAAGGATATAAAGAACAATATGCTGCTGCTTGATTTTAATAAATGTTATAATCCTTATTGTGCCTATTCTGATGGCTATTCGTGCCCGATACCACCTGCTGAGAACAGGTTGCATATAGAGATACTTGCCGGGGAAAAGCTTTTTACGCCCGAAACAAATTGAGTGTTTAATTTTCAATAATAAACTATGACTTTAAAAGAAACATTTGATAAAGCAGTTACAGACAGCAAGCAATTAACTGCCCGCCCAGATAATGATACGTTGCTGCGCATATACAGCCTTTACAAACAGGCTATAGAAGGTGATGCACCTGATTCCGGGCCGTCAAATCCATTTGATTTTGTAGGCAAGGCAAAATATGATGCATGGGAATCGCTCCAGGGAACATCGGCTGATGATGCTATGACGAAGTATGTGGAGTTGATAGAAACTTTGAAAAAAGGGTAATGAATTGTATTTTTGATTTTGTAAATTGCGTGCAATAAGCGGAAGTAGCTCAGTTGGTAGAGCATCAGCTTCCCAAGCTGAGGGTCGCGAGTCCGAGTCTCGTTTTCCGCTCTTTGAAAGCCGCTCCAGTAGCGGCTTTTTCCATTTTTATCAGATTGCAGTTTGACAATCATATTCTCGTGTGCAAGGTATTTGCAAGGTTAACAATAAAGTTTCTAATTTAGGTCCAAGTCTGTTTGTAAAGGTTAGCAATTATTTCGACTGCTGCTAATGGCTTGCTGATATCATCTCTTCCCCACCAATAGCAGTCCCTCCAGGACAAAACCGCTTCATCATTGTCGATAAAGTATCTGGCGATCCAATAGGATACTGCGTACCATTCAAATACGGTAAGTTGGGTTCCATGGGTAGTTTCCAGTAACTCTATATCCTGCTGTAGGGCTTTATTCTTGCCCCGATTGAGCACCTTCTGTATTGCTGCCTTCTTTATCATAAGCTGCTGATGTGTACCTTTGAATGTACCAGAGGATAATTCAACGGTGTGTATTTGGAGGTTGTAAAGGTTGTTGTATAACTCCATGTGCCTATCCTCATATAGCAGGTTATCTATTAGGGCTGTCTGTTGAATACTAAAGTGCTTGTATGTAAAGTCCTCTATGCTGGCATATTGTTGTGCCATAATCTCGTGTTTTAAGGGTGAACAATGTTGAGTAAAGACCATGGTCTCCCTAAAAATGGGAATGCCTATATGGTGGTGTTTCTTTAATGGGAATCTTTCAGTGGGTTCATTTTTGCCTTGGTACGATTGTTATGATCTCATTAGGAAATTTAAAGTCATCAAGTAAATTAAAACTATGGGTTATCACGAGTACCAAAAATGTATTGATGCCTGCCTTAAGTGTGCATCAACCTGTAATCATTGTGCATCTTCTTGCCTTACAGAGCAAGATGTAAAAATGATGGCAAAATGTATCCAGATGGATATGGAATGTGCTGCCCTATGTTACGCTGCTGCTCAACTTATGAGTTTAGGAAGTGTACATGCTAAAGCAATTTGTAAGCTATGTGCTGAGGCATGCAAAGCTTGTGCCGAAGAGTGCAAGAAGCATCAAAACGATCATTGCAAAGAGTGTGCAGATGCTTGTAGCAACTGTGCTGATGAGTGTTCGAAGATGCAATGATGCTTGCCATTTTGGCATTAAGATTTTGTAGCGGGGATTGCTGTAATGGCTTTCCCCATTAACTTTTATAGGATTTCCTGTATTCCTGCTGGCATGGTTCTGCTGTTCTTGTTGCAAACAGAATATTATGAGGGGCATAATCCAGGACAAAGCATCACATACATTTATTGAAGGACCAAATCAATCCAAACTGGCGAGTAGTAATTTTCAGGAAGGAAGTGCAGACAAAGCTGCCTATCATGCTGATTTAACTCAGGGGTATGAATTAGATGGTGTAAATGCCACTGTTTATGATGCAGATATACCATATTTTGAGGCAAATGAGCGCTATGACTAAGCCCTGTTGCACTTAAAATACCTAGGGGGCGAAAAATTCCCCACATAGTCCTATAGGGTATAGGTGTTTTTTTCTCCTCCCCTGCATGGTTCATTCGACAGTTTTATCACACTTTCTTATTAAGGTTAAGGGATTTTATTGTCGAATGACTGCTTTGTGAAGGGTAACCTGGGTAACTTGTTTGTGCAACTTTAAATGAAAGACCAAGGTTTGGGGCGAAGCCCCTCTGTGGTAATTAAATGGGTAAACCATACAGCTTCTATCCTTATCCTATGACCAGATAAAAACTGTATGGTTGGTTACTTGCTACTCAGATTTCATTCTCAGGGGACTTATATTTAAGAGATAGTCCGTCTCACAAGAAACAAGCAGAAAGGGTAACCATGGTGTACACCCAAGTTGACCCCTTACATCTGCCAGAAAGAAGATACAACATAATCTCTGTTGCGTTTTAAACCTGGGCAAAAGCCCCAATGCTCAATGCCAGGGTATGCTTTTTGCACCCAGGTTAAAAGGAAGCAACTATCCTAAAACTGCTATGGAGGTAAGCACCAGTGCAGGTGATGAAGACCAGCCTATCCTGTGGATCACTGGCAACCTCTTCTACATACTGGAGGCAATTTGGCCTAAGAAAAAACCTAAGTTCGATTGCCCCTTAGGATGCAGGTGCGCTTCAGGATTTTCGACAATTATTACAGCACCTGGTTTTGCAAGCAATCCAGTAACTACAATAGGCAATACATATGAGATACCAAACCCGACGTTGGGAGGGGTATTGCCATTCACGCTAATTTCAGCACTTCTAATTTTGCCGATGATATTTGCGGCTCCAATGTCAGCACCAGGAGTAATGTAATCCATCCAAGCTCTTGCGTACTTTGGAATATCCTGAAATCCCTCCAGTTTCCGTCCGCCGAGAAACTTACTATCTGGCACTAGAAACTCTGGATCGGAATTGGCTTGAGTATGAGCCAACACTTCAACTGTATATTCGCCTCTGTATCCACAATTCAAGTCTCCTCCCTTTTCGTTCACCCAGTGCCTAATCCTTGGGCCCAAACGTTCTGCATTCAAATAATACAGAGCCGTTTCGTATATAAAAGTACTTTTATAATTATTGCCAACTTTTACACTCACATCATATAACTTATCCGAGAGCGCCTCGGTTGTATAAAAGAGGTTTCTGAATTCATTAGTTACTTCTCCCTTAGTACCCTTTACTGCAATCTCAAACTGCTTGCCAGTGTCTTTTGAAATAGCCTCAGTTGCACTTCCCAAGCTTAATAAGTAATCTCCGTTGAGCGGAAACTTCTTGATATCCTGTATATCAAGAGATTCCCTCCCATGTAAAAAGTCTGCAAGAGCGCGTGACAAAAGAAGCCCTTGAATTACAGAGGATTTGCCTGCTGAATTCAAACCTGCCAAGACAGTGATTTTATTAAAAGGAATGGTTACCTTTTTCAGAGACTTGAAATTTGTGTACTCTATACTAGTTATCATAGTTGCAATAAATTGTACTCTTTAAGAATATTCTCAGTTGCTTCAAATGCCTTATTTATATTCTTGACGTCAAATGTGCCTGTTGTGAATAATTTATTGTAGTCGCTGTTAGTTGTGACAATATATCCTTCAGTTGCAGTTTCTCTAGTCACCATTTTTCCTGCTAATATCTCAGCAAAATACGATTCATCATAGTTGTTCGCCAAGTCATCATAATCAACTTCGGCAGTCAATACGGACCATACAACGAACATGGATTTATTAATAAACTGCTTTCGTGCTCCGCTACGAAGATGGTTGGGTAAACACTTTCTAAACGCGTATTTCCCAAACATGAAATGGCAAACTTTCATTGCATTTAGAAACTTGACAGAAATCTCGCTTAATACCCTATCGGGTGAGCGGTTGAGATATTCATTGGCAGTGTTCAAAAAATGTTTCATATTGCCGAAATACTCCAACTCGCTTCTCTTTCGCAGGTAAAATCCAGCGAACCTTAGAACAAGTTCTTGGTCATCCATTCTTTTACCCTTAATGCAAACATTTCGTTCGTTTTCCCAGCTTTTATTTCATCAATCGCAAAAAGCCTTATCCACTCTGCTATTTGTTTATCATTGTTAGCTATCTCTTTATAAAGGGTTTCAGGTACTCTATCCAGCGTTATACAATAATTGGTTTCTACCACAAACTTCTTTTTCAGCCATAGCTTTTTCTGGAAGTTTTCTAGCTGTGCAAGGAATGCAATAACTTTCTCACCTATCTTTTTAATCGCCTTTATCTTACTAAGCTGCTTTAGGAATTCCTGCTCGTCCTTAGTGTTTATGTCATCTATAAACAGTACTTCGTTTTTTATGTAGAAGTCCAGCTCTCTGGTCAGGAAACCTTCAAGGTCTTTATGAATGAAGTAGTCGAATGTATTGCGCACCGCATAGTCTTTCAGGTGCTTTTGCAACACAGTTCTGTCCTTATCTTTCTCAGTTGGTAGCTTTTCAAATAGTTGAATATAGTCGGCAGGCACCAATGGTTTTACTACTTCAAAGGCTTCAGCCAGCAGGTCGTCCTGCTTGGCTTTCTTATCCATTGCTTCGTAGGTAAAGAATATTTTTAGCTCATTGCCATCAAGCAATACTGGCTGCTCTTTGTATATTGCAAACTTGCGCTCCTTATCTCCCTGTATCTTGTTGTTGTTTTGCTCTGTCTCAGCCTCTGCCAGTTCAAAGTTCACTGCTTTATCGTCTCTGAGCTTAAATCGATAGTTCTTAAAGTACTCCGAAGTCTTTATGTAATACTGGTCAGCATTTGCCCAATGTAGCTTTACTTCTTCACCTTCATAAGGTATGGCATATACATCTTTCTTATAACGCCTCAAGGAGATGAAGTCGCCACTGTCAAAGTACCTTTTGAAGAAATTGGTTAGCAAGGAAAATACTTCGTTTTCCAGACCTTCTATATCTCCAGCTTCACCCATACTTTTCTTTAGAGCAATAACTTTAGGTAAAGTATCAGGGTCAGCCCCCAAAGCTTTTGCCTGCTGTATTGCCTCGTCCAAATCTTTTTGCAGGCCTTTCTTGTCAACAGTAAGGTTCGCAGCAAGCACCTGCTTAACCTGTGGCACAAGCTCGTTTTGCAGGAAGTTTTCAATCTCACTGCGCTTCTGGTTCATGATTCGATAAATGCCAAAGTCAAGATCGGCTTTATCTAGCATGAATACTTCTTTAAGCGTATTTATCAGTTTCTCGTAGTTGGTCATCTAGTCATTATATAAGTTGCCATTGAATGGTAAAAAGTCGTTTCTGCTTCAATTCCTGCCTCATGCGTTTCTCAATATTGGAAATCATACTGTCCCGCATTTCAGCTATTTCATCCTCTACATTAAATATCTCCTGCCTTTGCTTCTTCTGTTTTTTTGACAAGTCCTGTAGCTCATTCTGAATCTTAAGCTGCTCCTGGGAATCAGTAGTTTTTAAAGCCTCTCTGTTCAATTCCTTTATCCTGCGCTTAGTCTCCTTGATCGCCAGTTCTGCCGCATTTACCCGATCATCAGCCCACTTGTTCAGCTTTTCGGTTTCAGCCTTAAAATAGTCGTTATCCCGCTCTTTCACTGATGTTATCTGCAAATGTATTGCTTCCTCTTCACGCCTGTTAATAATTGGCTCATGACCTATTCCATCCGCACGTGTTTCCGATTTCACTGGCAAACTTAATAAACGTTTCACCTGTTCCTCCGATAAAGTTTCCGATTCATTTGTTGCTCCTAAGCAAATCAGGTAATCTGAGTCTTCAAAAGAAGAGACGCAGAGCGCAGTAACACTTATCCAGCCCTCTTTGTTTTTCAGATCATTCAGGATTGAAATGTTCCCGCTGTAGCCAGAAAGGTCAAACACCAGTTTAGCATGGTCAAGTACATTGCTTTTTGCATCCTCAATGATATTCTGTGCCAAAGGGTGTCCGATACGGTAGGTATGTGCATCCTCTACGTTTTTCCCCAGTTTATAGGTTCCCAAGAGGAATTTTACATTAGGGAATGGCTGCTTGTTCAGCTTAAAGGACAGGGCACTATCATTGAAGTCTGCATCTCCCTGAATTTTATGCTTTGTAATTGTCCATAGCAGGTCCTCAAATTTGTTGATGTATTCCTGGCTCTCAGTCATTCTTATCCTCAGCTTCTCTATCACTTCATCATCAAAGTTCTCAAGTAACTGCTGCCTGGTATTCTGCATTCTTTGCCCAATCTGTTCTTCGAGTTCCTTTTGCAGTAGGTCAAACTGGTTCTTTATGTCTTCCTCAGACCTGCACTTTTGGTATATCTCAATGATCCTTTTTTCAAAGTCAACACCACTTTCTATACTGCCCAACACATCATCACTTGCTCCAAATACGCCGCTAAACAATTTGAACTTCTCATCAAGTAATTGGAACACCCTGATATCAGCTGCATTTTTGACATTGAGAAAGTTTACTACCACAACATCAAACTTCTGCCCGTACCTATGGCACCTGCCGATACGTTGTTCAATGCGCTGCGGGTTCCATGGCAGGTCATAGTTGATTATCATAGAGCAGAACTGAAGGTTAATACCCTCAGCAGCGGCTTCTGTAGCAATCATAACAGTAGCCTCTTCCCTGAAGAAATCGACTATAGCAGCCCTCTTATCGGCGGTAGGAGAGCCACTAACCTTATCAGAACCTTTATGTTTGGCTATCCAACTTTTATAAATCTTGTTTGACCGTTCATCATTATTGGAACCATTGAATAAGACTACCTTGCCTTGGTAGTCGGTTTCAAGCAATTTAAACAGGTAGGTTTGAGTCCTGGTACTTTCGGTAAAGATGATAACCTTTTTGGCTGCGCCTTGCTGTAAGTTGGCAAATCCTTGTTTGAGGGCAGTTAACAACTTCTCTCCCTTAGCATTGTACATAATGCTCTCTGCCAGTTCTTTGAAGCCTGTGAGTTGTGTTATCTCCTGCTTTATTTCCTCTATTTCGGCAAGCGTTAGGTTACTGGATTCTTCAGTTTCTTCTTCTTCATACTCTTCCGCATATTCATCTGCCAGCTCAAAATCATCGGATATATCATCTGTAACACTTTTCCTTTCCTGATCTGCTACAATTTCATTTAGTTTGTTGATAAGGCTGGTGAGCGTCCCTGCTATAGCAAATGAAGAAGAGGCTAATAACTTGCGCAATATTAGTGTCATTAAGTGCCTTTGGCTGGTAGGCAAGGCATATAACAGTTCCTGCTGCAAATAGTCGCTTACAAGGCCATAAAGCTTGTGTTCTTCGTCGGTTGGTTCAAACTTTATGGTCAGTGGTATACGATTCGTGTAGCGAATATATTCCTGCACTTGCCGCCTTAGGTTTCGGATACATACTGTTTTTAGCCTGTCCCTCAGATCCTGGTAGTTCTCTCCTTCAACTGTCTTTAGGAACTGTCCCCTGAAGCTCTTAATATCACCAAATGTATGCTCGTCTATTATGCTTACCAGCCCGTACAATTCAAGTAAAGAGTTCTGAAGTGGGGTGGCAGTCAGCAGTATTTTTCTCGAATGGGATAATGCCTCTTTGATAGCATTCCCGATTTTATTCTTCGGTTTATATACGTTCCGCAACCTGTGTGCTTCGTCTATAATAACCAAATCCCATGATATTAACTGCATCAGATCGGCCTTTGCTGTCGCAAACTGATAAGAACAGATGACTATTTTAGCCTGCTCAAACGGGTTCTTTTTGCTGCCCTTTTGGAACTGCTTAAAGTTCTTATTCTCTAATATAAGGCTGTCAAGGAAGAACTTGTCGCTCAATTCCTGCGACCATTGCTTTCTTAAGTTTGCAGGGCAAATAATAAGGAGCTTTCTTCTTTTTTCAGCGGATAATTGTGACAGAAGGATGCCAGCTTCAATCGTTTTACCAAGTCCAACTTCATCGGCTAATATTGCGCCTTTTGAAAGCGGAGACCTGAAAGCAAATAGGGCTGATTCCACCTGATGGGGGTTTAAATCAACCTGTGCATCTAATAAAGTGGCATTAAATCGCTCTGGACTTCCTGACGGGAAACGCCTAGTAAGTTCATAAGCAAAAAACTTAGCTTGTTGCTGGGAAATAGCAGTTCTGCCGACTTTCTGGTTCATCGGCACGAATATACAGTGAGAAATAGAAGAAGGGTAATTTATAACCACGACAATAATAGGAAATGTGTATAGATATGAATATAGATCATGCGAATTGTGCAAAGTGTGCAAATTATCAGCGGTTCAGCATAGTTTGTAGCAAACCTTAGCTCTTTATATACCCTGCTAGCAGATATATGTACTGCAAAATAGCGAACGTCCAGTTTGCAGGGGTTGGATGATTTGGTTTAAACGGTTTCGGTGTCAATCTTACATTCCAAATGCGCTCAACCATTTTATTGCCAGTTCCATATCTCTTGAACCGTCTACAGAACCCCAAAATACCATCATCGAAATTATGGAGGACTAAGCTATCAAAAGCATAGGATAGGCACCCTAACTGCGACAGCCGTAACCCTAGGTCAATATCCTCACCACCTGCTATAGTAATGCGCTCATCGAATCCATCGGTTGTAATAAAGGCCTGCCGCCATACAAGGCAATTAGCGGTAATCAAGTATTGAGGCACAAATCCCCGCTCAACGTCATGCACTTTCAACGGAATAAGTATCTCTTGACTTTCGTAGTATCTGGAAAGCAAGTCGCTTCCTAATGATTTGACATTGCCTGAATAACCTAAGGAGCCATTATCGGAATATAGATATCCTGTCAGCAATGATGAAGTCGGAATACAGTCACTGTCATTAAACAACACCCACTTTCCCATTGCCTGTTCAACACCAGCGTTTCTTGCTGCACCAGCCCCAGGTTGTCTGCACTGAATCAGGTGAACAGGTAGGCGAATTCTATCTAGCAGATGGTTAACCTCTAACGGTAAAGTGGAGTTGTTGTCAACAATGATGATTTCTTTTGGGTAAAACTCAGGCTGTTGCGTTTCAAAGAATGCTTTAAGGTAATTATCTATACCTCTTTGATTGTTTTTAACTGGTATGACAATGGATATTTCATTGAGGGTTATCCTGTCAGACGATTGCTTGGGCGTCTTCTTCTCGTTCTTGAAGAAGACTAATCGACTTATCATTGTCATAGGAAATCATTTTTTGTTCATGATATAAAGTTATGGCTTCAAACTATGCAAAGTAACAGCAAGTGTTACTTGATCACAAACCAGAAAAGGACACCTTTCATGTCTTCTGAGTCATAGTCGCGCAGGTACATGCGATTTTCCTTTGTTTTTAGGACAAACCTACAATGATCTCCTGTTTGCGTGCTTTTCGTGTCATAAATTTCAGTGTCACCCTCAATAGACTTCTTGGTAATCATATAGGTACTATTGAATATGTTGCCAATCATTTTGATTTTCATTTGAGATAAGACTATCAGTGTGCTCGATTCCTTCGAGCCTATTTGTTCTTTTAGGTTAGGATGCTCTTTATTCTCGTCAATAGTCCACACCGTATATGTCGAACTATGATACGTTTGGCTGTAGCCATTGGAAAACTGTAGAATGCAGAAGATCAGTATAAGTCTTGTTTTCATATAGTTCGTTTTATGTGATTAAATAGTTAGTTACAAAAATAGCAAATTTGCTATGGTTTGAGGATGGCAAATTTGCTCACTTTGACCCTGTGGCAAAAGCAACCTATTACAGGGATGAGCAAGGAGTAATGGCATTTGGTGCCAAGCTTCGGGAGGTGCGCCTTAAAAAGGGCTACTCGCAGGAGCGACTTGCCAATGAAGCAGGATTGCCACCTTCCCAAATCAGCAGGATAGAGACAGGGGTAATTAATACATCCCTGTCCCATATCTGTCTGATTGCCCGTATTCTTAAGGTCAAGCCACGGGACTTGATGGATTTTGAGCTTTCGTAGCTTGCTATTTCGGATGGAAGAACTTTAATGGGTTCATTATTACCTCATAAAGTCCAACTAGTAACATCACGACTATTATAATAAGCAGGGTGCGTATAAAGGCCCATATCCCTAGAAGTATTCGTTTCATTTGTTTGGATTTTTGTCGTGAACAATAGTTGGGGATTCTCTGGTAAAGACTGCTGAAATGACCTGCTCATTGGCTTTGTCCAACACGGTGTTTTCGTAACTATCGAGGTAGATGCCAGTAACCTTGTTGCCGTATTCATGACCAAGTGCTTCAGCAATCAAGTCCTTTGAATAGCCAAGGTTTCGGGCAATGTTTGCCCAGGAGTAACGCGCATAGTAAGTAGATATTTTTTTGTTGATTCCTAAGTCTTTTGCGACCTTCTTTATGTAGGTATTGCAAAGGCTGATTGCCAGTTGTGTTTTGTGAATCAATTCGACTCCCTTGTAACTTGGCAAGAGGACTGGTAGCAGGTAATAGCTGTCATTGTTCCATTTCTCAAATAGACTACTTGCTTGCGGCTGCAACAGGATAGAGTAGATTTTGTGGGTCTTCTTCCTGGCAAATGTTACCCTGCCGTCAACAATATCCTCTTTTCGCAATGTCAGTAGGTCGGCGAAGTTGATGCCAATTAAACAAAAGGACAACAGGAACAAATCCCTGTTGAACTCAGTGGCTCCTGTACATCCATGGTTGACAATCTTTTGCAGCTCTGCTATGGTCAATGACCTTGATGGCGTCGGCTTCTGTTTGATCTTGAATTTTTTGAAAGGGTAGTTCTCCGTCAGCTCCTCATTAATCGCCTTGTTGAACATGGCTCTGAGGGTTCTCATGTAGATGGAGATGGTGTTTAGCCCAACGTTTCTACGAAGGAAGTCATTGTGATACTTAGTAAGGAATGAGTAATCAATGTCCTCAAAAGTGACATCCTTTTCATCGGTAAACCTGAGCAGCATCTTAATGGCTGTGTCATATACGATTGAGTTACCCGACTTGCCCACCTTCTCAAACTCTTTCGATAGCTTCCTACCGTATTCAATAACAGAGGTTCTTTTAGTCGCTTTGTGTTCTGGCGGCACCTCAATTCCGAACAGTATTTGCCTTTCAAGTTCTGCTTTCTCCTGTATTATTTTTGAGTTATATGTCTTGTGGTTCTTGCAGGTCTTCAACACAAGCTGGGCCTGTTCATTCCATTCATGTTCAAATAAGGATATGCCCAAAGCCTTATCCTTATATTTATCTCCTTTGTAGGTACGAACTTTTAGGGCGTACCTCCCATCTTCTTTAGTCCGTCTTTTGTCGAGGATAATTTTGTAGTTCATGCGCAAGTTATTTGCAAGGTATTTGCAAGGACCGCACAAGAAATAATGGTAATGTCAATCTATAAACTGCTGATTTTTAATGTATGGAAATGCCTGTAAGGGCTTCCCAAGCTGAGGGTCG
>CAIRZD010000114.1 GCA_903882965.1 uncultured Bacteroidota bacterium
GATAAAAATAGAAAAGGAGCTATGCAAGACCAAGCGCAATATTGAGGACTCTGCGAAGGCAAAAGAATTTTTCCTGGCCAATATGAGCCATGAGATACGCACGCCGCTCACCGGGTTGCTGGGGGTTACTAACCTTTTGACAAAGACGCCGCTCAATGACCAGCAGAAAAAGTATGCTAACCTCCTAAACTCATCAGCAAACACGCTGCTATCTATTGTAAATGATATACTGGATATAGAGAAAATATCGTCGGGTAAGTTTGAGCTGGAGCATATACCATTTAAACTGGAGGAGAAGGTGCTCACGACGGTGCAGTCGTTCCAGTTCAAGGCAGAAGAAAAGAATATAGTATTGTCGTTCAAGAGTAATGTGGCTAATGACCTTATCGTGATAGGCGACCCATCGAGGCTGGGACAGATATTAAATAACCTGCTGAGCAATGCATTGAAATTTACCAACAGCGGGGGTATCTATATAAGCGTATACTATTATCATAACGATGCTAAATCGACAACACTTGAATTTGAGGTATCAGATACGGGTATTGGTATAAAGCCTGACAGGCTGAATGATATATTTAACCCGTTTGTGCAGGCGGCAACAGATACATCGAGGAAATTTGGTGGCACGGGCCTTGGGTTATCGATAAGTAAAGAGCTTATAGAAATGCATGGCGGCACTATCTCGGTAAAGAGCGTGGTGAATGTGGGTACTACATTTACTTTTTACATCCCTTATGAAAAAGGTGATGGCTCAATGCTGAAACAGGAGACGCTGGTGGACATTGATTATAAAGCATTAAAAGACCTAAAAATACTTGTGGCCGAGGATTGGGAACTCAACCAGTTCCTGGTGCAGTATATACTGGAGTCGTGGGGCTGCAAGGTGACCATGGCAAATAATGGTAAAGAAGCTGTAGACAAACTGAAGGAGGAAGCTTTTGACATTATTTTGATGGACATCCATATGCCGGAGATGGATGGTATCACTGCCACAAAGAAGATACGGGCGATGAAAGACAAAAAAAGATCTGCAACGCCAATCATAGCGCTTACGGCAAATGCCCTTAAAGCAGACCATGCGCAATACCTGGAGGCAGGAATGACCGATTGTGTAACCAAACCTTATACGGAAGAAAAACTATTCCGCGTGATCAGTAATATTATTATGCCAGATACAAAGAACGAAGAGATCAAAACGGAAATATTGCAGGAGGCAGATGCCGACTTTATAGAGCAGAGCAGCTTACTGTATGACCTGTCTTTTATAAATGAATTTGCAAAAGGCGATACCTCGTTCATAAAGAAAATGATCAATGTATTTCTTGAGGCAATGGTGGTGGAATTAAGGCAACTGATAGAAGCTGATGAGGCCAACAACTATTCGGTAATACACCAGGTAGCACATAAAATGAAATCAGCGATAGACGGGTTGGGCATTGCTTCTCTGAAGCAAACCATCAGGGATCTTGAAAATATTAAAACACCTGATGCAGATACTGCGGAGCATATAAAACCACTGGTGCATAAGATAAAGACTACGCTGGATGAAGTGTTTGTGCAACTGGAGGGTTTTTTGAAATTGTAAATGGTCTATGAAGATAAAATGCGATAAGGGAGTAGATGCGTTATTTATAAGTTTCACTGAAAAAAAGATCGTTGAAACCAGTGAAAATAAGCCTGGCGACATTATTCTGGATTACGATGCCGCCGGATCAATTGTTGGAATTGAAGTTCTTAATGCGTCTCAAAAAATAGATAATCCGGCTATCATTGATTATCAGGAAATTTAACTGTCAACTGAATTATGCCAATTGCTGATACGGTAAAAAGTAATCCGGGATTAAAAAAAATTGTACACAGGATGCTGGTGCCTAAGGGCGAAGCAAGGCCGCGCCTATGGGTGAAATTTTTCCTGAACAGGTTTTATCATACGAGGGGCAAGGGCTCTAAAATTAGACGGTATACTCGGATGGATGTGCTGCCGTTTAATAAGTTCAGCTTAGGAGCAAATTCCACCATAGAGGATTTCTGCACAATAAATAATGGGGTAGGGGATGTGATCATTGGTGATAACAGCCTTGTGGGTATGGGCAATGTGATCATAGGCCCTGTGACCATAGGCAATAATGTGATACTGGCGCAAAACATAGTGGCCAGCGGCCTGAACCACGAATACAAAGACCCCCAAACACCCATACATAAGCAACCGGTAACTACTGCACCCATCGTTATAGAAGACGACTGCTGGATAGCGGCCAATGTAGTGATCACCGCAGGGGTAACGATCGGCAAGCATTGCGTAGTAGCTGCAGGGGCTGTGGTGACGAAAGATATACCTCCGTTTTCTATAGCGGCGGGTAATCCAGCGAAAGTGATCAAGCGGTATGATGAGGGGATGGGGGAGTGGGTGAGGGCTGAACCTTGATTTTTTCTCTAACTACATTTTGAACAAACAGGTTTCCAAATGAAGTAAGCCTAACTATTTTTCGTTGAAATGAGAGTTTACGTTGCATAATTACTTCAATAGCTTGCTTTATGATTTCAAATTCCTTATCAGTTTCTAATGGCTCATAAGTATTTGGGGTATTTATCCAAGTTGTTGCATGAATTTCCATTATTCCAAGTCTACATAAGTTATCAAGGTAGGACGGAACTAAGTCCGGTCTTATCAATTTTGTATTTTTATGAAAATGGGAATAATTAGAGCGAAAGATCGTAAAGCCAACACCATCTTTTGCTGTTATATGAACATCAATTAAAGGATAGTGTATTGCAGTAAAAGATTGCAATAGTATGCCTTCATCACTGGTCATATTTTTAAGTATTTCAACAAATCCGGGGTGGGCTTGATGGATTGTTTCCTTGTTCATTGCCGTTGCAAGAAGATTAGCATATAATTCTCTTAAAGTTTCATCGTGCCCTGCGAACCGAAGAGCTTCAATTGCAGGTCCGGCAACTTGTGGTGGTGGCGTAGTTATATTTTCTTCAGGAATATTCTTTAATTTCTCAGTTATTCGCGTAGTAATAAATTCTTCAATTTTATCATATCCCCAAACCAATGCTTTGATCGGAGCAAGAGCAATGTTTATTGTTTTCGTAAGTGTTTCTAATGAATTCCCAATTTGTTTTGCAGCAGGCTGTAATGCATCCTGATAAACAGGAACTGCTTTTACCAGTTCAGTTACAGCATCAATAGCCGTCTTAACATTTGTCTCTTTGTTTCGGTTTCCTTGTTCCATATAATTGATAAAGTTATGAAATATTAGTAGGATATATAAATTCCCATCTGTCATCAATTCTCTACCTTTATTTTAAAATATAGCCGTATGCCTAAAATATCCAATGCCACAACAATTAAAGCAATGGAAGATGCAAAGAATGGCAAAACCACTAAACATAAAAATGTACAGGAGCTTATTGCCGCATTAAGCAAAGGTTGGGATGGGCCTGTGAGTAAGCGGAAAGTTAAGGATATCATTAATGATAAGCTCAAAGCCCGTAATTCATAAATAGCACCAACAGGTCTTTTTATACAAACTTTTCAAATCAGCCCTAAAAAACCATCAGGCACGATTATTTAGCAATGTAATCATAGCATGAAGTCGAGGTTATTTATCTATGTATCGTTGGGAGCGGATATATCTATCGCTGTATCAAAGTTTATTGCGGCGGGTATAACCGGCAGTTCTTCAATGATATCTGAAGCTGTACACTCGGTTATAGATGCGGTGAGCCAGATATTACTGATATGGGGAATAAGGATGAGTAAAAAAAGGCCCGATCTTGAGCGCCCATTCGGGTATGGCAAGGAGTTTTATTTCTGGTCCTTTGTAGTATCCCTTATTATTTTTCTTTTAGGTGGTTGTATATCATTATTTGAAGGGTATGTAAAAATCAGGCACCCGGAGTTCAAAGGTAAGCCGGGCTGGAGCTACATTGTTTTAGCTATTGCATTTGTATTTACAATTATTTCACTAGCTGCAGCATCGAAGGTATTTAACAGGCAGCGGGGCGATGTCTCTTTTTTTAAGGCTATAACCCAAAGCAAAGACCCATCTACCTTTATTGTGCTGTTGGGGGATATTGGCGACCTGGCAGGCATTATTGTTGCTTTTTTGGGTATTTATTTTGGCCGGTTATATCACAACCCCTATTATGATGGCATTGCGTCTGTAATCATTGGGCTCATACTTATAGTTATCTCTATGGTATTGGTGCGGGAAAGTAAGAGCCTCTTAATGGGTGAAACCACCAGCCGGAAAACGCTCCGCCGCATAGTGGCCATTGCCCAGGCTGATGAAGCGGTAATTAAAGTAAAAAAACATTTCTCCATGTATATGGCGCCTGAAGAGGTATTGCTACAACTGATAGCCGTGTTTAAAGATAACCTCACAACCATTGAGATCACGGACTCTATTGAAAGGATCACAAAGACGATACAAAAGGAATTTCCCCGTATCAGGCAGATATTTATAGAGCCGGCAGCTAAATGATAATTGTTTTATTACTATTTGCCCCCGGTAAAAGCTACAGTATATTCTAAACTTGATTAATTTACAGCCTCTGTAGCATTAATGGCCAAGTTCAAAGTCTCCGATCTCAATAATAAGCATTTTCTTTCCCTGGCCGGGAATGGTGTTATTGCTGTATTGGGGTTTGTGCTCATAGCATTGGTGGCGCGCACGCTTAGCAAGACTGATGCCGGTACCTGGTTTTTCTTCCTGATGATCTGCGCCCTGGGCGATGCCGTGCGGAATGGCTTCCTGGGCACGGCTACTATAAAGTTTTATGCCGGTGCCGAACCGATAAGGGCGCAGGAAGTATTGGGTTCGGTATGGTATGTAGCGCTGGTGACGACGGGTGTGCTGGTGCTGATTAATATAGCCTTCATACCTTTTTTGCCATCTATTAAGAACGATGCGCTCGTAGTATCGGTGCGGTGGTTTGGGGCCACATTCATCAGTTCGCTGCCATTCAACCTCATGTTCTGGATATTGGTGGCTGAGGAAAAATACGGCAAGATACTGTGGCTTCGCCTTATTAACAGCGGCTCCATGATCCTCTATATCATAGTGCTGCTGTTACTGCATAAAATGACGCTGGATGCCCTGCTGTGGTGTAACTTCCTCACCAACTGCCTGGCCAGTGTGGTGGGCCTGTTGTGGGGGCTGGGCCGTGTGCGCACCTTTTTCCGCAGGTCGCGGCTATGCACAATGGAGCTGGTCAATTTCGGCAAATACAGCCTGGGTTCTACGCTGGCATCCCGCCTGCTGGGCAGTACAGATACATTTTTCATCACCTTTATGCTCGATACTGCAGCACTGGCAGAGTATACACTGCCGGTGCGGCTAATGGAACTGGTGGAGTTCATACTGCGCAGCTTTGTGAGTACGGGCATGTCGGGGATGGCCATAGCGTATAACAATAAGAATGAGCACCAGACCAAGTATATCTTCAAGAAATATACGGGGATGCTCACCATTGCATTTGTGCCTTTAACCGTATTTGTGCTTATTTTCTCGGGCCTGATCATGCACATACTTGGTGGCTATAAATATGTAGGGTCTGAGTCTGCCAATATTTTCCGCATACTGATGGTGCTTGCCCTGTTCTATCCGCTCGACCGTTTCATTGGTGTAACGCTTGATATTATCCACAAGCCTAAACTCAATTTATACAAAGTGTTCATTATGCTCGCCTTCGCCATTGCCGGCGATTACCTGGGCCTTATTATCTTCAAAAACATATATGGCATAGCCTTTGCATCTTTCTTTACGCTTTTCTCCGGCATTGTCTTCGGTTACATCAACCTCAATAAATACCTTAAAGTACCGCTGTACGATGTGCTGGACATGGGGTACAGTGAGATGAAAAGCTTCCTGCAACGGTTGTTATTCAAAATAAGATAGAACCCATTATTATCAATATACATCAATCTGTTGCCTGAAAAAGCTTGTTCAGCACCCCTGCAACTACCAGCCCCAGCAACCAGGCAGCAATATTAATATCAATGAACAGTACTATAGTCATTTGTTTGGTGATCATATTCATTGCCAAAAAAACAAACATTGCGGCGGTAACGCAGAAGACGGCCCAGTATTTAAGCTTGCCATATTTAACCGGAACAGCATCTATGCGGTACATCATTCTTTTCATTGGCTCTTCTATGGGCCCGGCTGGAGCGGGTAGCACCAGTACATAAACAGCCACTATTATTATTCCTAAAACAGAATCTGCATCCTGTAATACTTTAAACAGCAGATAACCATGTACCGTAACGGTTGAGTCGACAGCATCTGGGTTGGCAAGATTGAGGTGGGTGAATGCGTCCCATACTAAGTGCAGCGCAATGCCTATGAGCATAGAAACAATGATCATTAAGAAATGCTTACGAAAATATTGATTCCAGGTATAGCCTACAAAGCGCTTGAATTTACTTTCTAAAAAGGCCGGCAGGTTATTGATAAGCGGATCGCGCACGAGGTTGTGAAAAATAAAAGCTACGATTATAGCCAATGGCAGATCGAACCAAAACATCCCGAGCCAGGTGTGGCTGTAATGTTTATGCTCGTTAAGCCTGATAAAAGATTCAAAATCGGGTATGATACTACCAATTATCAGCCCGGATGATGAAAATAGTTTATATCGCTTATTGAGCAGCGGCAGCACTATTGCCGGATGTGCAAAGGTGAAAGGCATTTTTCAGAAGGTACAATTATATATTTAATGAGGTTCACAACTATCCGAAACTTTTTTGCCTGAATAGCGGCCATACCTTTGGTTAAGAACGACCAAAACACAAAAATATGGGGCTATTCAAACGTAGTAAAAATAATAACAAACCGTTACTGCGCCAAATTCTGGATTTAATAC
>CAIRZD010000115.1 GCA_903882965.1 uncultured Bacteroidota bacterium
AATAGACTCGTTATGAAAGATCTAAAGTCAATTTTATTGCTTGTTTTTATAACAATTTCAGTACATGCTACTGCAGCTCAGTATGTAATAATTAAGCAAGGTCTTTGGGGTAGTTATAAATTAATTTATGTTGATAAACCTAAAAGCCTGGCACATTGGCATTACAACAGCAAGAATGATACTTACTACCATGGAGAGATGTACTGGGGATTGGCTCTGCCCGTATTTTTCAAAAACAAAGTAGATCCGTCGCAGTATGTATACGTCAAACCATGTTTTTGCTGGGGTATAAAATTAGTGACTACCCATGAGCCTCCGGTTACTGAAAAATGGCAGTATGACGCGAAAACCAATACATACTACCGTGGCAGAAACGCATGGGGCTTTGATTGCGGCGCAGACATTAAAGATAAAACCAAAGCTTGATAGGTTCCCTATCCCCTCAGTTTGTTGTGAATATCTTATCATATATTTATACACATTTTAATTAACTTTGGTACCAGAGAAATAGATTTTATGACCGGTATAAATTTCGTATTGAATGATAAAGGCGAAAGAACAGCGCTGCTAATTGATTTTGCACATCTCAAACAAGAAGGCAAAACCGATGTTGATGTTATGGAATTTATCGAAGACCTTGAAGATATATTAGCAGTTGAGTTATCAAAAAATGAAAATGATTACAGCAGTTGGGAAGATGCCAAAAGCAGGTTAAG
Source organism: uncultured Bacteroidota bacterium (assembly GCA_903882965.1). Classification (GTDB taxonomy): domain Bacteria; phylum Bacteroidota; class Bacteroidia; order Chitinophagales; family Chitinophagaceae; genus Nemorincola. The sequence continues at coordinate 717 of CAIRZD010000115.1, forward strand.
AGCAAAAGGGATAATTGACTAATTATGTACCAGCTAATCATCAGCCGTATTGCAGAAAAGCAATTAGCATCCTTTCCTAAACAAATAGCAAATAATATTACCGCCAAAATAGATTCACTCATTATAGATCCCCGGCCTGCTGGCTGTAAAAAACTGGAAGGAAGCGATAAAGAATATAGGATACGCAGCGGAGATTACCGCATCATTTATAGAATTGAAGACGCTCAGCTAATTATCGAAGTAATCCGAATTGGTCATAGAAGAGCTATTTATAAAAACAGATAGCGCATGTTTCCCAAGCCTTACCTCATCCCCCCAATACATCAACACTACTTCAACACTAAAAATATCACCCCCTCCCTTCCCCAATAATTGTACTTTTGAGCAAGCCCAAAGAAAAAGATGAACCGCCCCTCAAAAGCCAAAAGTATATTCACCCGCATAGCCCCTTTAGGGGTTGGGGTTCTTCTTCTGCTGCACTGTTCCCTGTTAGCCCAGTCAAATACCTATTCCCTCATCGGCACCGCCACGGCAAAAGACGGCGAAGCATATCCCTATCATGTATTTTTTACTATCATTGGCAACACCCTGTACGGCTACTCTATAACCAGGCAACCCACCGGCGCCGATTTTAAAGCCCAGGTCTCCGGCCACATCGATCGCCGCCAGCATACCCTCACCATCACCGAAACAAAGTCGCTCGATAAGCTCCCCCAGGGCCAGGTAATATGCCTCTTCGATACCAAGCTCACCTACAAAATCGTTGGCAATAAATACATCGCCACAGGCACCTTCATCGGCAATGACAATACAAATACTATATGCGGTGGCGGCACTATGGAGTTCGAGCAGCCCAATGCACCCGGCAGTGTATTTTACGTAGCGAAAAAAGCCCCACCACTACCCGCCCCAAAACCAATAACAGATACCCCCGCCACAGCAGAGCCACCCATGCCTCCAAACACCATAACCGAAGGCATACAAAAACAGCTCGACTGGATCTCAGACACCTGCATTCTCGAAGTATGGGATGGCGGCGTTATAGATGGCGATGTAGTTACGATTTTATTTAACGAAGCCCCCCTGCTCACAAACTATACCCTCGAAAAAACCCATAAGCAATTACACATCCCCCTCACAAAAAAGAAAAACACCATCACCATCATTGCCGACGATGAAGGCGCAAATCCCCCCAATACCGCCGATGTATTACTCATTGATGGCAGCGCCTACTACAAGATCACCGCCTACAATAAACAAGGCAAAAAGTCAATGATCGTACTCACAAAAAAGTAGTGGTAAAGCCACAATTTGCTGTATACAAACCTGCCTGCCGCTCTTTGAAAATGACATATAGATATTGAGCACTCGATATATTCCCCTCTGGAGAGGGGATAGGGGTGTGTTCTTTAAGCAGCAGATTATTTTGATGCAAGCCCCTCTGGAGAGCGGATAGGGATGTGTTTTATCCAGCAGATTACCTTGATGATACAAGCGCTGAAGCCCAGCCCATGATGGCCGCCTTTTTTAGCCCGCCCTTACGATTGATGCCGCTGAAGAATGATAGAACCCTCACACGCTTGAGCAAGCACAACAGAATTACCGGGCAGGGTTAAAAGCCAGCGCCATGCAGGTGATAGATG
>CAIRZD010000116.1 GCA_903882965.1 uncultured Bacteroidota bacterium
AATAAAACCCTCTCTCTATATCCAAAGTCTGCAAGGTTTTCTGTATATCCGTTTTCCATAAATCCTCCGTTGGTTGGTCATCATCAGTAAGGGCTTAACCCTTAGACGGGATTGCTCCCGTTTCGATCTATAAATCAATAGTTAATTTTTTAAAGCTCAAATTGTTAATAAATGGCTCAAGGCTTACTGAATAATCGGAAATAATTTCTGTCCCATCATTAAAGTAATTCAGAGCAATAAAGCCAATATTCCCGTTTATTTTGCTTTCTAGTATTAAATCCACGCAATCATAGGAAAATGCAGAGTCTAGAATCTTTGCAAGATCATCGCTAGGCTCTATGTCGGCAGAGTCATCAGCGTATGCACCGACCAATAAGCCCGACTGTAATGCGGTTTTTACTATTCTTTCGGTGATTGCTTTTTCAATAGTGGATAACATGGTCTAATCCTTTATCTATAAGGGTTTCAGGGTCATAACATAGAGACATTAAATCAATTTCTCGCTGTCATGCGTTTATTATAAACATAAGTAATCTATAACATGCAAGCAATTTGTTGCTATTTTGTATAAATATTTTATAGGGACTTTCCCTCATGGTTTTATATACAGGCTGTATATATTTACAGGGGTTTTAGGCAAACTGCTATGAGGTGGGGTATTATGTTCCCATCTTATACCCTAGTTCTAACCCTATGACCGACAATCCAATTCCTAAAAAGCCCGCTAATAAACTCAGGTTAAATCGGAGAGCTATTAGAGAAGGACTAGATCAATTACCAATAGAGAGAATACTAACGGGATCAGGTAAGAAAAGATCATTAACGACTAAGCAAAGAGATTTCGCTAGAGAGGTCGCATTGGGTGAACCTAAGGCAAAAGCATATAGGAAAGTGTATAAGTCAAAAGGGAATACGAATACAGTAGGTAGTGAAGCTAGTAAGCTGGCAAGTGTCCCCAAAGTAGCCCAAGAGATAGAGGCGTTCAGGCTGGCTTTCGAGGCTCAGGAATACCTATCCAACGATAAATTAAAGGCACTTGTTTTACATCAATTAACCCTTCATGCTTTAAGCGAGGACATTCCACCAGCCACGAGAGTCCGTTCCCTAGAGCTATTGGGCAAGTCTAACGGAGTGAACCTATTCACCGAGACTAAAGAGACCACGATCATTCATAAGTCATCAGACGCTAAGGCTAGCCTAATGGATAAGTTAAGGGAAGCCATGCGTAGGAATAGCATAGAGGTAGATTACTCAGACGCTAAGTCTCTACTCGATGAGATCAAACCCCAGACCCCTAGTGAAAACCCTGATACGCAGACCCACGCACCCGCCACCCCCCAAAATCAGCCCGATGGAGTCAGCCAGACCATGCATACTATTCCACTCACCCAATCCCTAAAAATTGATGACTCGCAACTCATTGATTCAGAAGAAGAAAATAAAATGGAAACGTTTACAGATGACATACCCCACATGAAGTTTGAAGCGCAAGTTGTTGATTTATCTACAGAAACACCCCCCGTCACTGTTTTAAATGAAAAACCCAAAAAAAATATATAAAAATTTTTAAGGAACCCATATGATTGAATGTATTGCTAAACCCACCCCCTTAGATAATGACGTTGCCGTAATGAAGATTCTCCAGCTTATGGGGCAGCTTTCTATTAACGATATTCAATACCTGTTACATGTAACAAATAATATCTACGGGCAAGTTGCTCCTTATGACCCAAAAGGAACGGTCTTAGTTGTAGATAATCAAGCGAGTTTTACTTATGAACCCGGTATGGAAGATTGCGGTAAATGACACCAACCCAACGGGATATTTACAACGTCATAGAAGCGTTCTGGAACGACTATGGGTATGGTCCGTCTATTGACGAGATTTTATATATGACCAACCGTAAGGGTCGTGGGAATATTCAAAGGATAATCAACCGTCTGTGTGAGTTAGGGCATTGTAAAAGAATCCCAAACTTAGCAAGGACTGTTAGACCAAAACACGTCAGGATCCGTGATGGACTTTGAGAAGATCATTAGTCAACTTCCTCCAGAAGACCAAGCCGAGATTTTGAAAGCGGCGGCGGAATGGATGGATTCGGAAAGAATGGAAAAAGGACAAAAGTCTTTTTTAGAGTTTGTCCATCATATGTGGCCCGGATTTATTGATGGTAGACATCATAAAGTCATGGCGGAGAAATTTGAGGAAATTGCAAATGGAAAACTTAAACGGCTTATTATCAATATGCCTCCTCGTCATACTAAGTCTGAGTTTGCTTCTTATATGTTGCCGGCTTGGTTTCTCGGAAAGTATCCAAATAAGAAGATTATCCAATGTTCTAATACGGCGGAGCTTGCGGTTGGATTCGGACGAAAAGTTCGTAACTTAGTAGACAGTGAACAATATGGAAAGATATTCCCAAACGTCCGCCTTCGGGCTGATTCTAAAGCTGCTGGTCGTTGGAGTACTAACGGTAATGGCGAGTATTTTGCTATTGGTGTTGGCGGTACTGTTACGGGTAAAGGTGGCGATCTCGTTATTATTGACGACCCTCATTCGGAACAAGAAGCAGCGCTAGCAGCTGGAGACCCTTCGGTTTTTGATAAGGTATATGAATGGTATACCTCCGGACCAAGACAGCGTCTGCAACCGGGCGGGGCGATTGTAATTGTGATGACCCGTTGGAGCCTAAGAGACTTAACGGGGAAAATCCTAAAAGCGGCTACCGAGCGAGACGGGGATGATTGGGAAGTAATCGACTTTCCCGCAATCCTTCCTAGTGAAAAACCCTTATGGCCTGAGTTTTGGAGCTATGAGGAATTAACTGCCCTGCGTAGGGAATTACCCTTAAACAAATGGCAAGCCCAATACCAACAACAACCGACTTCTGAACAAGGGGCGATTGTTAAAAGGGAATGGTGGAGGGAGTGGGAAGGAGACCATGCTCCAGAATGTGAGTTCATCATCCAATCTTGGGATACGGCTTTTACCAAAAACGAAAGGTCGGACTACTCGGCTTGTACGACTTGGGGCGTTTTTTATAAAGACGAAAACCCAAATGACGCCAACATTATTTTATTAAATGCCTTTAAGAGACGAATGGAGTTTCCAGAACTCAAGGCTTGTGCAATGGAACAATATAAAGAATGGCAGCCCGATTCATGTATTATTGAAGCTAAGGCATCTGGCGCTCCTTTAGTTTACGAACTAAGACAAATGGGCATCCCAGTGCAAGAATTTACCCCGACTAGGGGAAATGATAAGGTTATGCGGGTTAATTCCGTAGCGGATATCTTTGCGTCCGGAAAAGTGTGGGCGCCCCGTACTAGGTGGGCGGAGGAGGTTGTAGAAGAAATGGCAGCCTTTCCAAACTCAGACCACGATGACTTAGTAGACTCGGCAACTCAAGCCTTAATCCGATTCCGTAAAGGCGGGTTTATTCGACTTCAAACTGATGAATGGGACGAATATGTCCCTAGAAAAAAGACGGCTTACTACTAATGTTAGATAACTTTTACTACCACTGGGATTCTATTATCCCAAAAGAATATTGCGAACTGATTCTAAAAGGTGTGGATTGGGATCAGAAGATAACGGCTCAGGTCGGGAACTCGTTGACAGAACCCGGAGTGGAAAACGAAAAATTAAGGAACACGGACATTGTTTGGTTAGATCAACTCACCCCCGTAGGATGTATTCTTAAATCTTACATAGACGCCGCCAATATTGTCTGCGGATGGAACTACGAATACCGTGGAATGGAGTCGGTTCAGATCGGAAGATACAACGAAAACGGTCACTATACTTGGCACAGAGACTCCGCCAACCCTATTAACGGGTTACAAAGAAAGCTTTCTATTAGTCTTTTATTGAATGATCCTAGTGATTTTCATGGAGGTGAGTTAGAATTTAGGGACGTTCCTTCACCTAAACTTAAACAAGGAAGTGTTTTAGTGTTTCCGTCATTTTTAGAACACAAGGTAACCTCGGTAACTAAAGGGGTGCGGTATTCAGCAGTGAGTTGGGTAGTAGGCCCAACTTTTAAATAAGGATAGCATATGCCGATTGATAAGGCCATTTACTCAGCTCCCCAAGGGATTGATGAACTAGCAGAACAAGAGTCTCCACTGGAGATTGTGATTGAAGGTCCTGAAGATGGGGCGCTAGTTGTTCTTGAAGAAGAAGTCGAAACCTCTGATGACTTTGGTGCAAACTTAGCTGAGTATTTATCTGAGAGTGAATTAACCCAAATCTCTGGTGACTTGATTGGTGAGTTTGATTCTGACGTTGCATCTAGGAAAGATTGGATCCAAACTTACGTTGACGGACTTGAGCTTCTTGGATTAAAAATTGAAGAACGGGCTGAACCTTGGGAAGGCGCATGTGGCGTCTACCACCCTATGTTGGCTGAAGCTTTAGTCAAGTTCCAAGCCGAAACAATGATGGCAATTTTCCCAGCACAAGGTCCTGTAAGAACCCACATCCTTGGAAAAGAAACCCCCGCACTAAAAGATTCTGCCCAACGTGTTCAAGATGACATGAACTACGAACTGACAGAAGTGATGTCAGAGTACCGCCCAGAAACCGAGCGTATGCTTTGGGGCTTGGGATTAGCAGGTAACGCATTTAAGAAAGTATACGAAGACCCAATCCTTAAACGTCAAGTAGCTCTATATGTTCCTGCAGAAGATATCGTAGTACCTTATGGCGCTCCAGATCTTCAGTCCGCAGAACGTGTAACGCACGTTATGAGAAAGACTGAGCATGATCTTAAAAGACTTCAGCTTTCTGGATTTTACCGAGACGTAGATTTAGGTGAGCCAGAGTCTGTTCTAGATGAAGTTGAGAAAAAGATTGCTGAGAAGCTAGGCTTCAAGGCTTTTCAAGATGACCGCTTTAAGATTTTAGAAATCCAAACCAATCTAGACTTATCAGGATTTGAACATACCGAAGACGGCGAGATGACTGGTATGGCTTTGCCATATGTAGTCACAATTGAAAAGTCCACGGGAACCGTATTATCAATCCGTAGAAACTGGAGAGAAGGCGATGAAACCTATCAAAAGAGAACGCATCTGGTCCACTATAGCTATATTCCCGGTTTTGGCTTTTACGCTTTTGGTCTTATCCATCTTATCGGTGCTTATGCTAAATCTGGCACTTCAATCATACGTCAGTTGGTCGATGCAGGATCCTTATCGAATTTGCCGGGTGGCTTTAAGACCCGTGGATTGCGGGTCAAAGGGGATGACACACCAATAGCTCCCGGAGAGTTCCGTGACGTAGACGTCCCAAGTGGTGCGATGAAAGATAACATCATGCCACTACCATACAAAGAGCCAAGCCAAGTCTTGTATTCTTTGTTAAATACTATCGTAGAAGAAGGAAGACGCTTTGCAAACACAGCAGATTTACAAGTCTCAGATATGTCGGCAGCCGCTCCTGTCGGAACTACTTTGGCTATCTTGGAACGTACACTTAAGGTTATGTCCGCAGTTCAAGCTCGTATCCACTACAGCTTAAAGCAAGAACTAAAACTCTTAAAAGAAATTATTGCGGACAACGCTCCCGGCGAATATGACTATGATCCTGAAACTGGAAGTCCTAAGGCACGGAAGTCAGATTATAAAAATATTGACGTTATTCCGGTTTCCGATCCTAATGCGTCAACACTTGCACAAAAGATTGTTCAGTATCAGGCGGCTTTACAGTTAGCACAAACGGCTCCTCAGTACTACAACATGCCACTGTTGCACCGTCAGATGATTGAAGTCATTGGAATCAAGAATGCAAACAAACTCATACCGTTGCCAGAAGACCAGAAACCAGAAGATCCGGTCACTGAAAACCAGAACATACTCATGGGCAAGCCAGTTAAGGCTTTTGCGTATCAAGACCATCAAGCACACATCACAGTGCATATGTCAGCGATGCAAGACCCTAAAATTGCTCAACTCTTGGGGCAAAATCCGCAAGCGCAAGCGCTTCAGGGTGCAATGATGGCTCACATTAATGAGCATTTAGGTTGGCAATACCGTGTAGAGATCGAACAAAAGCTCGGTATGAACCTGCCTCCTATGGAAGACGAGTACGGCGAAGATGTTCACATGAATCCAGAAGTTGAAGCCCGCCTTGCACCGTTGTTAGCTCAGGCTGCAACCCAGTTGTTACAGCAAAATCAACAACAAGTTGCCCAACAACAAGCGCAACAACAGGCTCAAGACCCACTTGTTCAGCTACAACAGCAAGAAATGCAGATCAAAATGCAAGATCAACAGCGTAAAACGCAAAAAGATCAAGCTGATATTGCCCTTAGACAGCAACAACAGCAGATTGAACGGGAAAGAATCGCAACTCAGACCCGTTTACAAGGCGAAAAACAGCAGATGGACGTCAAAATGGACGCCGTTAAGCTTGCTATGGAGCAACAAAAAGACAAAACTGAACTTGCCGCTAAGGTAGGCATAGAAGCATTTAAGCATGTTAGCGAACATTTGCAGACTGACCGTCATCATAAAGAAGAATTGATGTCAGATGCCTTAAAAAACCATTTAGATGTAAAGATTCAAAGGGAAATGATGGATAAACAGAAGGAAACTAAAAAGAAAGGTGATTAATGGACGCTTTTGAAAATCTATGGGACGACATAGACAAAAAAGTAGCGCAATTAAGCAATTGGATTAGTGGCGGACAAGCCAAAGATTTTGGTGACTACCAAAGAACGTGTGGTGAGATTAGAGGTCTTCTTACGGCACGGCAATACATAACAGACCTTAAACAAAGAATGGAGCATTCGGACGATGAATGACTTAAACGTAGGGCAAGCAGTAGATTTATCCCAAGTCCTGAACAAAAAGGACGAGGACAAAGCAACACAACTCCCAATCCCCAAAGGTTATCGCATTTTATGCGCTATCCCTGAAGCGGAAGAAGCATTCGACAGTGGAATTATTAAGTCGGATGAAACCCGTAGAGTAGATGAACTCTTAACTACGGTACTTTTTGTGGTCAAAATGGGTCCAGATTGTTACAAGGACACAGACCGCTTTCCAACCGGACCATACTGTCAAGAAGGCGACTTTGTATTAACTCGCCCCAATGCTGGTACTCGTTTGGTTATTCATGGGCGTGAGTTTCGCATCATTAACGATGATTCTGTAGAGGCAGTCGTACAAGACCCTCGTGGAATTACCCGTAAATTTATTTAAGGAGCCGGACAATGGCAGAAACACAAGAATTTAGATTCCCCGATGAAATCGAAGACAAGGTCGAGATTGAACAAGATCCCGTCCAAGAAATTGATATTGAAATCGAGGATGATACCCCCGAAGAAGATCGTGGTCGCACCCCCGCTGACCCCGAAAAAGTCAAAGCTTTAGAGGTTGAAGTTGACGAACTAGACAAATACAGCAAAGAAGCAAAGGACAAAATGATCCAGATGAAGCGTATCTGGAACGATGAACGCCGTGCTAAAGAAGCTGCAGAACGTGAACGTCACGCCGCTTTGGAAACAGCTCAACGCCTTCATGAAGAGAATAAGCGTATTAAAGCTATTCTTACAGACGGAGAGAAAGAGTACAAAGAAGCTAAGAAAGACTCTGCTAAGGCTGCAGTAAAAGAAGCCAAACGCATGTATAAGGAGGCTTATGAAGCAGGAGACTCAGAAAAGCTAGCGGAAGCTCAAGAAGAGCTGACCAAAGCCCAGATGAGCCTTGAAAAGATTAAAGGTTTTAAGCTACCCCCTTTACAAGAAAGCAATTTTGAGGTACAAAGACAACAGGAGCATCAAGTTGCACGTCCTGATGATAAAGTTATGGCGTGGCAACAGAAAAATCCTTGGTTCGGACAGGACGAGGAAATGACCGCTTCGGCACTTGGGTTACACGAAAAACTCAAACGCCAAGGTGTAGTTATTGGCTCAGATGATTATTATGCAAAGTTAGACGAAACAATGCGTAAACGTTTTCCAGAGGAATTTGGAGAACCAGAAGTACAGGTTAAGCAAAAAGAAGACATTCCTAAAGCAAAACCAAACGTAGTAGCTCCGGCAAGTAGGACGACAGCGCCTAAGAAAGTCCGGTTGACAACTTCGCAAGTTGCTATTGCGAAGAAGCTTGGACTCACCCCAGAGCAGTACGTTAAAGAACTTTTAAGAATGGAGGCCTGACATGGCTAATGCACCAAAGAGCAGTACTAGAGAATTAGAAACCCGTGAATTTGCAGAGCGTCCCAAGCAGTGGATGCCACCTGAACTTTTACCTGAGCCGGACAAACAACCGGGGTTTGCGTATCGTTGGATTCGAGTATATATGTTAAATAGTGCCGATCCTCGCAATATTTCTGCGAAATATCGTGAAGGATGGGAACCAGTTCATGTAGACGAGCAACCCAAATATCAACTGCTAGCCGCTCGTGAAGGTCAATATAAAGACAATATCGAGATCGGCGGGTTATTGCTCTGCAAAATCCCTGAAGAGTTAGTGCAGCAACGTATGGACTACGAAGCTAAACAAACATCTCAACAGGCAGAGGCTGTAGACAATAATTTAATGCGCCAAAGCGACTCAAGAATGCCGCTCTTTATGGAACGGAAGTCAACAGTAAGCTTTGGAAATGGAAATTAAATTTTAGGAGATTTACATGGCTTATCCTACAGTTTCGGCCCCTTACGGTCTAAAGCCAGTTAACCTCATTGGTGGTCGTGTATTTGCTGGTTCTACCCGCATGTTCCCGATTTACAATGGCTATGCTACTAGCTTGTTCAACGGTGACGTTGTTCAAATTGGTGTTGGCACAGCAGCAGGCACACTGGTTGCTTCAACTTTAGCTCCAACAACAGCTAACGGTGGTACTGCTGGTACTATCGGTGTTTTTGTTGGTTGTGAATATTCAACAACAGGTGGTCCTATCTACGGTAAAAACCGTTATCAGTTCTATCAGGCTAGCACAGCTGCTACTGATGCAATTGGTTATGTTGTAGATGATCCACAAGCAGTATTCCAAGCAGTTGTATTAGCTCAAGGTTCTAACAGCTCTACCATTCAGTACATTAACCCATCTTTTGTTGGTTCTAATGCTTACTACCTTGGTAATGCTAATAGCAACACTGGCTCAACAACTACTGGTGATTCATCTGCTGGTATTGCTATTGCTACTACCGCTATCGGTACTGGCGTAGCTAGCCCATTAACTACAACCGCTCCATTCCGTATTGTTCAGCTCGTTACAGCTTCTGCTGTTACCGTTTCTGGTAACGCTACAACTTCAAGCACAACCTTGACTTTGTCTGCTGCTAACACCGCTATTACAGCAGGTATGGTAGTAGCTGGTCCCGGCATCAATGCTGGTTCCAATACTTGGGTTACATCCGTCAACGGCACTACAGTTACTTTAAGCCAAGCAGTTTCTACAGCTCAAAGCACTGCAGCGCAGTTCTCATTCACTGGCTATCCAGAAGCATTAGTAACATGGAACTTCGGTTACCATAGCTACTTCAATGCCACTGGCGTTTAATTAAGGAGCATTTAAATGGCTATTTCACGCGCACAACTACTGAAAGAGTTGCTCCCCGGATTGAATGCATTGTTCGGATTAGAGTACGCTCGTTACGGTGAAGAACACAAAGAGATCTACGAAACAGAGACCTCTGAGCGTTCTTTTGAAGA
>CAIRZD010000117.1 GCA_903882965.1 uncultured Bacteroidota bacterium
AGTTAAGGATTAGGATTAAAATAAAAAGCGCCCGTTTTATCTGATCAGATAAAACGGGCGCTTTTTATTTTATAAATCATATAGAATTATCAGTCTTTCACAAACTGGGCTATTTTTTTAGCTGTCGCTTCGCTAACTGGAACAAGTGGCAGGCGCAGCAAATTCTCACAGAGGCCAATTTGTTTGAGTGTGGCTTTTACACCGGCAGGGTTGCCCTCGGTAAATAAGAGGTTAATACCCGGAAGTATCTTATAATGAACTTTACGTGCCTTATCAAATTTATTGACAAGGGCTAAGTTCACCACTTCGGTCATTTCTTTAGTAAAGCAGTTAGCGGCTACCGAAATAACGCCCTCCATACCAATAGCGATCTGGGCCACTATAAGGTTGTCATCACCGGATAATACAGTAAAATCTTCAGGCTTGGTTTGTATTAGCTCCAGGCATTGCTCCATGTTGCCGCTGGCTTCTTTTATGGCTACAATGTTGCTGCAATCTATAGCGAGGCGAATAACAGTGGCCGGCAATAAATTGCTGCCGGTGCGTCCGGGTACATTATATAGTATTATTGGTTTGTTTGTGCCTGCTGATATCGCTTTAAAATGCTGGTACATGCCTTCCTGCGATGGCTTATTATAATATGGTGCTACACTAAGAATAGCATCTACGCCATGCAGGTTCATTTCTTTGAGCTGATGCAGTACTTCCAGTGTATTATTCCCTCCTATACCACATACAACAGGCACCTTTCCGCCGCCATATGTTACAATAGCCGAAAGTATTTCCTGCTTTTCGGCGGTAGTGAGTGTTGGAGTTTCGGCAGTAGTACCAAGGGCTACAAGGAAATCAATTCCTCCTTTAATAACATGCGCCACTAATTTCTCAAGTGCCGCAAAATCAACCTTCCCGTTCTTTTGAAATGGTGTAATTAATGCTACACCCGTTCCTCTAAATTTTTGAATAGCCATTTTTTCTAGTTTAATAACAGCCGGGGAGTATATGTTCGGGAGTAATTAACAGATAGTGCAGATAAGGAGGCTGCTTTTTATGCTGTAATTATCGCATATTAATGTTTTGCATTAAATTCATGCAAGCGAACTACTGGGGCTGTTTACTTCTATTTCATCATAAAAGCCCATCTTAGACAATTTTTCTATCCTAAGGTTTATTCGTGTTTCAGGTTCTATGATATTTAATTCGCTTAATGTATTAATCAGGTAATACTTAATGGTTTCTGCCATTTTTTCGTGGTCAGCATGAGCACCTCCAAATGGTTCAGGGATAACATCATCTACTAATCCGAATCCACTCATATCCTGTGATGTGAGTTTTAATTGCTCAGCGGCTTTTTCTTTAAAATTCCAGTTCCGCCATAAAATAGAAGAGCAGGATTCGGGGGAGATAACGCTGTACCAGGTATTTTCGAGCATGGCCACTTTATCGCCAATGCCTATACCCAGGGCCCCACCTGACGCGCCCTCACCTATAATAACGCAGATGACAGGCACTTTGAGGTTTACCATTTCGAAGAGGTTGCGAGCTATTGCTTCTGCCTGACCGCGTTCCTCTGCTTCAAGGCCGGGAAATGCGCCGGGGGTATCTATGAATGTAATTACCGGCCGGTTAAATTTCTCAGCGATCTTCATAAGCCGCAGGGCTTTACGATAGCCTTCGGGATTTGCCATACCGAAATTGCGCATCTGGCGCATCTTGGTATTAACTCCTTTTTGCTGCCCAAGCACCATTACGGGTTGCCCGTTAAGCTCGGCCATTCCGCCCACCATTGCTTTATCATCCTTTACCTGGCGATCTCCATATAATTCAGTAAAGTTTGTAAAAACCTTTTCAATATAATATAATGTATAAGGGCGTTCGGGGTGGCGGCTGAGTTGTACACGCTGCCAGGGGGTAAGATGTTTGTATATATGCTCCTTGCTTTTTTCAATTGCAACTTCAAGCTCAGCAATAGTTTTTGAAACATCCACTTTGTTCTTAGCAGAAAGTTCCTTCAACTTGTGAACCTGCGAATAAAGATCTTCAATCGGCTTTTCAAAATCCAGGAATTGCATAATTCTAGTTTGGGGATACAAATGTAGGGTTTATTAAGTCAAAAGTTGAAGGTCAAAACTAAAAATACATAATGCAAAAGGGTACAAACGGCTATCTCAATCGTAATATTTGAATTATATTAATCAACCCAATCACAGATAAAAACATTGGTGTCATGTGTACCACCATTATTGCGGGTGGAACTGAAAATAAACTTCTTACCATCAGGGGAGAACATTGGGAATGCATCAAAACCATCATCATGGGAAATGCGTTCCAGCCCGGAGCCATCAAGATTTACGAGGTAAAGATTAAAAGGGAAACCACGCTCATATTCATAATCTGATGCGAAAACAATTCTTTTGCTATCCGGTGTAAATGCCGGTGCCCAGTTTGCTTTGCCGAGGTGTGTAACCTGGTGTGCGTCTGTACCATCAGCATTAGCTACAAAAAGCTCCATATGGGTGGGCATTACCAATCCTATGGCAAGCAGGTCTTTATATTCTTTTACTTCCTCTGGTGTTTGCGGGCGTGAAGCGCGCCATACTATTTTTTTACCATCAGGTGAGAAGCATGCGCCACCATCATAACCAAGCGTATTAGTGATCTGTTTTACATTGCTGCCATCAATATCCATTGTATAGAGATCAATATCACCATTGCGTGAGCTGGTGAAAATTATTTTATCACCGTTTGGGGATATTGTTCCTTCGGCATCATAGCCGGGGGTATTGGTGAGGCGCTTGGTTATGTTGCCTTTAAAGTCTGCTACAAAAATATCGTAGCTATCGTAAACGGGCCATACGTATTTTTTTATCACCTTTCTATCCGGCTCCGGAGGGCAGGTGTCTGCGGCAAGGTGGGTGGATGCGTATAAAAAATGTTTGTGATCGGGCATAAGGTAGGCACACGTGGTGCGGCCCTTGCCGGTGCTTACCAGTTTGTAATCAAACTTTTCTTTGTCTGATGCCGGTAGCTTGCCGTAATATATCTGGTCGCACATGGGGCCACCATTGAGGTTTCGGTGCTGGAATGTGATATGCTCATTATCGAAGCCAAAGTAAGCCTCAGCATTATCGCCGCCGAAGGTAAGCTGGCGCATGTTTTTAAAATGTTTTTCGTCGGGGTAGGTTAGTGGTTTTTGCTCCTGTGCTTTAAGGAGCATGCAGGGGAATAAGAAACAACCGGTAAAAATAATACGTACGCTTGCAATATTAATATTCATAATAAATGTTGTTGGTGCAAAACTAATCCAATGCCTATGTATTGGATGCTGCAAAATGGGTTGAATTGTCAGGGGAATGTAAAAGATACTTAGTATTGATGGTGTTTGGAAGGTTATGTGTTATATTTTTATTCATATATTGGTTTGTAAAAAAATCTGGTGTCGATATTATCTGGATATTAAAATGTTTATTTAATAAATTATAATTGCGCGCATGTATAGACCTCTCCCGGCCTCTCCCCTTCGGCAAGCTCAGGGCAGGCTGAGGGAGAGATGAGGTCGAATGAATGTATTGATTGGTAATTGCTTGTTTGGCATTTTTAGTATTTTAGAGAATAAAGGTAGTGTGGGAAAATTGAGTGTGGGAGGAAGTGTATACACCTATTTTTGAGGCCCTACGCCTATATTTTCCGAGTTGGCGTTTCTATTTTCATTATCTTGTTATCCTAATTTTTTAGCCTGATGTCGGACCGCCGGAAGTTTGTTAAGTTTTCATTGTTATCATCTGCTGCAATACTTGCGGGGAAAAACCTGTTTGCAAAAACAAATACAACAATTGCACTATTGCCTGTACCTGTAAAGAATGAACCTATAGTGATATCTACTTGGGACTTTGGGAAGGAAGCTAATGCAGGGGCATGGGAGGTATTGAAAAGAGGCGGCAGGGCACTGGATGCGGTTGAAGCTGGCGTGAAGATACCGGAAGCTGACCCTGATAATCAATCGGTTGGGTTGGGTGGACGCCCGGATAGGGATGGAAGGGTAACACTGGACGCATGCATAATGGATGAAAACAGTAAGTGCGGATCGCTGGCGTGCCTGGAGCATGTGGTACATGCCATATCAGTAGCACGGATGGTGATGGAAAAAACGCCACATGTGATGCTGGTGGGTGATGGGGCTACGCAGTTTGCACTGGAAAACGGTTTTAAGAAAGAAAAACTACTAACACCGAAGAGTGAACGTGAATGGAAAGAGTGGCTGAAAACAAATAAGTATGCACCCAAGAACAATATAGAAAATGAACTACCCGGCGGAATAAAAAACCATGATACTATAGGCATGGTGGCCATGGACAATAATGGTAACCTGAGCGGTGCATGTACTACCAGCGGAATGGCTTATAAAATGCATGGGCGTGTGGGCGACTCGCCGATAATAGGCGCCGGCCTGTATGTGGATAATGAGGTAGGCGCGGCCACGAGTACAGGTGTGGGTGAAGAAGTGATACGCATTGTGGGCTCCCACCTGGTAGTAGAATTGATGAGGCAGGGCATGGAGCCGGAAGAAGCATGCAAAAAAGCAGTGGAACGTATTGTAACAAGAAACCCGGAACAGGCTAAGACAGTGCAAGTGGGTTTTCTGGCGCTGAGCAAAAGCGGAAAATTCGGGGCATATGCTTTACAGAAAGGGTTTACGTATGCGGTAAGAAGTGGTGGAGAGGAAAAGATATATGATGCGAAGCATGTGTATCCTTAGGGAGTCTAAAGTAGAAAGTAGACAGTCTAAAGTTTTTTGAAAATCCGAAGAGTTTTTTTGCCGTCTATGCTTTTTTCTGAAAATAAGTTGTACGATTTTTTGATATGCCACCATTGAAATTACTAGAAGTTTGTGCTTTTAATATACAATCGTGCTTTGTAGCTGAAAAGGCAGGAGCTGGGCGCATAGAGCTTTGTGTAGACCCGCTACAGGGAGGCACTACACCCAGTTATGGACTGATACAGTATGTGCTGGAGAAAATATCTATACCCGCATACCCAATGATACGGCCACGGGGCGGCAACTTTCTGTATGATGCTGATGAGCTGGCGATAATGAAGAAAGACATACTCACCTGCAGGGCGATGGGCTGCCCGGGGATAGCAACAGGTATTCAATTACCAAATGGAAGGATAGATATTGAAAACTTAAAACAAATAGTAGCATGGGCGCACCCTATGACGGTAACCTGCCACAAAGCATTTGATTCCACACCGGATGCTTTTGAAGCACTTGAAGATGTGATAGCTGCAGGGTGTAGCAGGATACTAACATCTGGCCTGCACAAAACCGCTATAGAAGGTGCTGAGGTATTAAAAAAACTGGTTGCGCAGGCGGGTGATCGAATTATCATTATGCCCGGGGGCGGGGTGCGGTCGTCAAATATTTCGCAATTGGTTAACGAGACCGGGGCTCAGGAATATCACAGTTCAGGCCTGGTGGCACGGGCTACCGATTTTGTGGCGAATGAGGGAGAAGTAAAATTAATGGTGGATGCGATTAAGAATTAAAGAAGCAATGACATATAGGTATTGATTAGCTAAGGGAGATCACACAAAGTAATTATGGAAAATATCCTACTTCTTCAAAACTCCTCACGTATTTTAGATCCATTAGTGTTATGGTATTGGTTAAAGTGTGTTGGTTTTCCACTATTTACCATAATTTATTCATATACATTTATCAAGAATAAAAGAAAAGAGATAAAACGGATATTGATAACCAAAGACTATATTTTCATTATACTAAAAGGGGCAATATTTTCAGTATTATTGACGATAGTGATAATGGTTGATATTACATGTGTTCATACATTTAGAAAAGGTCTTTCTGATTCGGATATTGTTGGTACAGTGCTGTTTATCGTATTGCCACTTATCGTGTCTCTTTCTATTTTGGCAACAATTATTTTGATTTTTTATTTATTTCCCGATAAGGAATAACTCTTAAAATATCAACGGCGCATATCGTTTGAATAAAATGTGTTGTAAAAAGGTTAAAGTAGGTGTGGTACAATATGGAATGAGATTGGCCCCAAGGCATGTGGCCGCTAAAAACTCCCCCCTATTTGTTATTTTTGCTAAAAGGTAAGCATTGAAGATATACACGGAAGGACTGGTAAAGCAATATGGCAAGCGCACAGTGGTAAACAATGTGTCATTTGACGTGCACCAGGGTGAGATAGTAGGATTGCTTGGACCGAACGGCGCCGGCAAGACTACTTCATTTTATATGGTAGTGGGATTGGTAAAACCTGATAAAGGCAATGTGTACCTGGATGGGGAGAACATTACCAAACTGCCCATGTATAAACGGGCGCAGATGGGAATAGGTTATTTGCCACAGGAGGCTTCCATTTTTCGTAAGCTATCTGTGCAAGATAATATTGCAGCGGTGCTGGAAATGACCAAACTATCCCGTACCGAACAACGCAAAAAGCTGGAAGAACTGCTGGAAGAATTTCACCTGACACATGTACGCAAAAGCAATGGTGATGTATTGAGTGGCGGAGAACGGCGGCGCACCGAAATAGCCCGTGCCCTGGCGGTGAACCCGAAATTCATACTTTTAGATGAGCCGTTTGCCGGCATTGACCCTATAGCGGTAGAAGATATACAAAGCATTGTTGCCACACTCAAATTCAAGAATATCGGTATTCTTATCACCGATCATAATGTGCAGGAAACACTATCTATAACAGACAGGGCATACCTGCTTTTTGAAGGGAAGATACTTAAAGCCGGCTCTGCCGAAGAACTGGCAGCTGATGAGCAGGTAAGAAAGGTATACCTTGGCCAGAATTTTGAACTAAAAAGAAAACATATAGCCCCAATACAAGCACCGGTAACAATGGCCGGAGGTGAACTATGATTTAGTTAAATAGCTAAGAGGTTAAAAAGTAAAATCCCTAACCCTTTAACTAATTAACGTATTGTCTAATTAATTTTTATGAGCATTATCAGTCCGGCATTTAAAGGTTTTATCAAATTGCGCCAAAGCGCGATAGATAATTTCATGCACAATCCTATAGACACACAGCAACAAGTATTCAACCACCTGGTGGGTTCGGCACAATTCACTGAATATGGAAAGAAATACGACTTTGAGCATATCAACAGCATAGCAGAATTCCAGAAGAATGTACCTATCAATGATTATGAATCGCTGAAGCCATATATACAACGCATATTTGAAGGCAGTCAAAATATATTATGGCCATCACCTATTACATGGTTTGCAAAATCAAGCGGCACTACCAGTGATAAAAGCAAGTTCATACCCGTAAGCAAGGAATCACTTGATGATACACACTTCCGGGGTGGTAAGGATGTGATGGCACTTTACCTGCGCGAGAATTCACAGTCGTCAGTAACATCAGGTAAGTGCCTGGTACTGGGTGGCAGCCACCAGATAAACCAAATGAATGCGGCCTCCTTCTTCGGTGATATCTCGGCAGTAATGCTGCAAAATATGCCATTGGCAGCGCAGTTGTTTCGCCTGCCGGAAATGTCTATCGCGCTCATGACCGAGTGGGAGGCGAAGATAGAGCGCATGGCCCACAGCACCATAAAAGAAAATGTAACCTACATAGCCGGCGTACCCACATGGACAGTAGTGCTGCTGAAACGTATCTTTGAAATAACGGGCACTAATAACCTTATGGATATTTGGCCCAACCTGGAATTGTATATACATGGCGGTGTTAACTTCACACCATACCGCCGCCAGTTTGAGCAGTTCATACCATCACCCAATATGTATTACCGGGAAACCTACAATGCATCTGAAGGTTTTTTTGCTGCACAGGACCGGGAAGATGAAGAAGGCATGCTGCTGTTTCTGAATCACGGTATATTCTATGAGTTCATGCCGCTTGATGAATATGGTAAAGAAGCGCCACGCACGCTTACGCTCAAAGAAGTAGAGCCTTATAAAAACTATGCTATTGTGATCAGTACCAATGGCGGCCTTTGGCGCTATGTGGTTGGAGATACGATACAATTTACTTCGCTTGATCCCTTCCGTATAAAAGTTACCGGCAGGCTCAAACATTTTATAAATGCGTTTGGTGAGGAGCTTATAGTAGATAATGCTGATAATGCAATAGCCATAGCCTGTGCCGAGACCGGCGCTATAGTGGTAGACTATTCGGCAGCGCCGGTATACATGACCGGCGAAAACACCGGAGCCCATGAATGGGTAATAGAGTTTGACCACCTGCCTGTATCATTAGAGCGCTTTACTACCCTGCTCGACAAATCACTGCAGTCCATCAATTCTGATTACGAAGCAAAGCGGCATAAAGACATGGCGTTACGTATGCCCATAGTGCACCAGATGCCTAAGGATGGATTTAAACGCTGGCTTAAAGACAAAGGCAAACTCGGAGGCCAAAATAAAGTGCCGCGCCTCCAGAATGAACGAACTTATATAGAAGAGATGCTGGTTTATGTAAAGGGGCAAACTAACGGCCTTTCTTCTTAGGGCTCGCTTTAATGGTTTGCTTGGGCGCTATAGCAGGTGCAGGTTTAGCCGTTGCCTTCGGTTCTTTCTTCGAAGATCCAAGGTTATTAAGCCAATCGGATAACCGGAGTACCAGGCCACTATTGCTCATGTACAAAAGCATTATGGGCAGCAATTTAAACAGCCCCCGCTTTGTAGTATTCATAATATCAATCAGCGGGAAGAGATAACCTAAAAATGGCAATCCTAAATAAATAACTGCGATGCCAATCAATGCAAAACGAGCTTCGCGGTTAAAGCGCTTTGCTTTTGTATCGGCGAGGAAATAGATAATGTCTGCAACAAATAACACGAGAAAAACTATCATGAAATAGCCATATACCACTGTACCCTGGTGCCCGAAAATAAGTACATCATTCATTGCATTTATGCGCTCAAAAAAATTGCCTATATTCCCAAGATGCGGGTTAATATCATCGGTTGCGTTATAATGTATGGGTACAAAAGCCTTTACAAAAACGTACATGCAAAGCACATAAAAACCTGCCGGAACCGCTATCATAAGACCGAGTCTTAGTGCTATTGTTTTAAGGCTCAATCTCTCTTTGAAAAAATTATACATTGGCAGCAGGGCAAGTATGGCTACCAGCATCACCGTCTCTACCCTTATATAGGTAGCAAGGCCCAATAAAAACACTGAAAATGCAAAATAATTGGGTTGTTTGTTTTCGAGATGTTTGACAAGAAAATAAAAGCCACCGAAGAAAAATACCATGTTGCTGTAATCATAGAGCATTACAAACGAATAGGCAAACAGATCAGGGATGGCCATAAAGAAGAACAGCAACATGCTGGCTAAAAAAGGATGTACCCGCTCGCGGAGCATTGTATAAATGAACACTACAAAAGGGATATAGAGTACACTCTCCCACACCTGCCCGAACGGCTGGACAAGTAATTTATAAATGATCTGGAGACAAGTAATATAGGGCGACTTAAAATAATTATTGGTGGTATGAAGATCAATGGAAAATACAGAACTGATCATTGTTTTTTCGCGGACGGCAAATTCTGCAAGTAACTCAGGGCCTGAGATCATATCCCTGGCAGTAGGAGGATAGTAATAGGCGCGCCATACGCTGAGAATAACAAGGCACAAACAAGCAAGCAGGAAAGGCCATTCGTATATTTCAGGAAGAACGATCTTTTTAAATTGCGGGCGTTTAAGATTGATCAGTAGCGGAATACTGCATACCCCGGTCAATAAAGCAATGGAAAAGAAAATGGAATTAAAGGTGATGGGTATTTTGAGCAGCTGTACAATACAAGGTGCAAATGATACCAGCGGGACACCCACCATGAAAGAAAAACATGTTGTTTGTATGGCAGACAACTGCAGTTTAAATAATCGCAGTATACCCCTCCCGGAGAAATAATGCGCGATTATCAGAAATATAAGCCCGGGGAAGTTCATGTGTTACTTGATAAAGGGTTTATACAAGGAAATAAGGCTATCTAATTGCGGTTTGGATTTAATATCCAATACACGCATTCCTCCTTTTTTTGAGGCGAGCAACGTCCAGTTTGCCAATTGAACGTCAGGGCTGTTTGCAATAACTGACCGAATACCTGTAAAGTAGTAAAATATTGCAGGCTCGGGCATGTCGACATAGGTAATGTTAACAGACCTCATATAATCGGTAGTTGGCAACAGGACTACGACATCTTTGTGCTTGCTAAGCATTCGTTCCATGTCTTTATAAACCATGTAAGAGCTGCCAAAACGATATTGTTTGCGGTAATTAATATCCATGTTCTGCATTTGCTCAAACATATTGTTATTAGGGCTGGCGGCTTTGTTTTTGAGCCAATCCTCATAAAATGGCACCTTAAAGTATATTACGATAAGCAGGACCGAAGTGAGCAATAAATTGAACTTGTAGAAATTCATAGTATGCTACAAAAATAATAGAATAAATGAATGGGCAATTATATTTGGCATTTTTTTATTCCGGTTTGATAATAAAAAAAGGCTGCCAATATGAGGGCAGCCTTTTAACAGAATATTGAAAAGAAAATTACGCGTTTGTTTCTTCTGTGCTTTGTGCTTCTTCTGCAGTATCAGTAACTTCAGGAGCCTGTGCTTCAGCAACAGTTTCTTTAGCTGCAGGGGCAGCAGTTGCGGGCTTAGTACCTGCACTTCTGCGGCTACGGCGTGTTTTCTTAGCTGCAGCAGCTTCAATGTCTTTACCATAGATCTCGTTAAAGTCAACCAGTTCTATCATAGCCATATCAGCTGCATCACCAGCACGGCGAGGCAGCTTTATGATACGTGTATAACCACCCGGGCGGTTAGCTACTTTATCACCTATTACACCAAACAATTCCTTGATGGCTTCTTTATCCTGCAGGTAGCTGAATACGATACGGCGATTGTGCATGGTATCTTCTTTACTGCGGGTAATGATAGGCTCAGCATATACACGCAATGATTTAGCTTTAGCTAAAGTAGTGGTGATACGTTTGTGCTCAATGAGCTGGCTGGTAAGGTTGGCAAGCAGGGCAGCGCGGTGTGAGGCGGTGCGGCTTAAATTTTTGATCTTGTCTCCGTGACGCATGACATTTGTGTTTTAATTCCCCCATACCGTGTCAGGAATTATGGGGCTGTTGAAAAATAAAAAAGTAAAAATCAAAATCCCATAATTCCGGGCATATGCTATTTTGCAAATAAAAAAGGTAAAAATTAAAAGCAGTTTTACTTTTTAATTTTTACCTTTTAATTTTCTTAATCTTCTCCTCTGCGGAATTTATTGATATCCATTCCGAAATGTAAGCCACGCTCGTGGAGTACCTGCTCAATTTCTGACAATGATTTTTGCCCGAAGTTGCGGAATTTCATCAGTTCTTCCTGTGTATATTGTACCAGTTCGCTCAGTGAATTGATCTTAGCTGCTTTAAGGCAATTGAACGCACGTACAGAAAGTTCGAGGTCTTCAAGCGGTGTATTCAATACTTTACGCACCAGTAATGTTTCTTCGTCTACTATTGTTTCTTTCTCTTCACGTTTTACATCAAGGGAAATGTTCTCGTCGGTGATGATCATCAGGTGCTGGATAAGGATGCGTGATGCTTCCTTAACTGCTTCTTCCGGATGAATAGTACCGTCTGTAACTACTTCCATGATAAGCTTTTCGAAATCCGTGCGCTGTTCAACACGCGTATTTTCGATAGTATACTTAACATTTTTGATAGGTGTGTAAATAGAATCAATAGCTATAACACCAAGTGGCGCATCAACAGGACGATTTTCTTCTGCAGGAACATAACCACGGCCTTTGCCGATGTGAAGCTCCATATGGAAAGATGCACCAGCCTGTAAATTGCAGATAACGAGGTTAGGGTTCATTACCTGGAAGTTAGGCAATGATTCGCCTATCATACCGGCTGTGAATACTTCTTTTCCTTTTATGTGCAGGTCTATTTTTTCGCTTACGAAATCATTCATTTCGCTGGCTGTTTTAAGACGTACTTGTTTAAGGTTGAGGATGATCTCAGTAACATCTTCAAGTACACCCTTCAATGTAGCAAACTCATGGTCTGCGCCGGGTATCCTGATAGCAGTAATAGCATAACCTTCTAATGAAGAAAGCAATACACGGCGTAATGCGTTACCGATAGTAACACCATAACCGGGCTCCAGTGGGCGAAATTCGAATTGCGCTTCGAATTCGGTTGTTTTCTGAAGTGCTATCTTGTCCGGTTTTTGGAAATTCAATATGGCCATATTGATATCTGTTTATTATTTGTGATTTATATATTGTTATTCAAAAGGGATACCCTTTTAAAGAATTACTACGCTATTATTTAGAATACAACTCAACGATCAGCTGCTCCTTGATATTTTCAGGAACTGATTCACGCTCAGGATGAGTGAGGTAAGTGCCTTTCATATCTTTTTCATTCCACTCAACCCAATTGATCCTGTTGTTCTTACTACCGATCATGGCAATAATAACGTTATTTGCTTTACTTTTTGGTTTCAGCTCTATCACATCACCTGGCTTCAGGCTGAAAGATGGTATGTTTACCACTTCACCATTAACCATTAAATGTTTGTGAGATACCAACTGGCGTGCAGCTGGGCGGGTAGGAGCAATACCTAAACGATAAACGGTGTTATCAAGGCGTGCTTCTAACAGCTTTATAAGGTTCTCACCGGTAGCTCCCTTCATACGGGCAGCTTCTACGTAAGTATTTGCGAATTGTTTTTCCAGCAAGCCGTAAGTATACTTGGCTTTTTGTTTTTCTTTCAGCTGAACTGCATACTCGCTCGCTGTTTTGCGCTTGCGGGTAGGGCCATGCTGGCCGGGAGGGTTGCTGTTTTTGCCAAGGCTTTTGCCTGATCCTAGGATTGGTTCGCCGAATATGCGGCAGATCCTGTTTTTGGGTCCTGTGTAACGTGCCATTACGATTTTTTGTTTTAGCTGCCTCGTCTCATTAAAATCGTTAAAATCCGATCCGGGACAGCGTTGTTATGAAAATTGTTTACTAAAATACTTGTTTCAACACACCTCCCTCTCCCTCGGAGAGGGTCGGGGAGAGGTCTTTTATACTCTTCTCTTCTTAGGAGGACGGCAACCATTGTGCGGCATAGGGGTAACGTCCTTGATAGAAGTTACTTCGATACCTGAATTGTTAAGCGCACGTATAGCACCTTCACGGCCTGACCCTGGTCCTTTCACATAAACATCTGCACGTTTCATGCCTGCGTCTGTAGCTACTTTAGCACAGTCTTGAGCAGCAGTTTGTGCAGCGTAAGGAGTGTTTTTCTTAGAACCACGGAAACCCATCTTACCGGCAGAAGACCATGATATTACCTGGCCACTTTTGTTAGTAATGCTGATGATGATGTTGTTGAAGGTTGCATTGATATGCACATCACCGTGTGTTTCTACTTTTACGATTCGCTTTTTAGCGACGGTTTTTGCTGAAGCTTGTTGCGCTTTTGCCATTTTGTTTTAAAATAAGGTAGTCAATAAAATTGTTAAAAAGTTAATCAGGCAATTGGTTAATAGGTGATTACTTTTTAACCTTTTGACCTTTTAACTCCCCTATGCCACTCCTCCCCGGTGCACCCGCACGGATCCGGCAGTGGCACGGTGATTATTTCTTAGGTGCTTTTTTCTTACCTGCTACTGTCTTACGCTTACCTTTACGGGTACGGCTGTTAGTACGGGTACGCTGACCACGTAAAGGAAGTCCTTTACGGTGACGAACGCCGCGGTAACAAGCGATATCCATAAGACGCTTAATGTTCATCTGAACTTCAGAGCGCAATTGTCCTTCAACTTTGAATTCAGAGTTGATAATATTACGGATTGCAGTCTGCTCTTCATCATTCCATTCTACTGCTTTCTTATCATAACTAATTACCGCCTTGTCCAGAATGTAACGGGCAGTACTATTACCAATGCCGAAAATGTAAGTGAGCGCTATCTCACCACGTTTATTCTTCGGAAGATCAATACCAGCTATACGAGCCATTGAAAATTTAAAATTAAAAAATTAATAATATTACCCTTGTCTTTGTTTAAAACGAGGATTCTTTTTGTTGATGATATACAATTTACCTTTACGGCGCACGATCTTACAATCAACGCTGCGTTTTTTTATAGATGCTCTTACTTTCATACTATTATTATTAAAAAGTCAAAATTTAAAATCAAAACCCAAGGGTTATTTGTAACGGTAAATGATCCGGCCACGACTGAGGTCATATGGGCTCATCTCCACTCCTACCTTATCTCCGGGCAATATACGAATGTAGTGCATGCGCATTTTACCGGAAATTGTGGCCAAAATTTCATGCCCATTCTCTAAACGTACGCG
>CAIRZD010000118.1 GCA_903882965.1 uncultured Bacteroidota bacterium
ACAGATATATCAGGCCAGTTAGTGTATCGTACCACAGCTTTAGGAGGCCAGGCTGTATGGAATGGCGTAGACTACAAAGGGCACAGACCTCAATCAGGAGTATATCTTGTTTTTGCTTCCAGCAGCGATGGCTCCCAGACCTATTCGGGCAAGATGGTATTTATGCAATAGTACCCCTTCAATATATATGCTGCATAAGACGAATGGTATAGTTCTTCGCTCCATAAAATATGGTGATAGTAGTTTCATCACTACTATATTTACTGCAGTATATGGTATACAGACTTACATAGTACAGGGTGTGCGTAGCACAAAAGCGAAACAAAACCGGGGAGGTTTTTTTCAGCCGGGTATGCTTTTGGATCTGGTCGTATACCAACAACCGCAAAAAAATATGCAGCGCATTCGGGAATTTAGTGCTACATATATATATACCGGCTTGCAGGAAGATGTTGTTAAAAACAGCATATCTATATTCTCAGTAGAATTATTACTTCGTCTTCTGCCAGAACAAGCTCCGCTGCCTGCGCTCTATGATATGGCTTGCGAATATTTTATCGCGCTTGATAAGCTCTCAATACACCAAGTTGCTAACTTCCCTTTGTTTTTCATAATACAGTGTAGCAAGATATTAGGATATGATCTGAAAGACAATTTTTCAGGAGAAAAAACAATGAATATTATGCCAGAGGCCGGGTTTGCAGCGAATTCATCATCAGCAATGCCATTTATTAATAATGAGGATACAGGCATATTAAACCTTCTATTAATTGCCGATAGCTATAATGCACTGGAAAAGATAGAAATGAATGCAGATATAAGGCTAAGACTGATAGACTGGTTCATAGCTTATCTTCAGCTGCATACTCAGCACATGGGTAACCTCAAGTCATTGTCTGTATTGCGTGCTATACTACATTAGTCAAAACATCATGGTAAGCATGAGCTCAACTGGATAGTTTGATTCAGTGGGGAAAGCTGAAATTACAGTATGGTATTTCATATTATCAATTGAAAAAATCTAGCCCTATTGAAGATGCATTCGGAACCGCTTTTTCAAATTCTGCCTTTATCATATCCCAGTTCTTTAAAATAGGCTACATCTTTGAGAAGAGAATTCCTTTTGATCAGTAGTTGTATTAGAGCCGTAAAAGAAGATATAGGAGATAAGATAAAAATAGCTACGATCAGCAGGTTCTTAAACATCATCACCCTTCCAGCGCGGTTCGGATCGCCCGGGCCACCTTTTTTTCGGATGAATTTTGACCAGATCCTGAAATTTTTTATACCTCGTTGCTCCAGTATCACCAGCCCCGGTTTTAAGTGTACGGCGCCATTTGCCAGGAGTTGTGTTTGCAAGTCTATAAGGTTGTCAGACACCAGGTGTTTATATATCGTCTCGCCAAATCGTTTTGCGTCTGTGATGTCTTTATCTTGTACCCCAGCTTTAGGAAGCATACCTGAAGCTTCCTTTTGCCCCTTAAACGCCCAGCGGATAACTGTTAGTGTAGATATAAGATTAGGGTTAGTGTCAGTAAGTACTATATTGCCTACAAGTGTGGCATTTGCATCTTTTAAATAGCTTTTTACTTTTTCCTGGGCATGTAGCCACATATTGCGGCAGCCTATTACTGTAATAACAGGTTTGCCGTTAAATATTTTTGCATACTCTGCATTCAGAAACCCTATGACAGGTTGAGATGGATTTAAAAACCAAGGCTGGTAACCGAAAATAATAAGGTCATAATCTTTACTTGTTATGCTCGGATCTAAAGGCTTAACAGGAATAGGAATGTGCGCTACAGTTTCAGGCATTGCATCAAAAAAATCAAGTGTTGTCCAGGGGAATGGGAACGGTTTTACAGGCTCAATTGCAGCAAAGTCAATATCCGCTTTGCCAGCAATGTCAGATATAATGCTGTTCAGTATCTGTCGCAGTTGACCTGTTTGTGTATAATATAATACCAGTATCCGAGGCTTCATAGATTATAGCGGCAAAATTAAAAATAAAAAAGGCTACCCACATGTATTATAGCATAGCTAAACAACTGTGAGGTATAAATAGGCATAAGAAAAGCGTGCACTTTCAGGCACCATAACTAATAGACGATCACCTTTTTTTAATTTGCCGCTATGAAACAATTCTTCAAGCATTAAATAGGGCGACGCACTACCAACATTTCCTACACGTGTAAGATTATAAAACCATTTTTCTGCAAGTATATTCATACCAATACCCTGCATGTAGGTCATCATTTCGTTTTTGAAAAATTCACTGGACATATGAGGGAGGTAGTAGTCTATGTCACTTGCAGTTATCCCTTTTTCTGTCATTAGCGTTTTTAGAAAATCGCCGCCTTTTAAAATAATATGCTCGCCAAGCAGACGGGTGTCCTGCTTTAACGCAAAAACGCTGTCAGTGCCCCATTGTTGGGTGTCCATGTCGCTCCAGCCAGTAAGTGAACCATCTTCATTTTTTATCGCGCCTGAATATAAGCAGGTTTCCAGTTCATTGGCAAATGAGGTTATTTCAAGCCATTCTATTTTCAGTGAGATACCCTTCTCGTTGGGCGTGTCTTGCAATAATGCCGCGCCGGCTCCATCACTTAACATCCACCTAAGAAAATCTTTTTCAAATGCTATGTATGGATTCTTTTCTATGACTTTCCAGGTTTCTGTTTCCGCTTTATAACGTGATGCCTGCAACCATGATGAGATCCGTTCAGAACCACATGCAACAGCAACATTTGCCATATTGCATGCGATTGCCATATAAGCATATTTTAGCGCTTGTACACTACTGCAACATGCACCGGACGCAGAAATGATCTCTATATTCCCTATCCCCAGTTCATGATGCACCATAGATGCATGAGACGGAAGTATTTGGTCGGGGGAAGTAGTGCCTGTTGCTAATAATTCTAGCTTACTCGCAGGTAGTTGATCATCAAATAATCCTTTTATTGCAACAGCAGCTAACTGGGCATTGGTATGAGTGCTTTTCCCATCTTTTATGGCATAGTAGCGGGTTTTAATACCATTCTTTCTCAATACAAGCAGCCTTGCACGGGAAGGCTTCCCATTTACCATACCCAATACTCCTTCCATTTCATCGTTTGAAATGGGGGCATTGGGCAGGAATTTTGATAGTCTTGTAATGTAAACCTGCCTCAATTATTTCTTTTTTTGTGCTTGTAAAAATAAGGTATTCCCGATAAGGGATCGTGGTGTGAGCCATATCTTTTTCAACCGTATCTTTGTATTATGGAAACTGTTGAATTAGCCGGATTGATTCCGCCACATTTTTTAGACAATTCTCGCGTATGGATTTATCAAAGCAGCCGTGCTTTTATACCGAAAGAAGTGCAGGAAATCAATGAGCAGCTATACCAGTTTTATGCACAATGGCAGGCACACGGAGCACCTGTAAAAGGGTGGGCCAGTTTATTGTTCCGCCAATTTGTAGTGATAATTGCTGATGAAACAGATGTGGAAGTGAGCGGATGTAGTACAGATAGCTCAGTAAGGGTAATAAAAAGCCTGGAGCGACAGTATGACGTAAATTTCTTTGACCGGATGATGATTACCTTTTTGGTAAAAAATAAAGCAGAAATGCTGCCATTTAATCAAGTGCAGTATGCTATAGATAAAGGGTTTATAAATAAAGATACATTGGTATTTAATAATATTGCCACAACCAAAAAAGACCTACTTGAAAAATGGTTGGTGCCTTTAAATGAAAGTTGGCTGGCATCAAGGCTCTCTATTCCTGAGATAATATAGACTTACGTATATAATAATAAAATCCCCGGGCGAATAAACCCGGGGATTTCTATTTGTAACATAACGATTTACTTAGTCTTACTGAAATCAAACGGTATAATGATCTTTACGCTCACATTCCTACCCATATTAAATACTCCAACGCGGTTAGTGAGGGGATTAACAGGGTAGTATTTAAAACGATTCATATAATCCATATATACTGTGTTAAAAAGATTGGTGCCGGTTAGATATATTTTGCAAATTGTATGGCCATGGTTCTGTATATCGCCGCCAAGGCCGGCATTGAATAATGTATAGCCAGCTGTAGCTTTCTGGCTGGCTGCGTATTGTTGAGGTGTGAGGGTTGCATCAAAGCCAGTTGCTACCGAATCTTTATAAATGTGGCTTTGCTGTGCAACAGTTAGTACCCCAACTTTTATGTATACATTTCTCATACCCTTACCAACATGTTTAATGTGAAATTTCAGATCTGCTGTAAATCTTGCCGGTGTAACAAAGGGTAGATATTGAATGGTGTCTGCTGCGTGTAAGCCGCCATCTACATAACTGAAAGTAGTGTTCAATTCTATCCATGGTAATGCGGCCGGATGTATATCCAGCATTGCCTCACCTCCATAAAGCTGTGCCGGAGCCGATGAATACTTATATACAGGAGCGTTTTGGAATAAAGTCCCCCCTGCACTGAGTGCATTACTAAAAGAGTCAGTAAATCTTGAATAGATGAAATTATCAAAGCTATTATTGAATACCGTACCTTCGAAACTAATATCTTTAGTATTTATCCCAAATGTCAGGTCTTCTTCCAGGTTTGTTTCTGGGCTAATGTGGTTATCTCCAATTTCGTATACTAAGGTTCCGTCGTGCACTCCATCGGCAGCACATTCTGATACATTAGGAGCCCGATAGCCACGTGCTACATTAGCTTTTATATACAATGCCTTACTGAGACTGTAAGTAGCACCCAAACTGGCAGATATGCCGCTAAAACTGGATGTGAATTGATTAAAT
Source organism: uncultured Bacteroidota bacterium (assembly GCA_903882965.1). GTDB lineage: Bacteria > Bacteroidota > Bacteroidia > Chitinophagales > Chitinophagaceae > Nemorincola. Next base: position 4,795 of record CAIRZD010000118.1, read on the forward strand.
TCATGAAAAGCACCCGGAGTATTTGCCGGTACCGGTGCTTGCGCCACATTTGTAGTGTCTATCCATTGAGATTCTCCATTAAAGGTTCGGTCATCATAACGAATGCCGCCACTAAGTGCAAGTTTGCCTACCTGGTAATTGGCGATGGCAAATGCGCCTATTTGAAAGAAGTTATAATTAGGTATCAGCATTAAAGTGCCTAAACTTTTTGAATCCTGGTAAGCGCCATTTACACCCGTTGAAAAATTAAACCCTCCGTATTGCTTAGAGATATATTTCAGATCATAAGTGATAGCATTTGATAAATAATAAATATCGGGAGTGTTGGGTTGTGTTGGATCATTGGTTTCCTGGCGCTGGTTTCGCTGATAAGAAAACGTACCTGTTATATGCCCTTCCCCAATAGCCAGGCTATTGTCCCAAACTAATTTGGTGTGACGTATCCTTTGGTTGATTACCGTTGGGGTATATGATGTTAACTCCTGCCCCGTTGGTTCTACATAGGTAGGCGCTCCACCATTTAACCCGGCATAAGAAACCTGCTTTTCCATAACCCCCACAGAATCCCTTGTACCGTCTACAATACCGGTTGCCATATCAAAATAGCTGGCATGTAATTGGGTGAACCCCCATTTGCGATGCAAGCCTATAGTTCCATCCATATTGAAATTGCTGAATTGGGAATTCAGTACATAGCCATCTGCCGGATTCTGGTAGGCGTGTGCCATTATATTGTCTACACGTGCGCCCCATGATATACCATTTTGTGTTCCTGCCAGATGCACCATGTTATTAATTAGCCCGTTATTGGTCTGGTAATTAAACAGTACATCTCCTTGTCTTTGTCCTTCTGCTAGTGGGGCTTCAGGAATAAGGTTTACCACTCCTGCTACAGCATCTGAACCATATGCAAGTGAGGCTGGGCCCTTGAGTATTTCTACTCTGTTTACTGCGTCCGGATCGGCTTCAATACCAAATTCATCAAACCATGGCTGGTCCATTTGCTCTACTCCATCATTCATTGTCAATACCCGGTTATAGCCCAGGCCGCGAATAAATGGTTTTGAAATACTTTGTCCATCAGTCATTGCAGACACCCCGGGCACTTTTGCGATAGCGTCTATCACATTTGTTGCAGAATTTTCATTCAGGTATTCGTTGGTAACTTCTGTTATTGGTTGAGGAGTTGTTTGCTTATTTCTGGCACCTGAGGCGCCGGTAACTACCACTTCATTTTCTTCATATACAGAAACGACTAATGGAAAATTCAAAGACGCACTGCCACCTGTTTTTACTGTTTGAGCGTTTGATGCATAGCCAAGGGCATCCACTTCTATTAAATAACTTCCCTTAGGCAAGCCGGTAAAAATATAATTGCCTTCTGAGTCACTTATTGCAGATATTTTTAGATCAGGTATCTGTAAGAGTGCACCACGTATTGGAGTATTATTACTGCTATATACTTTGCCGGTAAGTACATTCTGAGCAAATGTTTTAAAAGATAAAAGGCATAGTAATAATATAGACAAACGAATAGACTTCGTGTTCATAAATAAATGTGTTTTAAATGATAAATATGCCCCCATGGGGATATGCTTAATAATTTAGTGCTGGATCAGCAATTTCTAAAAATCGTTACTACCATATTACACATGCGTATGCATGGTAAAACAGCATGCTCCTGATTTCTATTTACTATTAAGCAAGGTCTGGAGGCGGCTTAAGTATGGTGGGATATACCGGGGAGAGATAATTGATAAAATAGGGTAGTGTATGAGATGTGGTTACTACAGAAGCAAGTTTTAGAAAGTATGGTGCTACCAGTATTTTACTGTCGTCCGGAACTTGAATTCGATGCTTTATAATGTGCTCAACGTTGTCAGAAATATATTTGTCGTATGGGTCAAAACCAGCTGCTATATTTTTTATAAGACCTTCTTCCTGCTCATCATGGAATATTACCACACTGACACTATCATGCTCAATAGAATAGCTGCTGATGTCATATAGCTGGCCGCCATACCATACTTCATCATTTTTGGCTTGCGTATTAAAATCTTTTAAAGGAATCTTAATGGTATTAAGTCCTTTTTGCGCCGCTATGGTTTCATGGGCTAGTATCTTATCATGAAACTGCGTGATCCCAAAGAAAAAATACATCATTGCACTAATGCCCAAGGCGAGCATCGGCAATAAAGCAAGGATACGATGTATTTGTTTATTCAATTTTTATAATGAAGGCTTAAAGGTATTAAATATACAGGAAATTCAAAGATCAGAACTCACTAAGTTTTGCATTTATTGCATAAAAAAATACCCCAAAAAAACATTCTTTGGGGTATCATTTGATTTTGATAAGACGGGATTATACTTCCGGAACGACTAACCTAAAGCCATTGCCATGAATATTTACAATTTCTACACTACTGTCCTCCTTCAGGTATTTGCGCAATTTGGCTATATATACGTCCATGCTGCGCCCATTGAAGTATGTATCACTGCCCCATATCCGTTTTAATGCGGTTTCACGAGGCAGCAGATCATTCTTGTATTCGCATAACATCAACAATAGTTCATTTTCTTTCGGGGAAAGCGTATGCGACTCATTGCCATGTTTCAGTGTACGCAACTTGCTGTTAAAATGATACATGCCAATGTTGAATTCTACCTGCGAATGCTGTTTTTCATGCAATTCTTGGTTGCGTTTCAGCACTGCTTTTATCTTGGATAAAAGTACCTCGCTGTCAAAAGGCTTTGTGATATAATCGTCAGCGCCAAGTTTGTACCCTGTAAGTATATCATCCTTCATGCTTTTTGCTGAAAGGAAAAACAAAGGTACATCAGGGTCTACATTCCTGATTTCCTCGGCAAGTGTAAACCCATCCATGTTGGGCATCATTACATCAAGCAGGCAAATGTCAAAACGCTCACGGCGGAATGCGGCGAGACCAAGGATACCATCACGGGCCAGTTCTACAACAAAATCATGTAACTCAAGGTAGTTCTTTAGAACCTGCCCAAAGTTAGTATCGTCTTCTACTAACAGAACTTTATTCTTTTCTTTTTCCATGTTGTAATTACTTACTCAAAAATAGTACCACTATTTTTATAAATAATGAAATTTTTTGTTAAAAGAACCTGGGGCAGGTAAATTGCTTATGAATGCGATCCTTATTCTTACCATAAGGCTGCTGGTATATAATAGAGAATTCAAGTGCGCCATACGATGCATTATATGGAGCTAAAGCAGATGTTGTAGCATCATAGCTTGCAGTAAACTGTACCGAGCCGATTCTAACTCCTGCTACCCCAATAATGGCATCTGCTAATCTGTCATAAACCCCTAATATTAATTCGGCAGGTGTGCTGTTATGACTGCTCAACAGGAAACGCACCTGGGTGCCGGCTACCAATTCGGATGCACCTGTTTGTGTAGTGTAATAGGCTGATGGGTTAATAATTACAGAAGGGCCGGCACTGAATGAAATGTCCAGGTTGCCGATGGGCCGTAATCCTAGTGTATTTGTAGTATTGTAAAAACTTTCATTTGGGGTATTGATATTTAAAGCGCTTCCACCTAATTTAACATATACATTTTCATTAGGAAACCAGGCGAAATTGATCCCTGAGCCAATTGTATAATAGCTGGTTCTGATCACCCCTACTTTCTCTCCGTTTGCAAGTTGGGTATTAAAGGTAAATCCATCCCATTGCGTATCAAATGTAAGTGTACTGTAATTCACACTTCGTTGCACAAATGCTCCTGACAAGCCAAGAGATATCATAGTGAATTGACTAAGTTGCAAATGGTATGCAAGGCTGCCTTGTATTTGGGTAAGGGATAAATTACCATCTCCGGCTTTATCATTGAAAAATGCCAAGCCAAGCCCCAGCCAATTATTATGATTGGTATTGTCTCGGTTACCACCTATTTTACAATCTCCAAATATGGAAAAGGTATTATAAGGAACGGGTACTGCCGCCCATTGATTACGGTAATTAGCGCCAAATCTATAATCATCACCGGGAAGAAGTGCTGTGTTAGCAGGATTCAGCAGTAATGGGGCATTGTAATATTGCGAAAAGTGCATACTTTGCCCGTTAGCGGTAAAGCTATATAATGTACACAATGTAACTATTGCCAAAAATATTCTTTTCATTTTAACTGATTTTTACTTCGATTCAATATCCTTGGACCTGTGAGGCCGCATGGTTATCTGAGCAAAGTAATATTTCCTTTCAATAGTTGGGCAGAGCCATCAATAAATGTAGCATGCAGTACATATGCATAAGCATCTATCGGCTGAGGTTGACCATTATATTTCCCATCCCATCCAATGCTTTGGCTCGTTGTTTCGAATACTAATTGTCCCCACCTATTGAATATTTTCAGATCCAGTGTTACTATAGCCGCGCCACGTACATATAGTATGTCATTCTCTCCGTCTCCGTTTGGTGAAAATCCAGATGGTAATCCTATTTCAGGTTGCACATCAGTGGGTACAAGCCTGCACAATGTAGATGGACAGTTGCTGTTGTTATAAGCTGTAAGGCACACTTTATAAGTGCCTGTTTTAATATATTGGTGTATTGGGTTTACTTCTGTGCTGGACGTGTTATCTCCAAAATCCCAGGAGTATCGGTTCGCATTTGTTGACAGATTAGTAAATGTTGTTGGTACATTCGGCACTGGTGTGAGCGGCACAAAAGAGAAATTAGCAATCGGTACGGGTAGTACTTTAATAATTTGCATAAAAGTATCTGCACCATTGCATGCTCCCGGGTTCTGAGCTATCAATGTTACGGTATCAATACCCACACTATCATAAGTAATGGTGGGCAGCGCTGAAGTTGATGAATCACCATGTCCGAGGAGCCATAATGTAGAGGTTGCATTTATTGCTCCGCCCGTGGGTGTAAAACTGATACCCGCACAAACAGAATCTGGCATTATAAAGTGGGCTGATACCAGCTGGCTATATATATGCACTTGCTGAATGACTGTGTCGGGAGAATTACATGCAGCAGTATCCGTCATTACCAATGTTATTGTATACAACCCGGTATCAGGATAGTTTTGTGTTGGTGGATTTACACCTGTGTATACCGAACCATTACCAAACCACCACTGGTAAATAGGTAATACAGTTGTAAGATTTGTAGTAGAGGTATTTGTGATATTCACAGTGTATGGGCCACAGCTATCGGTAACCGTGTAGGTAAATCCTGGTATTATTTTCCCGGTATCTACCACGATGATCAGGTGTGCGGTGTCATTTGTTACAAAACAGGCATTGGAATTAGCTGCAGATAAAGTTACGGTATAAGTTCCGCCGGCAGTAAATGTATGCGTCGGAGCGAAAGTAGTAACTGTTGGGCTGCCATCTCCAAAATTCCATGAATAGGTGAGCCCATTATTCGAGTTGTTTGTGAAGACCACAGTCAGAGGAGCGCAGCCACTGGTGCTGGGACCAGCTGTAATACTTGCTTGCACGGGCCCGATATTAAATGCGATTTTCAATGCAGCCTCATTACAGTTTTTACTTCCGTCTGTTGGCCCCCAAACCCCCGCAGTAGTTGGGAAAGGATTAGGGCATGGTTGTGCGCCGGTGCTTCCCACGCCGCCGCAATTAGCGCAGCAGGCTTCATAAATGATGCCTTGTTTGGAGAATCTGCTCGTGCCGCCATCCACATGATCACCTTCCCATTCAAAATTAACTCCTGTGCACGTTCTGCCATAATATGTGGCATACCGGAGTGTTGTCAGGCCGGGGCCTAATACAATAAAGTAGAAATTTCTACCCGTAACTGTTGTAGGCATAGTGGCATCAGACGTTACCGGCATACCTAAATCTAATCCGGAAGAATCACCCACAATACCTAAATTTCCACCCCAACCAGATACATAAACGTTTTGGCAGGTATCAACAAGAAATGCAACGGGTGATATATTTGTTAAAGTATCGCTGCCAGAACCAAAGACCGTAGAGGCAATATCAGTAGCGAGACTGCTATCTAGTTCCATTATAAACTGGCTCGAATTTGGGTTTGTATATACCCCAGCAGTAACCGGGAATGTGCCGCCTAATGTTTGTCCCATCACATAGACCTGGTTGGTGCTGCTGACCTGAATGCCATAAACCTGGTCATAGCCAGGGGTGCCTATATAGGTCCCTTTTTGAAGGTTGTAAGGGGCATTATTATTGAATTTCAGGATAAAACCATCAGCCCGGCCACCCTGAAAAGTTCCATGTAGTGTGCCAGCAGTAACCGGGAAATTTGGGCTGTTTGTTCCTCCGGCTACATATAATGATGTTTGGGCGGTGTCAAATGCGAGTACGTATCCGGCATCCGAACCTGTGCCACTTAAATAGGTGCTCCATGTCAGGGAAGTAAGTGTGCTGTTAAGTTTACATACCACACCATCCTGCATGCCCGAAAGTGTTGATGCTATCGCCGTTGGTGTAACCGGAAAATCTGTAGAACTGGTACTCCCGGTTATGTATATATTTCCTACATTATCTATTTGCACTTCACTCCTTGAGTCATCCCCATAGTTGTATTTCAATTCGCCATATCCATATTCGGTAGAGTCGAAATTTACACCATCAACCCCGCTGCCGCCAATATAGGTAGAGCCTATCAGTGCAGTACAGGCAGGGTTGAATTTGGTAACTACTATATCCCAGTTGCCATGATTAGTGGGTTGGTATGCACCAGTAGTAACCGGAAAGTTTGTTGAGATAGAACGCCCGGCAATAATAAGGTCACCGGCTGGATCCACGATCATGCTGTGTACATGTTCATTTCCGCTGCCGCCAAGATAGGTTGCATAGATTCTGCTGGTGAGGGTAGGGTTATACTTGATTATAGCAATATCGGATGCATAGGTAGAATCTGTACTGGTGCCCGCGTAGCCGCCACCAAAGGTAGTTTGAAAGGCACCGGGGCTTACCGGGTAAGTGCCACCGAACGATAGTGTATTTACCAGGCCGCCGTTATAAAAATTGCCTGCTTCGTCAAACGTAGCTGAATAGCCCCAGTTATCTGCAACTGCTCCTGTTAAAGTGCATAAAAGCACAATGGGATCAATAATTAATTGCTGGGAATGATCATAATCGCTAGGGAAACTATAAGTTACTTCGTTGCCTTTTAATCTATATTGACAAGGAACCTCTACTTTGTTATCGTTGATATACTGAAATGCATAAGGTTTCACTTCCGTTACTTCGCCAACCGATGTGTTAATTACAAGATTGTTTTCTTTTAGCTTTATAGCATTTTGCCCGTCAAATTTTAATTTAACTTGTGACGCATCAGCGTTGGGATGAACGAAAAATTCATAGGAGATACTCCCTTTTTCAGAA
>CAIRZD010000119.1 GCA_903882965.1 uncultured Bacteroidota bacterium
ACAAAAACAAAAAGCCTTTGCAAAGACAAACAGATGTTTTTAAAAAGCAGCAAGTAGAAATATCAGCAATTGAAGAAGTTATCAAGCACTATGAAACTATAGGGTATATTGTTATTTCTAAAGAAAAAGATAATGTTGGTTGGGATTTAGAGGCAACTAATCTTCATGAGACACTATTGTTAGAAGTTAAAGGTTTATCTGGTAGCATTACCTCAATTGAGTTGACGCCAAATGAATACAAGAATTCAAATGATAAAAACGCTCATTATAAATTATGCATTGTTACAAGCGCACTAAAGCAGCCAAAACTTGAGGTTTATAGTTTCGACATTCATCTAAATTGTTGGATTAATATTCATAAGGAAAAATTAGTACTAGAAGAAAGAACAGGAGCAAGATTATGGAAAGAGTAAAGCTAAAGCCTGTATTCCACTCGTCCTCGTTTATAACGAGGACGGCATGGCATGGCGTTTGCAACGCCCGTCTCATTCATTTGCCTCTACTATCACAGGTTCATTTTGTAAAGCCAGTAGCGCACGCCAAATATCCTGTCTATTTCTTTATATACAGTAAAGCCTAAGCTTTCATATACATGCCGGGCGGCACCCGTCTAGCGCGAGTCTGTAGTATAGCCTTGAGCATAGCTGACTCGTGTCTCTCCAATATAGCCGGTTTATAACCGGCGTTTCGTCCTCAATTGGGCCCATTGGCGCAAGGTTTTCCACTTGCGCCACCTGCTTATAAGGCCTCCACCTCACTCAAACAATCACAACAATTGTATTTTTTCGATCGTTGTAATCATTCTGTTTTCATAGTTAATGATATCCAGTGAAGAAATGATGCCGTTTATTGCAAACTCTTTTTCATTCCATTGGTCCACAATTTTTTTGATTGGTTGTACATCGGGCGAATTTGCAATGCTAAGGTGTGGAATATAACTAATGTCGAGGCGATGGTGATCAGAAAGTTTGTCGCTATACAATTTGTCGTGAAGTTTTACTATCCGGCCAAACCCTTCATCCGGCACTAAAAACGCATCATAATTATTGCTGAAAGAATCTTTATTAATAACAGCACACCGCATGCAAAACCGTATAGCCGGAGTATGGTCAATTTGTTTTTTTATTTCCGCTATAAAATTTGCAGGGGATACATCCGGCACTGAAAACACGATGGTGAAATGCGGTTCTATAACCTTGAAAAGGCTATTGTGATCCCGCCTGTATAACTGTATCAATTCATAGTCGGCAGCTGCCAGCTCGGGGTAAGCAATTACATGAAGATTCATTTTTGCATTTTTATGATGATACCTCTAATTTAAGCCGGTTTATTAAAATGCGCACAAATCCCGATCCATTGCAATTTTTAACTGTTAGAAAGGTGTATACACTTTTCCTCCATCCTCAAATACCCTTCCTAATTTTATTCTTTAAAGCCTGCTCGCCGCAGGCAAGTTCATTGACATATTGGAAACAACCGAGATCAGGAAAATCTTTTAATCAGGAAAATCAAGGTTCAGACACCTATTGCAAAAAATGCAGAGCCTGCACCGGGCTCGCCGGGGTGCGACAAAAGTGTGACATTTATGTGATCTTTTTTGAACTTTAAAAATTGATTACCAACCAATTAACAGGATTTAAAAATTTTGCGAAAAAGTGTGACATTTTAAAGATTCGGATCAAAACAACTGAGACACAAAATAAAGACCAACTATAAAATTTCATAAACCCCCTGAAACCAGCCACCAGCGTGTATCATTCATTTCGAAAACAAAAAAATCAACGCAGATCAACTCTAGATTTTCTCCCTATTGGCGAAAATATTTTTGACTATATAAGGAGTTGCAATTGTTTTTCACTTGTGATATCACCCGCAAGCCGTAGCTGGTGTTTTTAGTGTACGAGAGCTTATTGTGCCGTGCCTGTATATCCGCAGATATAATTATAGTATTGGGCACAGCCAAAGGGCAATTTGTATTGCCAGTAGCAATCAAGATTGTTCCCAGTGAGCACAAACACACCTGGCCTGGAGCTGGTGAAATTGTTAAGGTTTGTTATACGGCTCGCGACGTACATACCGGAACTGCTTTTTCTGAACGTATCATTTATTGAATAGTTTGATTGTAGCTGATCTTCATTCATGAATATGATGCTGGTATCATCTGTTTGGATAACATAAAACCTGAATGAAGGTGATTGAACAGTATCCTGATGTATGGTTCCCCCATCATCCATATAACTCGTTGTATCGGTGTGTATACCTGCATAAACAGTAGTATCGGGAAACGCGTGAGTTGTATTCGTCACTAAAGAATCATGGTTTGGTGTAGTTGCAGGTTTTACCGTTACAGCATTGTTTTTTTTGGTGCATGCCGCAAAGCAGCAGGCAAGCATAAGCATAACAGGCATCAGGGGATAGGCAAATTTCATAAACGAGTTCTTCACTATATAACGCAATATTAAAGGATTTATTTTATCCGCCTTGGCATTTTCCACTAGCCCTCGTTTGCAATGAGGATTATACTGTATCGCGCTTGCAACGCCCGAAACCTATCTCTCAAAAATAAATTTTAGATAATTCCGTTATAGCAGAAAACTTCATTACGTGAAAAGCATCTTATTCATTTTGTGCATTTTTTACTTCGCCTCCTGCACGCAGGATAAGCATGTTTGGTGCAACTGCTATGGCGGCAGCCAGAATATGAGCTTTGATTATGGCCTCCAGCATGATCCTTCCACCACGGCCAATCAGGCAAGGTGTGATACAGACGGCCTCCATCACGGGTACGATACCTGCCTTGTTCAGATCGTAAATAAATAGGGAGCTACGCAAAGGAGAGCATTGGTCTCCATTGGAGAGAGTATGTCTATTGCAGGTATCGGTAGCTATCATACAGTTTCGGAATAATAAAATTTCTTTTTCATAAAAGCGTTATCTATTTTTACAATCTGATTAAAACCAGAATACGTATGGATAAGATCAAGAATTTTTTACTCGCTGTTTTATTTACAATTGGTTTATTTGGGACGGTTATTTATACATCATGTAATAAGTCTACATGTACAGGTGTGGTTTGTCAAAACGGTGGTTTATGTATCGGCAGTGCATGTACTTGCCCTACGGGTTACTCGGGGAGTTTTTGTGAGCGAGCGGCATTAAGTTATGTATCCTACAGAAACAATACTTTTACTCCGGTCAATATATCTATTAATGGTACGAATACTATAATTCCGGTTGGCGGCACAGTCTCATTTTCTGGCACATACGGTTCTATTGCATCCGGCATCGCTTATACATCCGCTTCTGCCCCGCTTGGTGTCGGCGGATCAGGCGGCAGCATCGGCGAGGTAATTAATTGGCAGTTTAATGCACCTTTTCCTGCAAGCGATACGCTAAAGGATACTATTAATGTTGGTGCCACTTATTTCTTTTTGAGGCTAACTAATAATACAAGCTACAATATTATCAACTACTATGTAAATAGCGGGTTCACGCACGGAGCTTCTTACGAAGATGTCACAGTGCCAAATAATGGAGTGTCATATGATTTGGGATATTACCTTGCTTATTCAAACTCTAATATAGAAACGACTAATAGCAATAGTGGGGTGGCGTTTTTGGGAGTTTCACTCCCATTTACAAGCAATCAGTTATTCGCTGCTGTAATTAGTAACTAACCTCTGTGTTGTTGGGGATTTATGATCATTATTGGCTATACGTGCATATCACAACCCCGGTCTCTTTACATACATTAGCTGCTATTTTTATCAGAAAATTTATAATTTTACGATGGCATAGTATTCCATCTCATTAATACATTGCTCCTTAGCTTTATATGAAACATACCCTTTTAGCACTATTTCTGTTTATTTCATTGGCCACTACTACCTATGCGCAGATCGGATTCGAAGGCGGGGTTAATTTCGCAAACCTTGCAATGGAAGTCGCAGGCACTAAAGTGGGTACTAAATACCTGGTTGGTGCAGTTTTTGGTTTCTTTGGCGATATAAGATTTGGAAACGGGCCTATTTATTTAGAACCCGGTGTATTCATCCAAACAAATGGCGCAACAATTAAAGGCAACCCCGACTGGAAAGATATTATCTATGCCGGAAACTTCCCACTATATATCGAATATAAATCCGGTGATAAATGCGGTGCACGTTTTTTTGCAGGCGTCGGCCCATATATAGGAGATAATATCAGCATCAATGGCACAACTAATTTTGTCGGCCCGGATATACAGCAAATAGATTGGGGCATTGGGCTGAATGCCGGCTACATTGGCCGCAAACATTTATACTTCCGTGCCCGTTACGAGATAGGCTTAATGAATGAGCTGCCTGCCGGCGATTCAAAAAATTATGTAAAGCAATCTTCCGGCGCACTTACAATTGGCTATATGTTCCGGGGCTGCAGGAGCAGAACCAGTTATGGCGGTTCAGGACATCGTGGGGGTAATCACTGGCGAGGCCTCAAGAAAAACAAATGGTCTACACGCCAGATTCTCCGCCGCCCACCCGGCCCCGGGATGTAGTGTTTTGCTCTCTTATTGTTAAGAAGATCATCAGGAGCAATTAACAAAAACTAATTGTTGCGGATATGAGCGTAAGGAATATCAAAACTAACTTTGCACTATGCCACTATATAAAGAATGGAAAATTGAGGACCATGGCCTAGCTGCTATATGGAGAGTAGAGGAGCCCGAATCTTTTTTCATTGAGCATACAGGTATGGTTGCAGATATGAAATTGGAGCGGCGCCGAATAGAACACCTCGCCGGGCGTTTTTTACTGAAGCACCTGGAGGCAGATTTTCCGCTACAAGGTATCATGAAAGATGAGCATGATAAACCCCGGTTGGAAAACAATGCCTTTTTCTTTTCCATCTCTCATTCATGGCCTTATATAGCTGCAGTAGTAGACCCTTATTACGAAGCAGGAATAGACATTCAAACCTGGCATGCCCGGATAGAACGTATACAGCATAAATTTTTATCTGCCGAAGAGCAGATATTATTTCAGAATGATCCCAAACTAATTACCCTTGCCTGGAGCGCAAAAGAAGCAGTATATAAATGGAATGGGAAGCGAGGAGTAGAATTTATCGAGGATATTCCGATTGAGGTATTTCACAATACGCCACCAAATTATAACATGACGATTTATTTTAAATCAAAAATTATGCCTAAAATGATATCAGTTGAAAATTTAATAAATACTGATTTTACTTGCTCTTATGTCACAAACGCGCAAGAT
>CAIRZD010000120.1 GCA_903882965.1 uncultured Bacteroidota bacterium
ATAAACAAAGGTCGTTAGTAATAGTATAGATATTAAACATACGCCTCCGTAAACCCAATATCTCTCAAGGGTTATAGTTTGCCAAGTATTTGTTTGTTTTACTGGAAATGGAGTATTTAATGGAGTTTCGAGATTCACAGCATTTAAAATGGCTACTGTTTGTTGAATAGAGTTACTATCTGCGCCATATCTTTTAAGGGTGTCAAAATTTAATTTGTCAGTATAGGCCCAGATAGCATGTTGTCCAGGCATATTTTGATTAAATGATTGAGCACAATATTTGGCAAGTTTTACTAGGTTAGTATCTGCCATTTCTCCTATTGTAAATTCTTTAGATCCAAGTGGTGGATGAAAATGGATTTGAGTACACATTGCATAGAACCTTGTCCAGTAAAGTTTTCTTGGATAAAGGGGAAACAATACATCATGAGTAACTATCATTCTTTGAATTGAATCATCTTTAGGGATCAATAATGTTCCTGCATCGAGTTTTAATACAACCATGGTATCTAAATTACTTCCCAATTCTATTGCCATACATTTTCCATAATGCATTCCTTCACCTACATCTAATATTTCATAGACAAAATAAGAAGTATAAGAACCGTTCATTCTTATATTAACCATACCCTTGCCTATAGCTTCTTTAATCGGAATTACTACCGGTGTTTTTACTGACATTGAATCATTTGCTTTAGCAATAATTGGAAAGATTACAGCAATAACGCAGGCAATGAAGATTAGAGCTTTCATACTTTAATTTTGTTTTTGTGAATAATGATTAGTAACAGCTATTTGATAGATTTATTAAGAGAAACGTTACGATTTACAACTTTGCCTAAACATGAAGATTACCCCTAAGACTATTATCCACAGAATAGCTCTTATCAGTCCTTGTAAGAAACCGGCACCCGCTTCTTTCATGATACCACCAGTATCTTTTATTGCTTGAGCAGTAATGTCTTTTGCCTGCTTTCTAGCTTTATCAATCCAATCATTGAGTATATCACTTTGAAAATGAAATTCAGTGGCTGATTCGGTCTTAGAACTGGCATTATTTGCAGACTGGGTACTATCTGATTGCCTCGATTGACTTTTGCTGGCCCGTTCTTCATAATACCGTTTTCTCTCACTATCATATAGTCCCTTTGCCTGTAAATCGGACAATATCAGGTACGCCTCGTTCAACAATTGCATTTTTGCTGTCGCATCTGCCCTATGGTTTATATCAGGGTGATATTTCTTTACCAAGGACCGGTAAGAGGATTTTATCTCGGCAGCTGATGAAGATGCCGGGACTTCAAGAACTGTATAATAGTCTATGAAATTCATTATTTCTTTAGTTTAGGATCGTTATCATTGTTGGTTTGCTGAGGTTTGTATCGCCAAATACCAAAAACAGTTGCAATCAGTATACACGACAACACAATTGGTGGCAATACAGGTCGTAGTGCTGTGAAGACCATGCAAATAACTAGTGTGAGAAGTATTTTAATGAAAACCCTTAGTATTGAATTTGCCATTTTGTTTAAAATTTGAGGTTAAGAAATAGAATTAAATGCGATTACTGGTGCAGCATTGCCAAAGTTTACGTTTGCGATAGCTGGAAAGATGGAATCTACAGACCTGAAATTGGTATCAAATAGTATATCCAATTCTTTTGTGGTAAAATGTCCGGGGTCTGCTAAATGAGTAGTAATATGACTGATTTCACCGTCCTCATTATCCAGGCACCACTTCCCAAATAGAATTTGGTAATTAACACGATTCAGTAAATCAACCATATTTAACTTCTGAGCATCCTCTACACAAAGAGGCAAAACAGAATTAATAGTGATTAATTTCCTTTCTTCATCAGTTCTGATATATACTTGCCAGCTAAGCCGGTCACCTTTAATACCTATTTTAATTAAATTGTCTTTAAGAAAGGTATAATTGAAACCCTTTTCTGTAAGTAGTTGCTCAACTAAGCCGGTTAATGTCGCCGGAAGTTCATTTTTTTCGATTGTTTTTTTTGAGAAGAACATAAGATCGTTTTCTAATTAATAGAAAACAGGGATTGAGGTAACCAATTTTTTCAATGAAAATAATTTTTGAAGAAAAGTGGTTACCTGAGTACCACATCTGCTATATATGGATGAAACAATTTCTATTAATCAACAAATACATGAACAAAATGGAAACAAATACACCAAACTCAGCAGATTTCTCAAATGAGGATTACGAGAAGCAAAATGAAAATTCAAATACCTCAATCAAAAAAGTAATAATCCCTGAGTATGCTTATGCTCAAGCCGGACTGCACCAGGGTGATTCTACTTCTTTAATCGCTCATTTAGTGTCAATTAAAGAAGGGCACCTAGTAGATGAAGGTTTTAGCGAGCAAGAACACCTTCTAGGAAAAAAGAAAGCTGAAAATAGTATCCAGGAAAAGGAAAGTGAAAAAATAAAGCTGGAAGCTGACAAGAATTCAGTAAATGATGTGAAAATACCTGCGGCAAAGAACTTAATAGACGAAACCAAAGAAGAAATTAAACTGGTAAATATAAATGTTGCAGAGAACCGAATTAAAAGTGATTTCCAACCAATGAGGTACTACACGTATTTAGCGTTGACAGTATTGTTATCCTTTTACCTTCTATTCTTCTATGCTTCAGCGATTAATAGTGCGTTTTTTAGGAATGCACAGAGTCTGATAGCAAATGCCGGAACTGATATTACAATGTTGCTGGATTCTATATTTGATCCTAAAGGAATTTTTAAGGTCAGTAGCTCAATGGTGTTTACATACTTTGGTGCATTTCTCTTTTTTTCTATTGGTCTATTACCTCATGGAATAATAAATGGCGAAGGCAAACGGAAGAACTTATTTGCGGGATTATTGATTGCTGGAGCATTTCTTGCTGATGCTGCAATAGCCTACAAAATTGATAAAGGAATTCATGACTTAAAATTAATGGCTGGGGTACCTGACGCTGATTGGAAATTTTATTCAAGTATTAATTTTTATCTCGTTCTACTATTTGGTTTTTGCGCTTATCTGGTTTGGGGCCAGATGTACGAATTGGTAATTAAAGAAAAGAATAAAAAGAATACCGACTCAAAAGCGAAAATTATTATTGATGGTCTGAAAGAAACAATGAAAGAACAGAAACTAGACCTTCAACTGCTCGAAATGAAAGTAAAGCAGTTAGAGGCAGAAATTACCATTATCAAACAACAATTGGAAAAATTGAAAAAAGATTTAGAAACAGCCATGGTTAACCCTGATGAGCTTGCAAGAAACCTCGCTAGTTTTTATAAAGGATGGCGGCAATTTCTAATGGGGTCAACTGAATTTGAAAATCAAAGAAAAGAATGTGATTCAGTATACAAGGATTTTATTGGCAATCTCTTTATTAAAGTTCCACAGTCACTAAATTAAAACATTATTAATCATTAAAAATGAATTTTATGAAAACAAAATCAATTCAAATATTAACTGTTATGCTGGTAATAATAATCAGCTCTTGTGGATGTAAAAAAAATGATAGCCCAACTTCAGCAAATAGTGAGCAGCCGGTGAATCCGAAACATAATTATGTTGTCATACTCGATTTGAGTGATCGACTTCTAAATGAGGGTCAGGTAGAAAAAGATAGTGCTATTATTATGGCTACTTTTAGTCAATTTGAAAAAACTGCAAGAAGTCCATTAATAGTAACCTCTAATGACCGCTTTATAGTACGGATTATTCCTCAAAAGGGAAGCACTCTAAAACAGGATCGATACGAAAACCAGTTAATTATTGATTTGTCAACTTTTAATGCTGCACAGAAGAATAATGCGTTTGTTTCTTTTAAAAATAATTTATCAAAAACAATCACAGATTTATACAAAGATGCACATCTCGGCAGTAGTTCAAAAGATTATGCCG
>CAIRZD010000121.1 GCA_903882965.1 uncultured Bacteroidota bacterium
AGGTCTATTTCCGGTATTTTAGGCAGCGTTGGCCACTCAATTAGTAATGTGTTTCTTTCGCTCACCGGCATATTATTACTCACTGTATTTATTTTGATCTTTACATTTTTTATGTTGTACCACCGCAAGCTGCTTATGCAGTTTGTGCTTCATTTATTCACGGACCAGCACAGGGGTAAGGTGCGGGAGGTAGTGATGGAAACAAAAAAAATGGTTTATTCTTATGTTTTGGGCCTGGTTATTGAGATGGTTTTGGTGAGTATTGTAAACTGCACGATGTTTCTAATCATGGGTATCCAGTATGCTTTGTTATTAGGTGTTATGGCGGCGGTGCTCAATATTATTCCTTACCTGGGTATATACACTTCTATAGTTATCTGCATGTTGGTGACATTTGCCAACAGTACCGGCAATGTGGCGCTGGAAGTAGGTATTGGTTTATTCATTGTTCATTTGCTGGATTCAAATATATTATTCCCGCGGATAGTAGGCGGCCGGGTAAAAATGAACCCCTTTATTACCATTATAGCAGTGATAGTGGGGGAGTTTGTATGGGGTGTTCCCGGCATGTTCTTATTCATACCTATTGCAGGTATTGTAAAATTAATATGTGAGCGTGTGGAAGGGCTTGAAGCGTGGGCATTACTGATAGGAGTAGAGGAAGTGGAAAAGAAACCGAAAATGAAAATAAAAGCTGAAGATATTAAATAGGTAAAGATCTATTATTGAGTATTGCGGTGATTTCCCACAGAAACAGATTTAACTTTTGAATCGATAGCGATAGTCTGTTAAAGAAAATTAAAATCATATCTTTCCATTATTGGATTAATGTTTGATGCAGTTAAATTTGCGTTTTTAAAAGTATGTTTCAATTTCAGCACATAGGTCATTTATATATGCTTGCAGTAATACCATTATTGGTGGTATTGTTTATTGCAGCCATTGCATGGAGAAGGAGAAGATTACAGAAGCTGGGCGATGAAAAACTAGTCGCCACACAGATACAGGGATTTATCCCCGGGAGAAACACGTTCCGGTTCATACTGCTGGCTATAGCTTTATCAACGATCATTATTGGGTGGGCTAATTTACGTACCGGTGATAAGATGGAAAAAACGGAGCGGAAGGGTATCGACGTGATCGTGGCATTAGATGTAAGTAAAAGTATGCTGGCTAAAGATATACAGCCGGACCGGCTAACCCGTGCCAAGCAGCTTATTATGCGCCTTACTGATAAAATGCGTAATGACAGGATAGCGCTTGTTGTTTTTGCAGGCAGGGCATATTTGCAGGTGCCGCTAACGGTAGATTACAGCGCGGCAAAAATGATGCTGCAAAATGTATCGCCTGATATGGTGCCTACGCAGGGAACAGTGATAGGAGATGCCATAGATATGGCTATGCAAACGTTCACGCAGAACGAGCGTAAATATAAGTCACTCATTATTATTACTGACGGTGAAGACCATGACGACCAGGCGATAGAAAAGACCCGTGCAGCAGCAGATGCCGGCATAATAGTGCATACAGTAGGTATTGGGTCGCCGCAAGGCACAACGCTTTATGATCCGGAGACAAAGTCGGTGAAGCTGGATGAAAACGGGAGCCCGGTAGTGAGCAAGCTTAACGAAGAAGAATTAAGGTCTATAGCAAAGGCGGGGCACGGGACTTATAACCTGCTTCAAAATACGGATGAGGTATCTGATAAACTTATTAATTCACTGGAGGGAATGGAACAAAAAAGCCTGGGATCGGTAGTATATTCAGATTTCACCAGTTATTTCCAATATTTTCTTTTTGTAGGGTTTCTAATACTTATAATTGAATGGTTGTTGCCGGGTAAAAAGAAGAAAGCAAAAGCAAATGCCGAATTGAAACAGGCAGTAGCGCTTGTGTTATTTATGATGCTTGGCTATACAGTTAACGGACAGACGAATAAGTTTATACAGCAGGGCAATAAGCTATATGATGAGCAGAAATACAAAGAAGCGGCAGATGATTATGCCAAGGCAGTGGCAAAAGATCCGAATAACACATCAGGGTTATTTAACCTTGGCAACTCGCTATACCAGCAGAAGAAATTTGATGAATCAAGAAAGGTAATGACGCAGACTGCCGGCATATCAAAGGATAAAACAGGGAAGGCAGCAGCAAATTATAACATTGGCAACAGCTATATGTCTCAGCAAAAGTGGGATGATGCAGTTAGTGCATACAAGCAAACCCTGCGTAATAACCCACAGGATGCGGATGCAAAATATAATTTATCGTATGCGGAAGAAATGCTGAAAAAACAACAGCAGCAGAATAAAGACAAGAACAAGCAGGATAAGCAACAAAATAAAGACCAGAAGGATAAGGACAAACAAAAACAGCAGAATAAAGACCAGAAAGATAAAGATAAGCAGGATAATAAGGACCAGAATAAAGACCAGGACAAAAAGGACGATAAGGACCAGCAGCAACAAAGCCAGCCAAGCAAACTCTCAAAGCAGCAAGCTGACCAATTGCTTGATGCACTGCAACAGGAAGAAAAAAAGCTGCAGGATAAAATGAAAAAGGAAAAAGGCACACCGGTTAAGATGCAGAAAGACTGGTAGATATTTGACAGTAAATGATTGATCGTAAGTGGTAAGATAAAAGAGCAGCGTAGTGCATAACTACGCTGCTCTTTTTTTAAAACGAATCAATATTTGAATACGAATTTTTATGAAGACACATGACTTATGGCTCATGACTTAAGCATTTTTACTGCGCATAAGTTGTCAACACGTTTTCAACATTCTAAAAAAAAGTGTAAATATTTTTTTTAGTAGTGAAAATTCTTTTTAATATTGTGTAAGGATTGTGCTTACTAACCCATCCTTTATA
>CAIRZD010000122.1 GCA_903882965.1 uncultured Bacteroidota bacterium
AGAAAGACCGCATGAATGCCCGCATAAAAACCGAGGAGAAAATAACCGACGTAGAAAACGCCCTCAAAGTAAAACGCAAGGAACTGGAAAAGATCACTGCAGATACTGAGAAGGAAGAAAAAATACTCGCTAAAAAATCTGACGAGGCTAAAGAAAAGGTGGACCCACGGCTGCTTACTGCTTATGACCGTATACGCACCAGCTACCGGAATGGCCTGGCTGTAGTACCTATCGTTCGTGATAGCTGCGGCGGTTGTTTCAATGTGATACCACCACAACGCCAATCCGAAATTCGCCAGCACAAGAAAATCATAGTATGCGAGCATTGCGGCCGCATACTGGTAGACAGCGACATGAATGATAAGCTGAACGCTGCTGCAAAAGCCTAGACCTCTCCCCAACCCTCTCCAATAGAGAGGGAGAATTTTTGAGTAATATATAGAAGGAGCTTTCGGGCTCCTTTTTTGTTGGGTGTGATTTAAAATGTCCCATTTTTTTTGGAGGGGGTGTTTTTTAATTAAATGATTGATTGGCAATGTTTTTATATTGCAAAATGTCGCGGTGGTGGGGTAAAAATGCCGTAAAATGTCGCATATATATACCTGGGTCTTTGTTTTGCAAAGGTGATATAATGTGCATATATAACTGATGCCAGAAAATTTTACTGCCAAAGCCCGAAGATGCCTGACGGAATATATTTTTCCGGAACTCTTATGCACCCGGCAATTTATTCGAAGATGAGCAAGCCAATATCCAAAACATTTAAATGAAGAATTAGAGCTGTTTTTATTGATGTTGTAAGGTCCCGTCATTGTGTATTGCTTTTTTGATAACCAAAGGTAGAACGGCTTTATGTATTGGCTAAAAAGGTGCATGCACCTTTTTTTTGAACGCACAAGACCTGTTCATTGACAAGCAGGTGAGCCATGATTGGCTCATATACTGTTTATTCTGAAAAGACAAAATTGGTGTTGAATTAGTGTTGACTATTAATGATAAGAGGATTGCCAATCATTATCCAGTTGGTTAGGGATTACAAACCGAAGCAAGAGAATGATTTTGATTAATAAAAACTAATAATTACTTTGCTATAGTTAGCCCATATTTTGGTTTACTTGCCTATTGAATCTTATAAAATAATTAGAATGAAAATTTTCATTAAATCTGTTTGTATCTCTATTGTTGCAGTATTTGTTCTTTCATTTAAAGCTTATTGCGTTCTTCAAACAAACGGCAATTTTAAATATTGGAGTTGTAATCAATCGACGGCATTCGGGATATATAAAGTAGAAAAAACCGCGGGGAAAAAGTATTTCAAAATTGCCAGCCAGGATGATATCTCACAGATCGAAGAATATAATCCTAAAGGACTTATTGTAGGAACGATCATAATTAAATTTCAAAACGGCAATATAGTATCATTGACGGAGGCTGATAGATGGCATTATGTTTTTAAAATCAAAAAATATGTGCAATTAGCTGAACATGAGTTTATGGTAACGGAAATGATAAGGGGCTTAAATAGTAATCTTCCATGCAAAGGAGTAAAATATACCTATGCAAACGGGGTTCTAGAAAAAGAAACATTCTTATCATTTGATGATAAACCGATGAAGAATAATGATGGGGTAGCAATCATTAAATACAAAAAGATGACGGATGAGGCTAATTTTTCATTGACAAAGGAAATTGAATATTTTGATGAAAATGAACGACCTGTTTTTTCTGCTGAGAAAGATTGCCACAAAATTTCTTATGACCATGATAGTAAAGGGAATACCATATCAAAAGCGATATTTGATACCGCTTTTATTCCGGTAAAAAGCAGATATGGGGTATCAAAAACTACCTATGAATATGATATAAACGACAATAAAATAAGTGAAGCGTATTTTGATATTAATGATAATGCGGCTAATAATGTGTACGGAGTATCTGTGATCCGATATATATATGAAAACGGACTTTGCGCCGGAATGAAATATTTTGATGATAAGGATAAAGTATCGGCATCGGGTAAGGTATTACTTGGCAGTTCTCTTGTTAAATACAGTTATGATGACAATGGGAATGAAACAGACCGGA
>CAIRZD010000123.1 GCA_903882965.1 uncultured Bacteroidota bacterium
ATGCCGGTATATGATTTTAGTCATAAAGCCTATGGCTATATAATATCACATTTGTGCTATTATTTGAAATAGTATGAAAACAATAATAGAACCATTTAAAATAAAATCTGTTGAGCCAATCAATTTCAATACACGCGAACAACGCGTAAAAATATTGGAAGAAGCATGCTATAACCCTTTTCTTATTCACTCTGATGATGTATTGATAGACCTTTTAACAGATAGTGGGACCAGTGCTATGAGCAGCAATCAATGGGCCGGCATTATGAAAGGTGATGAATCTTATGCCGGTAGCCCGAGTTTTTTCCGTTTTAAAGATGCGGTGCAGGACATTACTGGTATGCCGGATGTAATACCCGCACATCAAGGAAGAGCTGCAGAAAAAATATTATTCAGCATACTAGGTGGGAAAGGAAAATATTTTATCAGTAATACATTATTTGATACAACCAGGGCTAATATTGAATTTTCAGGCGCAGAAGGTATTGACCTTTTGTGCGAGGAAGGGAAACATCCTTCAATACCCGCACCGTTTAAAGGGAATTTAGATATAGTAGCACTGAAAAAAGTCATTGCGGAAAAGGGGGCTGAAAACATACCGCTATGCATCATTACTATTACAAATAATTCAGGTGGTGGACAACCTGTAAGTATGCAAAATATTAGAGAAGTAAAAAAGGTTTGTGCAGCGAATAACATACCGATGTTTATTGATGCCTGCCGGTTTGCTGAAAATGCATATTTTATAAAGATCCGGGAGTATGGTTATTCTGATAAAACGCCAAAAGAAATTGCCCAGGAAATGTTCTCTTATGCCGACGGATGTACAATGAGTGCCAAGAAGGACGCATTTGCAAATATCGGTGGTTTTCTTGCCATGCGCGAGCCGATGTTAGCACTAAAATGTAGAAACCTATTGGTAATAACAGAAGGGTTTCCGACATATGGAGGCCTTGCGGGCCGAGATCTGGAAGCCATTGCAATAGGCCTTGTTGAAGTGCTTGATGAAAATTACCTTCATTACCGCATTAGAAGCATTGAATACCTAACTAACAAATTGATCGCAGCAGGTGTGCCCGTAATGCAACCTGCCGGCGGGCATGCTGTATACCTTGATGCTAAGGAATTTCTCCAACACATTCCTGTAGATCAATACCCTGGGCAAGCATTGACTGGAGCATTATATATTGAAGGGGGCGTGCGTGGAGTAGAAATTGGTTCTCTGATGTTTGGGAAATATGATGAACATAAAAACCTTATTCCTGCGCAAATGGAATTGGTGAGATTGGCAATTCCAAGGAGAGTTTACACTCAAAGCCATATTGATTATGTAGCTGAAGTAATTATTGAAGTATTCAATAACCGAAGTAAAATAGCAGGGCTGGAAATCACGGAAGAAGCCGAGATGCTTCGACACTTTACGGCAAAACTACAACCAGTAAAACTGACAAAACCAGCTTTCGCTATACTATAACTCTTAAATAGTGCATTAGCGAGTTCGAAATATAATTCATTTATGACTCGTGTCATTTATAATTATGATTCTAATCAGGGTTATCCATTTAATATAAATGGAAATTCGTACTGGAAAATACATGTCTCCAAGGTTCGGGGATTTGCATAAGATATTTAAAATGAACAAACCTGAGTTACACAGTTTTCATATACCCGTTTTAGGATTAGGTTATAGTATAGATACACCGGTAAAAGTGGCCCGTTTTGGGATATCATCTGTAATATCAATTATGGATGATCACCTGATAGAAAAAATGAGATCATATCATAGTTTAAGGTCGGGCGAGAATTATATACCAATTGCAACTCATGATGATGATCATAGGGCAAAGAGGATTACTGCATATCTTAATTTATTGAATTACATTGTTAATGAGCAAATTAATAAAATACGGAAACTGCCATTTAATGAAGGTAACGATTTGACAAAGTATTTCGAGTTGCTTCCTTTAGAGTCTCCATTGAAAAAGAGGTACTCAGATATGATGGAGTTGGATGAAAGCAAAAAGAAACTACAGTTGCAGGAACAATTACGCACTGAAGTAAGATCAGGGTCAATTGATGTAAATATTATGTCTAAACTTGACCGGGATAATAAAGATGTTAATGGAAATGAATTGCCATTAGGATATTCGGATGCATTAGCTGCATTACGAGGTTTCGCACAAAGTAATCTAAAATCTTCAGTTGTTTTTTCGGCCGGATATAACCCGAGGTTATATAATTATATCGAACAGTTTGATGACTTTTTTCCCGATGAAAATGGTGATTTAAAAAAGAAGATTGTTTTAAAGGTTAGTGACTTCCGCTCTGCTCTTGTACAGGGGAAAATATTTGCAAAAAAAGGGCTTTGGATTTCTGAATTCAGAATTGAGTCGGGGTTAAATTGCGGGGGACATGCATTTCCTACTGATGGATTATTGCTTGGGCCAATTCTCGAAGAATTTAAAAACAAAAGAGCAGAACTAAGTCTCGAACTATTTGAAATATGTAATAGTGTAAACGCAGAAAAAAAGATACCAACTTTCAAATGCCAACCAGTTATGAAAATAACAGTACAGGGTGGCATTGGGACAGCAAATGAAAATGATTTTCTACTTGAACATTATTCATTAGATGGGACAGGGTGGGGAAGCCCGTTCTTATTAGTACCTGAAGCCACTAATGTAGATGATGAAACTATTAATAAGCTGGCAACAGCAAACAAAGACGACTACTTTCTTAGCTACGCATCCCCTCTAGGTATACCATTTAATAATTTCAGGAAAAGCTCTGCTGAAAAGCAACGAGAAGATAGAATTGAGAAAGGAAGGCCTGGCAGCCCATGCTTTAAAAAATTCCTTTCCTCTGATACCGAATTCACTAATGAAGCTGTTTGTACCGCATCACGTGAATATCAAAACTTAAAAATAAAACAATTGAAGGAAAAAAAACTTCCAGATGAATTGTTTGAAATTGAATTCAGTAAGATCACAGAAAAGGATTGCCTTTGTGAAGGCTTAGGAGCTTCAGTCTTAATAAAGGACCATGTTCATTTGTCGCATAATTTGTCTGCAGTAACAATTTGCCCGGGGCCAAACCTAGCTTATTTTTCAGGGATTTTTTCTCTTGCTGAAATGGTGGGGCATATTTACGGCCGTTGGAACATTTTAAATTCTTTGTATAGGCCAAATATGTTTATTAATGAGTTACAGATGTACGTAGATTTCTATAAAAAAAGGCTTGAGCCAAACTTAAGTGTGAGCCCCAAGCAATTAAAATATTTGCAAACGTTTAAAGCAAATTTATTAGAAGGCATTGATTATTATAAGAACCTTGTTACATTTTTCAAAAAGGAAAGCGATCAGTATATTTTAATTATGAAGGATGAATTGGATAAAGCTGCATTAGCACTTTCTAAACAAAGTTTATGCTTCGTAAATGGGAGTGAAAATATTATTAATGAATAAGCAATTCAATATTGTTAATGGCAAAATTAAATCAATTATTATCCAGTCGTACCGATGTATGCAGTTAACATACTTTTTTTGATAAACAGATATTCAATTATTTCGACTAATTGAAATTGTAAATATTGTCTACAATGTTTCGATCATGGATAGTTTTATTTGTTGTTTTTATTGTATACACGTATATGGTATACAGCAATTGCGATAAAAGAAATACAAATGATAGTATTCCTGACAAGCGAGCGTTAGCAGGATGGAAAACATGGCAGGCAAAGAATTGCCAGAGTTGCCACCAAATATATGGTTTAGGTGGTTATTTAGGGCCTGATCTAACGAATGTAGCAAGGGATACTGCTAAAAAGGAAATTTATTTACGAACATTTATTAAATATGGTACTGGGAAAATGCCCAATTTTCACTTGAATGATTCTGAGGTAAATAGCCTTATTGCATTTTTGTATTGGATTGACAAAAGTGGGAAAAGTAAAGTATCAAAAGATAAGGTTACATGGTCTGGCAATTATAATCTTGAACAGTAAAATGCCAAAATTCCTGCGTTTATATATTATTTCTGCTTTGTGCTTGTTATTAGCCACATTGATATTTGGATTGCTTGCAACATGGGCTTTTTTATACCCGGAGATATACAATCAATTTCTTCCGTTTTACCAGTTAAGGCCCTTTCATGTATCAGCTGCATTATTCTGGATCATTACCGGCTCTGCGGCAAGTATAGTATACTATAAAAATACTCTATTAATTGCCAAGAATAAGGACAATATCATTGAACGTTTATTTATTTATTTATGGCTTAGTACTATAGCAGTTATATTCTTATGCTACAGTATGAAAAAATTTGGGGGAAGGGAATATTGGGAATTTCCCCCAATGCTATGTATCCCATTATTGGTTAGCTGGTTACTGCTGATACTTTCATATTTTAATACTCCTTTGGGAAAAGGCAAGCATAATAAGCCTATGTATATATGGATGTGGTCAACTGGCCTTTTCTTTTTTCTAATAACCTTCATTGAGCAAAATTTGTGGCAGATTCCCTGGTTTCGGTATTCATATCTTAGGGAAGTTACTGTGCAATGGAAAGCTAACGGATCAATGGTAGGGTCCTGGAATCAAATGCTGTATGGCACGTCATTATATTTAATGGTGAAAATTAGTGGAGATGAATCTATCGCAAATGGAAAGACAGCTTTTTTCTTTTATATGCTTGGACTCGCAAATCTTATGTTCAACTGGGGACACCATATATATAATGTACCTGCAGCTTCCTGGATAAGAGATACTTCTTATATAATAAGTATGACTGAATGGATATTTTTCATACGGATAATTCAAGGGTTTAAAAATAAACTTGACGAAAGAAAAAAATTCCGGCACCTAATCACATACCGGTTTATTATAGCCGCCGAATTTTGGGTGTTTATAAATTTGCTTCTTGCATTAGCAATGTCAGTGCCTGCAATTAACCGCTATACACATGGTACGCATATTACGGTAGCCCACGCAATGGGTACTACAATCGGCATCAATACGATGATATTACTGGCAAGCTTCACTTATATATTAGGCCTGGATTGCCAAAGTAATTTAATAAAGAAAATTATCAGCATTTGCTATTGGGTAAGCCAATATAGCCTTTTGATTTTTTGGTTGTCATTGATAGTCGCAGGTGTAATAAAAGCATATAGAACTACAGCGATTAATCTGGCTAATTTTCAGGAAATAATGGAGCCTGTTATTCCTGTATTAAAGATAGGTTCTTTTAGTGGAATAGGGCTTGTTTTGGGTCTAGGGACAATTGCAGTAATTTATATTTACTACGGACTAAATTCAAAGGCAGATGTAAAGTAAATGTCTACTACAGATGATATAGCACAAGGCGATTAAAATATATAGCATTGTATAGTGCGTAAAATCAAAGCGTTTTTATCTCTGGCTCAAATATTATTTTTGACTTTACCGAATTTGAAATAAGACAAGCGGCTTCGGATTTATTTAAAACCTTAATTGCCTTTTCTCTGTCATCTTCTTTTATAATAGTAAGAACAGGCATAAGTTTTATCTCGCTCATAATATATTTACCATCAATAATTTCCAGCTTGCCATATGCTTTTGACGTAAATTTCTTAAAGTCGAGTTTTGAATGTTCTGCAATAGAAAGGAAAGTTGTCATTAAGCAACTATTGACTGCTGCCGTAAATAAATGTTCTGGCGACCAGATTTTCCCTACCCCTTTTGGAAATTGTGGAGGTGTTGCAACCTGCATTTCATCATTTAGTTCGGGAGAATATAGAATACCTATTCTTTCTTCTATCCAGTTTACATCTACTTCATAATTGTGAGATATGTCCATTTTGAATGTTATTTTATTTTGTTAATAATTATAAATAGAATTTGCCGAATTTGATTTTTCATTAGAAAGATATTTACAAATAGACGCGCAATTATTTGTAAAATTGTCCGATAGATAAATAGCACATAAGCGAATGTATAGTATGCAAATTAG
>CAIRZD010000124.1 GCA_903882965.1 uncultured Bacteroidota bacterium
ATATTATTATTCGCGCGCAGTTAGATCTTTTTTAAAAAAAATACTTATTCATTTAAGTAATACAGGCGAGTCTGTAGTATAGCCATAAGCTCAGCCAATCTATATAATTTATCAGGTTTGCAACCGGCGTTTAATACGGGAAACCTATTTCACAAGATATACATACGCATTTGCTTGTGAACCTACGCTGGCCGTTGCGCCATTTATCGTATAAGATTGAATGTAAGCAGGGTTTGAACAGCTGCTGGCTATGTATTCGCAATAGTCACTTATATATGGTGTACCGGCACTTAATACTACATTGGTTATATTGTAAGTGGTCGTGAGCCCACTGCCGGAGATAACAATGTCGTTATTACTCGTAAATCTGATATCTGCAACGAGTGTATCATTTGTAGTATCGTAACTCATGTGCTGCCATGTAGTAGTATAGGTACCTACCAGGTTCGCGGGGCTATGTGCAGAATTATTGGGGTATTCATATACAGTAATGCTATCGAGCTGGGCAAGTGTATACCCGGTTGCTTTCAGCCCACCTGCATTTGATACAGTACAGGTGACCTTACATTTAGGATAGCATCCGGAGAGTATGGCAATAGCTAAAGCTAACAGGAACAATAAGGAGTTTCGATATGGCATAGGTTTTTTGTTTCAGGTATCAATAAATATGCCAAAAACTCCATCACAGCGCTCATCCGACCTCACCCTCTCCTTCGGAGAGGGCCGGGGAGAGGTTTTTCCATTCTCCCTCCAGCCATTCTTTCATCTTCGTATCCGTAAAATCTATCCTTATCGGCACAATAGATGCATAACCTGCTTTCAGTGCCTCTACATCGGTGCCGGTGCCCGTATCCAGGTTTATGAATTTACCTGTCATCCAGTAATAATCCTTTCCTCTGGGGTCTGTTCTGTGGTCAAATTCTTCTGCCCATTTTGCATGCGCCTGCCTGCATATCTTCATTCCTTTAAAGGTAGCAGCGGAGCGCAGTGGGATGTTCACGTTCAGCAGTATATGGTCGGGCATTTTCTGTGCCAGCATACGCTGCGCAAGCTCATGCACCACCGTCTTTGCAACAGAAAAATCAGCATCAAATTTATAATCCATCAGCGAAAACCCTATTGATGGCACACCCTCTATAGCTGCTTCCATAGCAGCGCTCATAGTGCCGCTGTAGATCACGTTTATCGAGTGGTTGGCCCCGTGGTTTATGCCGCTCAGGCATAGGTCGGGCTTGCGGTGTAGTATTTTATCCCGTGCCAGTTTCACACAGTCGGCAGGTGTGCCGCTGCATTGCCACGAGTCTATCCCTTCAAACATATCCACCTTATCCAGCCGCAACGGGTCGCCTATCGTTATGGCATGCCCCATACCCGATTGCGGACTATCCGGCGCAACCACTATCACCTGCCCCAGGTCGCGCACAGCATCCACCAGCGCCCGTATGCCCGGCGATGTGATTCCATCATCATTTGTAATTAATATAACGGGAGTCATTGTTTTTGAGTCTAAAGTCTGAAGTCTAAAGTCTGAAGTTTGAAATCTAAAGTTTAAAGTTAAACGAACACGAAACTTTCGGCGCTCACTTTTAGGTTTTCACTTTTAACTTTTCACTTAATATTATTGCACAGCCACTTTAAATGGCATCAGCATCATCACCCTGCCGTTCATCTTCCTGAGGTCCTGCACTTGCTTATACCATTGGTAGCCCTCGCCCATTTCTTCCTGCATCGCAGCTTTTATAGCCACACTGGCATCTGTCTTAGCGCCAAACTTGCGCAGCAGCATATTCAGTTTATCGGTTGGCTCAGGGTAAGTTACTACTTTATAATCTGTGATGTTGGCCATATGTGCCGCGCAGGCTATAGCCATATCCAGCCCGCCCAAGTGGTCTACAAGGCCTATGCCCAGTGCGTCTGTGCCCGTCCATACACGGCCTTGTGCTATGCTATCCACATTGGCTTGTGTCAGTTTTCTGCCCGCTACTACATGCCCTTTAAAATGTTCGTAAATAGTATCTACCGAGCTTTGCATGCGTGCAGCCTCATCAGCCGTGAGCGGCCGTGATGTTGTGGGCACATCGGCATAAGGTGCGTTCTTCACCTCGTCAAATGTAACCCCCAGCTTATTTTTCATCAGCTTATCTATACTGAACATCATACTGAATACGCCTATGCTGCCCGTAATGGTATTAGGCATTGCAAAAATACTATCGGCCATACTTGATATAAAGTATCCGCCACTCGCCGCATAATCTCCCATAGATACCACCAGGTGTTTCTTTTGCTTCAGCAGCACCAGCTCCCTGAGTATCACCTCTGATGCCAGTGCGCTGCCACCGGGCGAGTTTACCCTTAGCACCACTGCTTTTATCTTATCATTTTTGGCTACTTTTCTTATCACCTCGCATATATCTTCCGAGGCTATTTCGCGCTCATTATTTTGCTTGCCATCTACTATATCTCCCTCGGCATATATTACCGCTATGCGTTTATCACTTATTTTGTCACTGCCTTTATCGGCATAGTCATTTATAGATACATATTTGATCTCTTCGCCTGCTGCCTTCCCGGTCTTTGCACGTATGCGGTTCTCCACCTCATCCCAATACAGCAACCCGGTTACCAACTTGTTCTTCACCGCATCCGGCGGAAATTGTATTGCCCCTTTCACCGCCCATTCATTCACGGTGGCTTTATCTGTGTTTGTATACTTTGCGGCGCTGCCTAAAAACTGGTTCCATATCCCGTTCTGGTAAGCCATTATCTGCTGCCTGTTCGGCTCACTGATCTTCTCTGCCCTGAATGGCTCCGTAGCACTCTTGAATTTGCCTGCGTAAAATATCTCCGACTGCAATTCCAGTTTATCCAGTGTGCCTTTAAAGAATGGCATCACCGTTGCAAAGCCTTTCAGTTCCATATCTCCGGCAGGGTTCAGGTATATGCTGTCTGCGCTTGTAGCTACATAGTAAGCCCCTTGTGTTATATCCTCTCCATATGCATAAATAAATTTGTGCGACAGCTTAAAATCATCCAGCGCCAGTTTCAGTTGCTCCAGTGTAGCCCAACCGTTAGGCGATGCGCATAGTTTTATTAGTATACCCTTTATACCGGCATCAGTCTTAGCGCGTTCCAGCGACTGCATTATATCATACAGCCCGGCCTCATATCCCGCACTCTTACTCAATACCGCCAACGAATTACTCTCGCCCAGCTCATGTATGCTTTTCGACAGGTCTATTACCAATACATCACCTTCCAGCTTTTTCTCATCTTTATCACTTACTGATTTTGATAGCCCCACAATAAGCGCAATTATAAGCCCCACAAATATTACCCCTGAAACTATGATCGCCAATAACGATGCAAAAAACGATTTGAAAAATTCTTTCATAAACTATTTTTTATTAATGATACGCGAAGATACACCATCATGCCTGCCCTAAATAATAAGATAGTGTTGTATTTGTGATTTAACCCCAAAAATCACCATCAATCAACCCTTCTTACCCGGTTTAGGCTTCAGCGTTTTTACATACGCCACGCTTTGGTCAAAATACGGCTTCAGTTCCTTTGTCTTTTTCAATAATTTGGCCGGCACATTTACAAAATCCTTTTTAATTACCCCATAAGAAATCACCGGCCCGGTCTTATATTTCTGCTCAAATGCTGCCTTATCTTCATCAGATAGCCGCAGCACTAATGACCCTTCATTTATATAAGAAAACATATGCCCGTTCAGCGAGGTATAAGGCACTGTATCTCCTTTACGCTCTATCTGCGGGTTAGTTGCTACCAGTTTATCATATAATGCCAGCGTTTCTGGTGGTACGGTACTTTCTTTTTTTGCAGCCATTTCATTCAATTTGTGTGGCTAATTTACTCATTTTTATAGCTATTATTTACCCCACACCCTACTCATGGCTCATATTAAACATAAGAAATAACAATTAATTCACCCACATTCGGTAGTAATAAGATGATTATTTCAATGTTTCTTTGTATATTTATAAATAAATAAAGTAGCAAATTGTTTAAATAATTAAAATTCTAACCCCGATGAAGAATAGAATTGTATTATTATTTGGCGTATTTCTGACTTTGGTTTTATTAAGTGCCTGCGCGGCACACAAACACAAGCAAAGCAAAGAGGCATATCATGTGCTTCGGCCGCACCCGCGCAGCATAAATTCATAAGTGCACTTGTGCGTTATAAACCAACCCATATAAAATAACATTTTATATAGCTTTGCTGTCTCCTCTACTCATCCCATATCCTAACGGTTTGTAAAATTTTTGATCCCGCACATCCGGGGGCATGGTATTAACATGGATATAATCGAGTTAAACTCGTTTATATGAAAAAGATACTGTGTTTTGTTATCCTCGCTACATCATTTGCCGCTTGCCAGAAAATAAAGAACCTTGCAAATATCACTTTTGATGTTCCTTATTCTCAAACAGTTACCGTACCTTCTGTTCCCGGTTATACCTATGGTATTGCATTGCCCGCCGGTGGTATAGGGTTGCCATTCCCCGCTACCACTGTGGCTACTAATGCTTCGCAGTATTTTAACCAATATCACGCCAGTTCTAAGAATATAATCAGCGCTTACCTTGCTAACCTCAATATGCAGATCATTGCCCCACCCGATCAGTATTTCGACTTTCTGGATTCTATCCAGTTATTCATCTCCACCGAAACCCAGCCCGAAGTACTTGTTGCTTATCAATATAATGTACCTAAATGGATGAAACAGATAAGCCTGGTCATTGTACCCAACGTTAATTTGAAGAATTACTTTGTACAGGATAGCATTACGGTTCGTTTAAATGCACATATCAATGCAGTACCCGCTTCCGGTACACAAGTACAGATAAGCGGTAAGTTCAGCGTCACTGCAAACCCGCTTTAACCCTATAAAAACAGGGAAAAATACTACCGGCTTTTTACCACTGTTAAATTGTAAAAAATAAATCCCATTGGCACGGTAATTACAATACATCAGTATAAATGTTTTAAACTACTACTACTATGAAAAAGATATTATTTTTAATACTCGCAACAGCCACTTTAACGGCCTGCCACAAAGCAAAGAACAACCCAACTGTTTCTTTTGGTATTCCATACACACAAACCTCCGCACTGCCCGGAGTACCGGGGTATAATGATGGCAACACCATTCCCGGCGGTGGTGCACCAATGCCTTTTACACCTGTAAAAGTAGGCATCAACGCACCCCAATATTTTGCGCAGTACCGTACTGCATCCGGTAAGGTGATCAGCACATACCTGAGCAGTATGAACGTTTCTATCACTACACCCGGCAATCACTATTTCGACTTCCTGGATTATGTAGAATTATACATTTCCACTCCATCACAACCCGAGATACTGGTTGCTGCAAACTACAGCATCCCATACGGAATAAAATCAATAGATCTTGTAGTTACACCGGGCATAAACCTGAAAAATTACATCAACAACGATAGCGTCACAGTGCGCCTCAATGCATATGTAAATGCCGTACCGTTGCCGGGTGACCAATTACTCCTGACAGGTAATTTCCAGGTTACTGCAAACCCACTTTAATATATCAATCCCTAATTAAAAGCCAGTGCCGGATCAATAATGATCCGGCACTGGCTTTTGCCGTTTACCAGGATTTAATATCCCGTTAAATACCGCATCCCAATTAATTCTCGCTCCCTTACCACCCAAATTCGTTAACTTTAAGCTAACAATTAATATTATATTTACAATACTAAAAGCAACTGTTTGATTAAGTTAGGCCAAAATATTCTATCAAGGTTCTTGTGTAGCTTCTGTATATTTCTCTTTGTTCTCATCAATTGGTCGTGTGAGCAAACCGATGCGGATAACACTACCCATGTAGAGAATTTTGACGGCGGCAACAATAAGATCAGCAATCAAAATCCACAACCGTATAACGGAAAAGATATTGCCAACGCAGATACGCTATATAACTCGATGCCGCACTTCACTATCAGGGAGTTGTGCAATAAGTACCACTTAAAGAGCAGCTACTTCTACGAAACCGGTGATTACCCAAAAGCAATGCTGTATACAGATAGCATCCTGATGATCATCCAGAACAGCGGGCTGCAGAACAGGTTGGCTGAGTTCTACGGCAGAGCCCATTTCATGAAGGGAGATATCTTGATGAAGTGGAACGACCTCAACAGCGCTTTTCAATATTTCTACGAAGGCAAAAAAAATATAGAACTAACGCACGACACCTGCAAGTATATAGACTATGCATCAAGGCTGGGAACGGTGTGCTACAAACAAGCTAATTATTTAGATGCTGCCCATTACTTTAAAGAGGTTTTTGATGACCTCAACGGTTGCAATGATAATGCATACCGGAAATTCAATAAGCAACAGGCCAACCTGGATAATGTGGCTCTATGCTACGACAAACATGGCATGGCAGACAGCGCAATATACTATTACCGGTACGCGCTTGATTACATTGCAAAGCATGAAAATGAATTTCAAAATGAGAAGAAAAGCATAGAGATAGCAAGTGGTGTCATTTATGGCAATCTTGCTACCACCTACTATAGAACAGGCAAACTGGATGATGCCGAAACCATGTTCAAAAACAGTATCAACATCAATACAAAAAAAGGCTATGCCAATGGCGATGCACAACTTACCCAGTTAAAACTCGCAGACCTGTACCTTAAGACCGCCCGCCTAAATGACGCCAGGCAAGTGCTGCAGCAGATAAAAGAATCCGTGGATACATTGCCCGCCAAAATGCAATTCCGGCAGAATATAGAAGCAAGGCTTTATAAACTCCAGAGCGATTATTACGCTCATATGCACAATCCGGAAGTGGCCAACAACTACCTGAACTCATATGTGGCCCTCAAAGATTCTATTGATGAAAGCAATAAGAAGCTGGTAGGTACTGACTTTAATAAAGAGTTTGAAAACATTGAAAACAAATATGCCTACGCAGTACTGAAAAGGAACGACCGCGAGAAAACCTGGTTCCTTGCTATCTCGCTGATCATTGGGGCTATGGGTGTTGTTATAACAGTGCTGATATGGCAAAACGGGAAACGATTAAAGACACTCAACGAAAAGATCACCATCCAGAATGCGGAGCTGCAAACCACGCTGAGCGTGCTTGCCCAGAGCCAGGAAGAGAACACGCATATGATGAAGATCGTTTCTCATGATCTGCGTGCGCCTATAAACGGCATCATTGCCGTGGCCTCAATGATGATCAAAGATGAAGATTGCACCGAAGAGCAAAGAGCTATGGCGATGATGATCAAGACCTCTGGCACCAATGCTATTGAATTCATCAACGACCTGCTGCATGTAAACTCTGCACTCAAAGAAATGGATAAAGAGCCTGTAGATATGGCTCCGCTACTGCAACACTGTGTAGACCTGCTGCAGTTCAAAGCAAATGAGAAGCAGCAACAGATCGTATTAAAAGCAGAGCCGTATATACTGCTGATAAACCGCCAGAAGATATGGCGCGTGATCAGCAACCTGATATCCAATGCCATCAAATTCAGCGGTGACGGGACTTTCATATATGTATACATGGATGTAAAGCCCGGTAAACTGCTCTTATCTATCAAAGACCATGGCATAGGCATACCTGATAACCTTAAGAATGAGGTCTTTAAGATGTTCACCCGCGCTATGCGGCAGGGCACATCGGGCGAGCAATCGTTTGGGCTGGGGCTGGCCATCTCAAGGCATATCATCAGGGCGCATAACGGGCGTATATGGTTTGAAACCGAGCCGGGTAAGGGCACTATCTTCTTTATAGAATTGCCGGTAGCGTAATCAAAGTTATTTAATGGAGTAAATTGGCCATCTGGTGTTGAAATAGAGTAGATATATTTTTGTCTATTCTATAAAACAGGGTGCTTGTGGGTAATTAGGTGTATACACTATTGGGCAAAAACGGGATATTGCGCTAATAATAATCCCTGACCAGTCCTTGCCCTTCGTGGAACCGGCCAGGGAAACTAAAAAACTCTTCTTTAAAAAAAGAATTGCTCAGTAATGATCTTGCCGTCTTTTACTTCGAATACGGCTATTTCGGCTATACTCATGCGGGGCTTGCCTTTGAAGGTAACATCACGGCCCATGGCTACAGTAAAGAAATTACCGGCTACCACCGGCTCGGTGCAAAAGGAGCTATGGACTTCTTCTATCATTTCATTGCGCGCTTTACTTTTAGCCTGCACTGCTTCCAGCCCTTTTGTGAGGGTGGGTACACCCATTGCAATGGCATGCTCGGGCTCCCTGTTCACTATATCATTGCTGTAAAGCTCCTGCTGTATCTGCACTTGCTTGCCTTGTTTTATCATCTCGTAATATTGGTCGGCTACTTGCTGTGTTGTCATGATGGTGTGTTTTTTGAATGTGAGTGAAATGTACTTAGGGCTAAAGTATGTAAAAAAATTATTGCTATTATTACCTTCTTTTTAAATTGTGGATATCTTTTTGGGGGGATAAGGGTTTGTAAATTACATTCTCTGATCAGCCTTTTTGCAAGTGAGAGATCATTACTCATAACACAGTGTTTGGTTTAGAAAAGTTCTTGCATGGAATATACTTGGCAATGGGCTAAGATAAGACCCATGCTCCAAGACATTCAATGATTTAAAACTAAAAAAATATTGATAATAGTTACCAATTATTTACATAATGTTTTGGAAATTGTACCATAGCAATAACAAAACTTGATAGCACCACTATACTATCTGTGAAACTCAAAATAGGTATATACACTTCCCCCACACAACCACTACTATCCCATAAATTTGTCTAATGAATAATTCACTAAACACAAATCCGGCATGCCCCATATCACTTTTTAAAAGCATTATAAATAAAATAATAAACAATTTATAAAA
>CAIRZD010000125.1 GCA_903882965.1 uncultured Bacteroidota bacterium
ACCTACAAATACGCCATTGAACATATAAAAGCTGTCAATTTTCCCAAATGGCTCTTCCTGAAAATCAATAATACTGTCTGCCACAACAAGTATTGCCAAACTCTGTTTTGAAGACATCATCTGTGCATAAGTCACAGTTGCAGTTATTGTTGCTACACCGGTTGAGCTTGTAAAGGCACTGGATATAGTCATATTTAAAGAGTCAACTGCATTTAACCTGTTGGCAATATCACCCGACCAGTCAGCATACGGAATCAAATTACCCGGGAAACCCAGGTATGGTACACGGTCAACACCACCATTGGGTAATCCGGGCACACTATTATAAACAGCACTGTTCCCGATGGCTAATGCGACAAGACTTGTGAAATCATATGCAGCACCTCCTGGAGGAATGGTTACAGAAGAATTATCGTGTTCAAAAAGCCCTATTATATTCACTCTTCCTGGATTATGGGCAGCCACTGTATCCAGTATAGCATGGCCTGCCGGGCAATTTGCACAACTTTGCCCGGTAAATTCTTCTACCAGTACATTATGTGGGTCAATACTCGTCGGCGGAGCTTTCATATAGGTTGTATCTACTGACGCGGCTGCAACAGTTAAAATAATATCAGGCGGTACTTCCTTACATCCGGCAAAAAATAATCCACCGACAAATACCACCAACAATGTTTTTTTCATACTATCAATTATGGAACGAATTTACTAAATAATAACTAAATGCAAATATTTCTCCTTATCCTGTATTATAACTCCTATCATACCTTTTTCAACCACGAAGCAATTTTAATTCATAACTT
This sequence comes from uncultured Bacteroidota bacterium, assembly GCA_903882965.1. Taxonomy (GTDB): domain Bacteria; phylum Bacteroidota; class Bacteroidia; order Chitinophagales; family Chitinophagaceae; genus Nemorincola. The sequence goes on from CAIRZD010000125.1 coordinate 804, forward strand.
TATCAGCTAATAATCTAGTATGGAAGAAAATAAAAGGCAGAAACAGATCGGGAAGCTGGTAATGGAAGAACTGAGCGATATATTTCAGCGCGAGGGTATGAATATCATAGATGGGGGCATGGTGTCCATCTCTAAAGTAATGATCACCCCCGATCTGCTTGAAGCACGCATTTACTTAAGCTTTTTCCAGATCAAAGATGTTCCTGCCCTGCTCCATAAAATAAAAGAAAGAGGATGGGAATGGCGCAAATTATTGGGCCAGCGAATAAAAAACCAACTCCGAAGGGTGCCCGAACTTTATTTTTTCTCTGATGATACCCTCGACCATGTATTTAAAATGGACGAATTGTTCAAAAAAATAAAACAGGATGACGAGAAAAATGCCCCCCCATCTGCTTAAGTATTAATGAATAATACACTCATTTCCCAACTCGCTTTCAGGTACATGCGCGGTAAGCGTTCGGGTAATGCTGTCCCTATACTATCCCGGATCAGTATGGTAGCTATTACGGTGAGCAGTGCCGCCATGATAATCGCATTCTCAGTATTTAACGGGCTTGAATCCGTTGTAAAAGACACCTATAAGGCGTTCTACCCCGATCTTAGGGTATCGGTGATAAAAGGCAAGTTTTTCGAAACCGGCGCCAAAGAATTAAATACCATAAAGCAAATAACCGGAGTGAAAAATATTTCCCTGGTAATAGAGGATAATGTACTTGCAAATGATAACAACAACACGCAGCAGAAAATAATAACGCTCAAGGGTATTGACAATAAATATTTTGATGTAAATGATGTAAAAAAATACATCGTGCATGGCGACGATACTGTATCTGCAATTCATCACACAGCGATTGCAGGAGATAACATCACCAAGGAATTGGGAATTGACATTAAATTCATCGATAGTAAGATCGAATTATACTATCTCAATCCTTCGGTTACCAACCCCGAAGCTGACCCCGAAAACGCCTACCAGGTGGAACGCCTGCATCCGGTCAGTGTTTTTAAAGTGCAGGACGAGTTTGACAGTAAATATGTTTTAGCACCGCTATCCCTTTCCCAGCAACTCTTTCACCAGCAAGGCAAGTATTCATCTATCGAGATCAGCACAGACCCCGGGCAAACAGAAAATATAAAGAAACAATTACAGCAACAATTTGGCAATGCATACCGTGTTGAAACCCGATATGAGCAAAATCGCACTTTATACATGGTAATGGGTGGTGAGAAATGGGCCGTTTATGCCATATTGTTACTCGTGCTGCTTATCGCTTCTTTCAATATGGTAGGCGCACTTTCCATGCTGGTCATTGAAAAACAAAAAGACATTGCCATACTCAAAGCAATGGGCGCTGAGCCTTCAGCCATCCGGAAGATATTCCTGCTCGAGGGCATCCTTTGGTCTGGCACAGGTGGCCTGGCAGGCATTGCTATAGGTGTATTAGTTTGCCTCGCACAGCAAAAATTTGGTTTCATTAAGCTCGAAGGTAATTTCCTGGTACCCGCATACCCCGTTCAAATACAACTCCCCGATCTTGTCCTCATTATTGCCACCATACTCACCGTTGGCCTCTTAGCAGCATGGTATCCATCCATCCGTGCTACAAAAGCAACAGACCCATCTTTAAAAAGCGCCTAACCTAATAGGCTTAAACGGGTATATTAATACTGATAATAATCATACTTTTTTTTGATCTTTACTTTTTACTTTTGAATTGGAGATTTTTTGAATTTTGA
>CAIRZD010000126.1 GCA_903882965.1 uncultured Bacteroidota bacterium
AGCAAGCCGTTCTCGCTCTCGCTCGTCGCAATCCCATCACGCTCTTCGCGTCCTCTAAAACTCTACGTCATACCCCTCCCCCCCAGCCCGTTTTTGCCCATCCTCAAGAGATTGCGGTTTTTGCAAAAGCCGCAGAAAGGGGCAAAAAATCCATGTTAGGTCACACCCTGATACAAATCTGTATAACCATATACAGATTTATAACGTGTATAAAAGACCCGTGTGTCTCCCCCTTGCCCTTCTCGTAAGAGACCATGAAAGCCAAAAAAAAGCCCCGCGGCTGTGCTTAACACAATCACGAGGCTAATTGAATACTACTTATTTAGATCTATATAACCAAACCCATTTACACCGATTAAGGGTATTTTTGCTGTTTTATCAAATCCTATTGTCTTTTTTAATTCTCTTAACTTTCTTTTTGCTGTTTGTGTTGCAGCACATAAATCACAATATGTTCGCGAACTGTCAAACAATAAATTTTTACAAGTATAACAATGTTTTCTGTATATATCCTTTTTACAAATACATAAACTATCTACACATTTATAATGTGTCATCTATTCTACTTAATCATAGTCTTAAAACTTTAAACCCACCCCCTTGCCCGTTCTCTGTGTGTCATCTAATTAAGTAGTATATAAATTTTGCTGCTGAATAATATAAGCTTCATTACAACTCTGTAAAGCATCCATAGCCCTATCACAAGCTCCACGACTTTCTAAATATTTCTTTGTTGTGCGAAATCCCCAGGTTCTCCTGATGTTTGCGTCTTCCTTCATATCACGAGCAAGATCTCCAAAAGGACATTCAGACTTTTTAAACTTCATCACAAACCGTACAAAGGACGACATTCTATTTACTATAGCGTAAGTTATTTTTAAGCCGGAGAGTTTTCTTTTGTTGCCTTAGGTGTTGTTGGATCTCTTATTTTTAGTTGCGGTGGAGTGGTATTCTCAAAATCTATAGACGCTTCCATGGTTCTCTTGCAGCAAGTACTGCGAACGCGTCTGTGATTTATCATTCCATAGATTAAACCAATTACAACTACAATACTTGCGCCTACACCTCCACTGGCGAAGTAGTTGCTGTCCATTTTAATATGCTATTAGATAAATAATATTTTGAACCAAGTGGGAATGAATGCCGTCGCTTTCTGCCTTGCTCTCTTGTTCTTATAAACAAGTATCGGAGATCAGATAAATACATACTACTTACCCTCCTTTTCTTTCTTTGCCTTCTCTCGACCGGCTTTCAAAGCAGCCTTATGTTCATCGGATAAAACACGCTTCTTTTTCTCAATTTTTTGTACCTCCTTCGCAACCTGCCCCTTTGGTTCAATAACTTCTACAAAGCCGCCACCATACTTCATAGGCTTCTCTAAGCGTGTAAGATTAGGCTGAAGTTGTCTCTGCTCGTATGTCTCCCTTTGAGGCATAACAATATGAGGGGGAGCGGTAGAGGGGTGAACTTCATGACCGACACCTACAGGAAGACCCGCGTTCTTCGGAGGACGACCAGGCTTCCTCTTAACAACCATAGCAGCCTCAATATCTGCTGCAGATGCGTTGATAGGTTGATTTTCTTCAGACAACATGGTCTTCTTTGCGGACTGCCTCTTTGTTTTAGGAGCGGTTCTCTGTGTCGCCAAGCCGGGCTGATCGGTTTGAGCTAAACTCTTCTTTCCTAAATCAACGGGTACAGGCTGTCTAATTGTTTGATTGCCGAGCAAATCAGCATACAACTTATCAGACTTCCTTTTTTCAGAAACAATTTCACCACCAGAATATACTCTCTCACCACCAGCCTTTCCAATAAATCCACCTTTACCTTCTGCAACCTTACCAGTTACACGAGCAAAGCGTTTAGCACCGGGTCTTGATATTTCCTCAGCTCCGTAAGTATAACCCTCCAGAGGTACATACTGTTTGTCTTGGGACGATTTCTTTAAAATTTGATCAGCGGTTTTCTCTGAATAGCTCGCCTTGGGGTTTTCAAATTTATCATTAATTGCTGCTAAATTAGAAGGGGTGATTAGCTCCTTCATTAAAGCACCCTTGCCCATCTTTGACACCGGGAGCATTACCTTCCGCTTATCTTTCAGCATCGCTCGTAATTCCTTCACACTCATTTTATCAATATCAGGCATGGCTTTATATTAATAGAATATATTTAAAATTTCAATTAAGTTCCCATCGTATTCCACGCCAAGTGCTGTGTCCCTGCTCCTGCTGAAGTCCAGCCTATAATGAACTGCGAAGCAGAAATACTTGAAACAAAAATCTGTGCCGAGGGGCTGTCTATCATATTTGCAAAGGGTAAATAAGAGGCTTGTGATGTATAAGCATAAGGCATTGTTACAGTTGCTGTTCCTGAAGCACCTGAACCAGTTATAG
>CAIRZD010000127.1 GCA_903882965.1 uncultured Bacteroidota bacterium
AAATCAACAGATTTAACAACAATTCAAAAAAAGTTAACGCGCCAATTGGCAAAGCATACCAAAAGAGGAATACCGGGTATCGAGTTCTTAGATGATAATACCAAATTGGATATGTTCTATGCTGAACTATATAAGTACACTCGGATTTTAAGAGTATCACAAATACCACTTAATTTGGAATATGGAGAAACCACTACAGGAATGTATATGTTTAACTCAAAAAGTGGCAGCACAATAAAGATTTGTAAGGCAATAAAAATGTTTGACCGAGATTTATACAACATCTCAATCTTGCCTTGTGGTAAAGGTGTTGAAATATATCGCTTTGAAACTTTCCAAACAGGTAAGGGTATAGGCTCATATTTGTTGAACATCTTAAATGAAATTTCTTTGCGGTTAGAAATGCCGTTGTATTTAATCCCTGGTACTCCGGGAAGTGGTGAAACATTTAGGGCCGATTCTGATGAAAAAAGAAGGAGAACATTTTATCACAAACACGGTTTTAAGAGAATGTCAGTAAATACCTTATACTGGAAAAACAGCGAAGCTGCAAAGATTGACAGGGTGGATATTTGCCTGAATAAGATTTGAGTATAAAACTTTATAAAAAAGAAAGCCCAGTATAAAAACTGGGCTTTCTTTTGTTTGTGTGTCTTGCCTCAATTTAATTCAACCATTAAATTACCACAAAATCGCCTATTGTTGGGGCACAGCGGTAAATGAATCCTGATTTACAATTGTTGATTTAATAAAAATATTACTTTTGCATTAACAGTACCCGCTTGCATACCATCAGAACTGCCAGCGGGTCATTTTTTTAGTGACATAAGTAAACTCGCTCGGGAATTGTAGTCCTTAAAATCTTGTTTCAATAAGCGTTTTTCACGAAAAACATCATTTTGTAAGTGTTTTTCACAAATGATAAGTGTTTTTCACGGTTGTATTTAAGATTCAGCGCTTATTAAGTTGTATCTCATCGGACTAAAATGTAGGCTATTATCAATTATTTACGTAATTTTGTTGAAAATAGTCAACATTATCATGAGTAGTAAGAAACAAATATTATTTCCTAAGTACCAAAAACTGTTTGAGCAGGTAGGTGAAAACTATAAACTAGCAAGAAAGAGACGGAAATTGACAATGGTTCAAGTTGCTGAAAGGGCAGGAATTGACCGCACTACATTATATCAAATTGAAAAAGGGAATGGTAGCGTTTCTATGTCTGCTTATTTCAATGTGCTTCGTGTATTAGGATTGCAGGATGATTTTCTAAAATTAGCCGCTAATGATGAATATGGAAGAAAATTACAGGATCTAAGTTTAATTGGAAATAAATAAAATGGCTAGCCAGAAGAAAGATATATTCGTTTATGCACACTGGGTAGGAATGCCTGAGTCTAAATGCATAGGTATATTAAGTGCCCATCAGGCCAAAGGTCGGAAGGCTTTTAGCTTTGAATATGATATTGACTGGATAAGCTCAAAAGAACAGTTATTGTTAGACCCTGACATATCTTGGTTTACAGGCCCACAGTTTCCTGCAGGTAAAGAAAACTTTGGTGTGTTTCTCGATTCAATGCCTGATACCTGGGGACGGACATTAATGAAAAGACGTGCTGCTCAAAAAGCAAAAGAAGAAGGAAAGCCTACTCCTACCTTATACGATATAGATTTTTTATTGGGGGTGTATGATCAAAGCAGAATGGGTGCCTTACGGTTTAAGTTAGATAAGGACGGCCCATTCTTAGACGATAGTCATCAAACACCTACACCACCTTGGAGTAACGTGAGAGAGTTACAACATGGCGCAGAAGTGCTAGAAATTGAAGATGATAATGAAGAAGTCAAAAAATGGCTAAACATTTTATTGGCTCCAGGCTCTTCTTTGGGTGGAGCAAGACCGAAAGCTAATATTCTTGATGATGAAGGGCATTTATGGATTGCTAAATTTCCATCGAAGGGTGATTCAATTGATAAAGCAGCATGGGAATATCTGGCTTACAAACTTGCTTTAAAGGCAGGAATTGAAATGGCTGAATCAAAGATTGAAAAAGTATCAGGAAAGTATTATACATTTTTCACGAAAAGATTTGACCGACTAAAAGGCGAAAGAATACAATTTGCCTCTGCAATGACAATGACGGGTCAAAATGAGGATACTGTCAAAGACAATCCACCAAGCTATCTTGACATGGCTGAATTTATACAATTCAACGGAGCGCAAAACAAAAAAGACCTACATCAATTGTGGAGGAGAATTGTATTTCATATTGCTATTTCCAACACTGATGATCACTTGCGTAACCATGGCTTCATTCTTACGGCTTCAGGTTGGATATTATCACCTGCATTTGACATTAACCCTTCCATAGATAAAGATGGGCTAGCTCTAAATATTGATACTCAAAATAATGCCTTGGATATTGAATTAGCAAAAAGCGTGGGGGAATACTTTCAGCTAACTAAAAATGAAATGGAAATTATTGTTGAAGAAATTAAAGTTGCAGTTAGTAATTGGAGAACGATAGCTCATGAGATTGGTATTTCAAGAGCAGAGCAAGAACTGATGAGTGCTGCTTTTAGATTGTAAATCCATTGTAGGGTATTAAAATAATCCCCTGAACTGCCCTTATATTTATCGCTAAAAATTGGCATCATTTTCGCCTTAATTTTTTATGCTGGCAAAACACAAAATATTTGAAAATGGCTACAGTGGCCATTTTCAACGGATGCGGCCTCAATAAAATTCAACAATTAAATTGACACGCTAGGGGATCGTTAAAATGCCCGAAAACAGGGGTTTCCAGCGTGGTCTGTCGTATATTTACTGCTAAGTAATTAAATACTACAAAATGAGAGTTAAATACATTCGCTGGTCAACTTTATCACAATCCGGCTCAAGACAATTACTTGATAATAGGGAATATGACTTAATAGCTCAGGAACAAATCAGCGGGTCCATTGCATTCGCTAAAAGACCACAAGGCGCTACCGTTTTAAAATTGATTGAAGACGGCAAAGTTACCGATCTGTATGTTGAAGAGTTCAGCCGCCTGGGCAGGAATGCTTTTGATACACTCACAACCTTGAAGCTGTGTGAAGAGCATGGAGTGAATGTTCATATTCAGAACATGAACCTCGATAGCATAGTTGACGGCAAGCCAAATCCAATTTTCAAGCTCTTTTCGCATATAGTGTCAGTGATTGCCGAACAGGAGAAAGAGTTAATCCGGGAAAGGACAGAAGCAGGGAAAGTTGCAGCCCGCAACAACGGTGTTGTTTTCGGAAGGAAAGCCGGATCCAATGAGCGCAAAGTAGATTTTCTGAAAAAAGAAAACAACAAACTGATATTGAAGTACCTCAATGAAGGCAACACCACTATTAGGGAAATTGCCAAAATAACCGATGCCTCTACGGCAACTATAATGAAAGTTAAACGGGTGGCATTAGAAACTAAACAATTAAAAGTAGCATAATGGAAATCACTATTAAACATCAAACAGAATTTACAAACCACGTTTTTGACGTTGCGGATCCCAACAAGCTCACATCGGTTGAAGTATGGGCAATTTGCTCAGAAATGAATGTTAAGGCAATTTTAGTAAATGGAAAATATTACGAGTGTAAATAAATATTAAATTTGAAATAATGGAAGCAATAGAATTTGTAACAAAGTATGAGCAGTATCTTACTGAGATTGAACAGGTAGTTAAGCCTGAGTATCTGCCGGTAATAGAGAAATTGAGAGATATTGACCCACATGACCTTGTAAGACCTGATGCTTGGTTTCAAGGATCAGCAAATGCCAGAGGTTATGTCTGGTCATTATTTTTAAAAGAAAAAAGCAACTAACTATAGCATGGGTGCAATTTTTGATATTTTTTGTCCACGTGCCAGCAATGTGCTTACATTCAATAGTTTTCTAACCTGGCTTTCGCTATAACTACGTCTGTTAGTGCTTGTGCGGTCTGGGCATATAATTCCATACCTTTTCTCCCAAATTCTAATCGTATGAGCCTTAATCCCTGTCATTTGTTCCAGCTGATCTATTTGGTAAGTCTCCATATTGTATTTAGTTTAATTGCTCTGTAATCGTTTATGTAAGCAAGATGCATATCAGGACTTTTCATTGTTTAATTCCCGAATAGCAAGAACAAAACCAGTACCAAATAATAATGTGATAAATGCTGCAAAATACGGTATAATATTAATCATTTTTAGTTTTGTTTAGAAGTTTAAGATAAATGCCGAAACACAGAATGGATGGAACCCAAAGTCCGATGAAAATACCCGATTCGTGTTCTCCTTTGAACCAAAGCGTTTCGGAAAAAATAAGCGATAAAATTGCTGACAGGATTATCAATACATCAGCTATCTTTAGTTTCTTGTTCATATATTTTCTTTTAATTGGTTTTAAAATAATATTATGCTCTATTGCATTTTGATTTTCTATAATAAGATAGTCAATATTACATCATTCCATGCGGCGGAAGATCTTACTTCTTGATCTTTGTATAATTTGGAACTCATTTTATAGGTTTATATATTTATTAAATTCACTTTTTGTATGCTCTTCTAAAAATTTACCATCATAAAAAGAAGTAACCGTAGCCGAATTTGTATCATTTATTCCCCTGGTGGAGACACACATGTGTTTGGCATCGATTATAATGGCTACATCTTTAGTCCCTAATATTTCCTGTAGTTCCCGCCCGATCTGAATCGTTAATCTTTCCTGAACCTGCGGTCTTTTTGAGTAATATTGAACGATACGGTTTAATTTTGAGAGGCCGATAATATTACCATTCGATATGTAACCTATGTGAGCCTTCCCATAAATAGGCACAAAGTGGTGTTCGCAATTGCTGAATAGCGTTATGTCTTTCTCAACAAGCATTTGGTTGTAATTATACTTGTTTTCAAACAATGCTATTTTGGGCTTATTTGAAGGGTTCAGGCCAGAAAAAATTTCCTTCACATACATTTTTGCAACTCTGAGCGGAGTACCCCTTAGACTATCATCTGAGAGGTCTAATCCAAGCATATGCATTATTTCCCTGAAATGATGTTCTATATTATGTATTTTCTCTGAATCTGACAATTCAAAAGCATCTGCGCGAATTGGTGTTTCAATTCCAGTGAACAGATGGTCATCTCCGGCAAGATCGATATCTGTTTCATCGACGTAAATACTTTTAAAGTTATGCGGGGTATTCAACATAGTTTCGTTCTGTTTCATAAAGAAAAATTTTAAGTTCAAATTGCTGATTTATTTTTTCTCGTAAAATGTCATAAATAACACGGGCAATATTTTCTGTAGTTGGATTTAGCATTTTAAATGCTTCTGTGTCCAGATTTAGATTCTTGTGGTCAAATATTTCTATTACATATTCTCGTATCAGATTGCTTAACATTTTAGTATCTATAACATAACCACTTATTTCGTCTACCATACCAGTTACCTTGACTACTAATTCGTAATTATTCCCATGATAGTAGGGGTTGTTGCACTTACCATACAAAGCGATATTTTCCGCCTCGCTCAATAATGGATTGTGCAGTCTGTGAGCGGAGTTAAAATGCTCTTTTCGGTATACAGCTGTTTTGTTCATAAAATACTTTCGGAGACAAAGGTATTTATATTTTGTTTAGAAAAAACATAAAAATCTTAAACAAATTTATTTCCTCCAAATTTCTGCTCTTATTGTCAGTTAGAATTCAGTATAGGCTTGATTTTCATTTGTATCATTTGATTTATCTATCTTTATATCATTAATCTTTATGTCTAAAAAGTCATTTATTTTGTTTTTGGAAAGGTTTAATGATGTACTTTTGTTCATTTTTAATAGTAATTAAATGAACAAAAAATGAGCAATTATATTTTAGCCGGCAACCCCAAGTAAAATGGCGATGGAAATAGCTAAAATCCTCCAATTAATTATATATTTATGAAAATCATGTCAATCATTACAATTGTAGTTATACTTTTTTTTACATTATTTTTTTACATGTCTTACGCAGCAAACAGGAAGGTAGAACGGCAGCCCTACGATTTAGTAAAAATAGAAGATGGTTTTGAGATACGCTTTTATCCTAAGGCGATAATGGCAACAGTATCGAAACCGCGGCAGGGCGAAGAGCGGGGTGCCAACCAGAATTTCAGGACACTGGCCGGCTACATCTTTGGCGGAAACAAAACGGAAAAGAAAATTGCCATGACCGCACCCGTGTACATGGCGCGGGACACCGAGACCAACAAAATGAGTTTCGTGCTGCCATCAGGCTATAAAATGGCCGACTTACCCGACCCCAATGACACAAGCATAAAGCTGCACTACTCCGATGAGGGGTATTATGCGGCGTTGCCGTTTGGCGGTTTTGCGGGCGAAAGCAAAATAAAGAGGAAGGAAGAAGAACTGAAGCAACTGCTGCATAAAAAAGGATATGAAGGAGTGGGCAGCTACAACTACTTGGGCTACAATGCTCCCTGGGACATCATTAACCGGGAAAATGATATAATCGTAAAGATAAACTACACTAAATAGAAAGAAGGTTTTGAATATGAAGAGTTTTTTTTGTTTTTGCATTTTATGTATACAGGTATCTATTTCTTATGCACAAACCGGTATAGTAAGCGGTACGGTAAAAGATAAGAAGACAGGGCAGCCGGTGATAGGCGCTACCATAAGCATAGATGGCACAGGCCTGGGCGCAGTGGCTGATACGGATGGCAAATTTGCGATAAGGGAGATACCTGCCCGTTCATACAATGTAAAGGTGCAGGCGCTGGGTTACGAAACCAAAGTGCTTTACAACGTAGTCGTATCGTCGGGCAATGAGCAATTGCTGGATGTGGAACTGGAAGGCGCTGCATCTACTATGCTATCTGAAGTGGTGGTAAAAAAGAACCCTTATGCGCATAGCCCGGAAACACCTTTATCACTACTCAACCTTTCGGCACAGGAGATAAAAAGTAATCCCGGCGGCAACTTTGATATTTCACGAGTGATACAGGCTTTTCCGGGTGTAGGTGGCACATCCGGCTCTGTGGGTGGTTACCGCAATGACCTTATTATACGCGGCGGCGCACCCAATGAAAATGTCTATTACCTGGATGGGATAGAAGTACCCGTTATCAACCACTTTGCTACACAGGGATCTGCCGGCGGGCCAACGGGTATACTCAACATATCATTCATAGGTGATGTAAACCTTTATACGAGCGCATTTCCGGCGCAATACGACAACCCGCTGTCGGGCATACTGCAACTGAAATCGCGGGAAGCTAACCCCGATAAGATACAGTATAACTTCCGCACCAGCGCCACAGAAGCAGCCCTATCTGCTGACGGGCCTATTAATGACAAGTTATCTTTCGAGGTGTCGGCACGGAGGTCTTACCTACAGTTGTTGTTCCAGGCATTGCAGCTACCTATACAGCCATCGTATTGGGATTTCCAATATCGCCTGAATTATAAGATCAGTAAGAAACTTACTTTTTATACTATAGGCGTGGGCGCCATAGACCGCTTTTCTTTTCTTACCCCAAAGAACCTTACACCCGAGAATGAATACATACTGCACTCAAACCCACTCATAAAACAATGGAGTTACACCAATGGCTATGGGCTGAAGAAGCTTATAGACAAGGGTTCGTGGGCGCTTACCTTCAGCCGCAGTATGCTGATAAACCAGTTAGATAAATACACCGATAACCAAAACCCAAGCCCTGCTACCGAGCTCATGAAAATACACTCGACCGAGGCTGAAAACATTCTGCGGTTCCAGGTGAATAAATATATTGGCAAGTGGAGCTATAGTTACGGGGTCATGGCACAATATGATGAATACGTTAATGACTTATACGACCAGCTCTCCAATGCTGTTGTCGACTCTAACGGCACCCTGACTAAACCTGCTACGATAGTTAAGAGCAAAACCAACATTGGTTTTATGAAGTACGGTGCTTTTGGACAGGCCTCTGTGAAACTATGGGATGATAAACTGACTCTATCTATAGGATTGCGGACAGATGGCAATACGTTCACTTCGGACGGAAACAATTTGGGCAAACAGGTATCGCCGCGATTTGCAGCATCTTACAAAATATTGTATGGGCTGAGCTTCAATGCATCTGTGGGACGTTACTATAAAATACCTGTTAATACCTTGCTGGGCTATACCGACAGCGCAGGCAAGTATGTGAATAAGAGCGAGCCTTACTTACGCTGCGATCATTACGTGGCGGGGTTTGAGTACTTACCAAAGTGGCAGGGGTCAAGGGTGACGGTCGAAGGTTTTTACAAACTTTATGACAACTATTCTGTATCCTTAATTGATGGTGTATCTCTAGCAAATAAGGGCGGTGATTTTAACGTATTGGGGAATGAACCTGTGACAGGCACGGGGCACGGCAGGAGCTATGGGCTGGAAATGCAAATACAGCAAAAGCTGACAAGCAACTTTTTTGTGATACTGGCATATACGCTTTACAAAAGTGAGTTCACAAATCTGAACAGTCAATACTATCCTGCCTCCTGGGACAACCGCAACCTTCTATCATTCATTGGCGGATATAAATTCAAACGCAATATAGAGTTGGGCATAAAATTCAGGTACCAGGGCGGCGCACCTTACTCGCCTCTCAACTTAGCAGCTTCGCAAGCAGAGTACACTGTGCTTGGTGCCGGGGTGATAGACTATACTAAATTCAACACGCTGCGCCTCGCGCCATTCAACTCAATGGACATAAGGATTGATAAAAAATGGAACTTCAAAAAATGGAGCCTTGACATCTATTATGATATGACCAATGCCTATGCTGCAATACAACCGGCAACACCCACCTTCACCTTTAAGCGCACGCCAGACAATAAATCTTTTCTGACAACCGATAGCAAGCCGCTGCGTGCTGATGGCAGTAACGGAGTACCCTACATCATCAATAACAATAGCGCCGTGGTGATACCAACTGTTGGGGTTATCGTGGAGTTTTGATTTTTATTAATAGATTGTGGCATTTTCTTTTGTAAATCCCAAAATATCTTGAATTCAGACCAGTAAAAGATTTTTGAGTTGATGAAATTAAGTTTTACTTGTTTTGATTGTTATGAATCTTCGCGCACATTTCCGGTATCTCCTTAATCCATGTGTTTTTCTCATCTTTACTTTTCCAAAAACTAACAGTGCTAACCAACACCGATAAGCGTTTTATAAGGCAATGTTGTTAGTTTATGTAAGGAGAAAATACAAATTGAATGACCAGTCGTTAATAAAAAATTGCGAATAACATTATGAAAACAATTCTAATCATTGCCAGTGGTTTTATTGGGCTACCGTTAGCAATAAGGCTATTAGAAGAAGGTTTTATTGTTACTATTTCGACGACCCAAAGTGATAAACGAACTGATTTGGAAAAATTAGGTATAATCACGATTAAATTCAATTCTAACGAGGAAGATGATTATTTGCAGTTCATAAATTGCAGCTATGATTACATTGTATATGCTCTGCCGCCAAGTGTTTGCAAAAAATATACTTATAATTCAGTATTGCAAAAAATAACGAGCCTATTAGCCAAATGTGAAAATATTGTTTTTACAAGTAGTATTTCTGTATATCGAAACAATGGGAATCTACATAATGAAATGAGTACAGATTTAACCATAAATAAAACTCCCGTCTTAGAGACGGAGAAATTTATTATTGAAAAATATTACCGTCATTATATCTTTAGGTTAGCAGGTTTAATTGGCGAAAATCGACACCCGAAATTTTTCTTTAAAAGTGCTATGATTGAAAACAGTAATCAAGTTGTTAATTTGGTCTGCGGCAGTGATGTGGTGGAAATAATAACGTTATCTATTACAAAAAATATTCCTTTTGGAATTTATAATGTCTGCTCTCCCGAACACCCAACAAAAATTGAGTACTACAAAAACCAAATTATAAAGCCCATATTTATAGACGGTACGCTTGGGAAAGTTATTGATTCCAGTAAGCTTGACGGGTTTTTAAATTATCGTTATAAAAGCATTTATTTTTAGTATTCCGGCGGATTAGAACCCGAACGAATATTTTTGAATCGTATCAATCCACCTAAAAATTCTGTATTAGCATCCAATACAACGGCATACCAAAAGTTATGTTGAACGGGAATGTCAAACCAAGCGCCATGGGTATGTATAATCCTGGGTCTGCGTCCGGAGCGGCTTGTTTCATTGCAGCCGGAACAGCTATATAAGATGCGCTCGAGGCAGAGTAAATACAGTTAAAGATGGCGAAATAATTATCATAGTAACTGTTGATAATTATTCTCAATTCGCCTTTGGAACAGCCTTAATCAAAGAGCTTAATTTCAACGAGGTCGCCAAGCATATTCATAGCGTTATCCAAGAAGTAAGAAAGAAGCATAAAAATATCATGCCGGTCATTTACCTTTCTTATGCAGAAGAACACATTGACAGGCTTGCCCTTTTATTTGACGAAGAATGCACGATAGAATACAATCCAGCTATGGCTAATAAAATAGCTCTGCCAGTTCTAGAATCCCTTCTGAATAATATAAGACCATTAAGCAGATGATTTTACCCTAACTAACCACATATATGCATTTTATACACTGCAATTATTAGGGGTTGTATTACTAATAGTTAATACTATATTTGGCCCTTCCAAAACAATTAAAAAGGATTTCAAAATGCAAGCAACTGGCGAACAAAATAAAATGGATTATGTAGCAATAAAGAATGCAGCTATGACATTGCGATCAATTAACCATAAACTACGCCAGCAGATTCTAAAATTG
>CAIRZD010000128.1 GCA_903882965.1 uncultured Bacteroidota bacterium
ACCGAAAGTAATTGTTAAGATAGCCCCGCCATAATAATTTGTATTTTGAATAAATACACCATTACTTTTTGAAGTGGATGCGTAGTACCATCCCGCCGAAGAGTTAGCTAGGGCGGATGATGTTGTAGATTCATTAAAAATATTAGGTAGTCTATTAGTGGCATCATAAACAGCATTAACTAAAGCAGTAGCTCCGATTGCAGGGAATAAGTTACTATTCCCGTCATTAAAAAGAAAGTCGGGGCCATCTGCGATCAACTGCGTCCCGCCAAGATTGGGGTATAATTTACTGAATTGATGGTCAGATAAAGACCCTTGCATTAAATAAGGAGTAACTACTGAAGGATTCCATTGTGGCTGTTCTGTTCCAGTTTGGTTAGTACTGAATAATTTACCCGATCCCGAAGCAGGTAACACGTCTGTAGTTAGCGTCTGGCTTGCAAATGTCACGCTGCTGTCTACTGGATTTTGGCTTGGTGTAAACGTAAACGTTCCGGAAGTAGTGATTGGGCTTGTTCCCGTAACATACATATTAGTTCCTTGCACCACACCCACACTTGTTACGGTGCCGGATCCATACGTAGTACCATCTAAACTACCATCACCTTTAACAAATTGGCTAGATAATCCAGTTGGTACTATGCTAAATGTTCCAGATGATGTTATAGGGGTAGTGGGTGTCACAGAATATGCAGCGGCATTTGATTTAACAAGTAAAGATGTTACCGTTCCTCCAGAAGATGGACTGCTGTTAGTCACTGTGTAGGTTGGGAAACTCCCTGCAAGACTAATCCCTGTACCGGCAGTAAGCCCACCTGTTGCGGTAACGGTCAATGTGCCTGAACCCGTAATAGGGGAACCTGCAACGGTTATACCTGTTCCACCGGTAGCCGCTACTGAAGTAACCGTTCCGCCACTTGATGGACTTGTATTGGTGACAGTGTAAGTAGGAAAGCTACCAGATAGCGATATACCCGTTCCGGCCGTCAATCCACCCGTAGCCGTAACTGTTAATGTACCAGATCCGGTAATCGGGCTACCTGTAACTATAATGCCTGTTCCTCCGGTGGCCGCCACCGAAGTAACTGTACCTCCGCTGGACGGGCTAGTATTCGTAACGGTATAAGTCGGCCAGGATCCTGTAAGGGATATTCCTGTGCCGCTGGTAATTGTGCCGGTTGATGTGACGGTCATTATGCCGCTACTTGTGATCGGTGACCCACTAACACTTATACCCGTACCCGGTGCGATACCAACGGATGTTACTGTGCCAAATACCGATGCTCCCAGGTTACCGTCACCCTTTACATATTCTGTGCTATTTCCCATAGGGGTCATAGTGAATGTGCCATTTGTAGTAATAGAGGTTGGAGAAAATGAATATGCTGCTGCTGCAGAAGTTTCCCCTATAGAAGTTACGGTTCCTCCGGATGAAGGGCTGCTATTGGTTATGGTGTATGTAGGCCATGAGCCAGTGAGCGAAATGCCTGTTCCCGGTGTAATGGTCCCCGTGGAGGTGACAGTGAGTGTTCCTGTAGAAGTTATTGGACTGCCGGTGATATTAATACCCCCTGCACCTGTAGCCGCTACGCTAGTAACAGTCCCTCCACTTGACGGGCTGGTATTAGTCACCGTGTAGGTTGGGTATGTTCCACCTATTGTAATGCCAGTTCCGGCAGTTAAACTACCAGTTCCGGTAATAGTAAAGACCCCCGCTCCGGTTATCGGGGATCCTGTAACATTTATACCAGCACCACCTACAGCACCTACGGATGTAACCGACCCACTTCCCCCGGTAGCGGTTATTGTGAGAGTCCCTGCTGTTGTGATTGGATTGGTGCCTGTTATTGTTATATTGTTTCCTGCTACGAGGCCCACGCTTGTAACCGTACCAGTACCTACAGGATCATTAGTGGTTAAAAAACGATAGTAAACACCAGTGGATTTCATGTAGTACGGCAGGGTATCTGCCGGGTTTACTTGAATGTGGGCTATGTATGGTTTATTTGTGTTCCAGTAAGACCATTTTATTAGTGGCCGTACAGGTACTTGCCAGTCACTATCATTTATAAAGCCCCCAAGAGCTTCTGTAGTGCCTCGAATTTGACCAAGTGGGGTTACTCCCTGCCCTGTAGCAGTGGTGTAAATTAAAAGTGTCAGAATAAGTGTGTAAATGTGTTTCATCTTATTTGTTTTTACGCAATATTATGTAAATTCTTTTGCACTTAGCTTGGTTTCGGTTATTTAGCGTCCGTTGCGTCGCACCCTTCAAGGTTCTCGCCTTGATCGCTTATCTTAAATTCCGGCATTAACATAACTTCGTTAAATTCTGAAGATATATTCGCTCTTGCATCAGCCATAGCTTTATCCTCCCAGTAGGGAGTATTGGTGTTATGGTAGAATAGTAATTTGTTCCTGTATTTGCGCCACTTTCTCATTTCGGCAAAAGAACCACCAAATAGTATAACTGGCTTTCTCTGCCTAATCCAATAACCACCTTCGGCAATAGCTTTCTTACCGCGCTTACATTCTTTGAAATATGCTCTTGATCTATTTGTCATTCTGTGTCAAGTTTTTCAAATGTTTCAGGATGAAGATCTCGTTTATCTCCGATTCGTCTCATAGGTTTCCAGAATTCAACCACCGGAACAGGAGTTGATAATCCAATCTCACCTAAAGGATAAGGTATAAACATTGCCGAACTTAATGGTTGATCGCTTTTGGGTTTAAGATCCTCAAATTCCTCTACAAATTTACGGGGCCAGTGAAAGGTAATGTCGCCGTGTTTTTCAGTGATCCAATCTTCCGGATGATCCCTTTTATCCTGCATGACATCTTCTAATGTTCTGTGCGGTTTCTTTTCCAAACCAGTTAGCATAGAATCTTCCATTGCATTCCAAAGTGCGTCACCTTCTAAGTGTGCAAGGTGCGGGTATTTTTCTTTAAATTCAGCGGTTGTCATAAAATGTAAATTGTCAAATTATTAAATTCACTTGAATGGAGCGTCGCAACGAATGTTTAATCACGGCTTCAAGCTGGCTACCAAATCTTCTTTCTCATCGAATATTACTGTTACTTCAACAGGACAACCTTTAAACTGAAATAATACTTTCATAAGATCGTTTCTTGATTCAAATCTTTCATCAGAAATTACCCAGGACTTTTTACGAGGAAGGTTTTGAATAACTTTTATCCGTCCCGATTGTAGTATTGCTTCATCAGTAGTAGAGCTCATGTGTTTTATTTTGGTTATCGGGTTTCAGTTCTTCTATCATCATCCGTTGCGACGCTCCGTTGGTCTGGATTTCTTCTATCGTCTTACTTATTCGGTCCACATAAAACAGAAAATAAACCATAAGCGAGAACGCCTATAGTAAAGAAGATAAATGGTGGTCCGCCAATAATAGGAGCTAGTATTATACAAAAGGCGGTAATTGGTCCGCTTATGTTTGGATTTTGAAGCAGCCCACCACTATCATCAAGGCGAATGCTAAGTAAATAAACTGTAAAGATTACCAGTAATAGCGCTAAAGCGATTCCTAAGATATGCATGTTGCGTATTTTGAGTGAATTGTTTAATTAATAAATCTTGTCGAACGGAGCGTCGCAAATCAAGCCCCATCAGGGTTATTTGCCGGCTTCCAAATCTTTTTCTTTCTTTTGCTGCAACCTAGATGCTTCTGTTATTGGCATTTCCAGATTAGGGAATGATCCTCCTGGTAGGTATATAACCTGTCCTTCTCCTTTCATATCCTGTAATGTCTGCAGCCATTTAAAGTATAGGTACGGTTCATTATTCTTCAGGCTATTGCCAATAATAGCATTTGACTGAGCGATGCCATGAGCAAGTATAGTATCTGCCTGGGCTTCATAGGCGGCGCTTTCCATCTTAGCCTTTGCAGTTACCACAGCAACCTCCTTAGAGTATTGTGCATGAGATAACTGCGCCTTCCCATCCTGACTTGAAGACCAAACCCAGTAGATAGGCAACCCCCACATAAGAATGAGTATAAAGGCTGACAAGCCAGCTAAAATCAACAATCCAGTTTTTGTGTTTTCGTTCATATAGTATTTGTTTTTATTAAATAATCAGATTTATACATCCAGTTAAAACCGTATGCAGTATTTCTTTTTCTTTTGCAATTTTTTGTTATATAGGAAGCATCCCATCCTTCTTTTTTTATTGCATCTGCAATTGAGGAATATTCACTAATAAAAATTCCCTCTAAACTTAATTGCACTATTGGAATTTTATTTAATTCATGCGCTTTACATCCTGCTTTAAACCCATTAGGCGCACCATGTCCATTCAGGATCGCATGAGCGGTATTTTCCTTTGCGGTGCACCATTCTAAATTTGTTGCAATATTTATGTCTTTCTGTAAATTAATATGATTTACCAATAATTCTTCATTATATGACTTCTGGGTAAATGCGCTCAATACAAGTCTATGTAGCAGAAATGTTTTTCGTCTATTTTTATTAGCAATAAGAATATAGCAATAGCCGTTATTGGCAATACATCCTTTAATATAGCGGTATTTTTCTACTTTTGCCACCAAGCGTTTTCTCACACCCCCATAATTACTTACCTGATATCTTGCAAATTCTGGAATAGGTAGCCAAAATTCCTGATAATCTATTTTTTCCGGCGTTGGCGGCAATGGCGGTACATAGTGTGGGCTATACTTATTATTTTTCCATTTTTCATTTGGGTATGGAGTGATCCTATCTATAATTCTATCGCCATCTTCAAATCGTTTATATAAATAGAAAACTCCTTTTGCTTTCTCGACAGGCCACGTAGCGCCTACTGGTCTTTTTGAATATTGGTTACCCATAAAACAAGATTCCCGAAGAGAGCTAACACCTGCCAGTGCTTCGCCCCATTCGGGAACAAAAATCATTAATAGTTGTGGCAGCAACCATATCAAGACACAAGTAAGTAAATATTTCATTGTTGCGTGTTTTTGGTTTCTGTTTTAAGTTCTACGATAATTTTAGTAACATCGGTAATATTGTCTATGTCAAACATTTCATTTAGATGTAGGGATAAGTCGTGTAATCTATCACGGCTCATTATCTTCATCAGTTCATTCCATGTATCCGGTTCACACTTTTGCTTCATTCGTAACAGGAATACATTAATGCTATTTAGCAGTGCTGCGCAATCAGGCCGCATATCCCGGTTCTTAGGGACTGTTTTGTGTATGTCGTTTCCTTTAAAGCTATCTACGTTGTACTTTAACATCTGTACAAGGTCTAGTATTACCTGTAGGTTGTCAACAAATGTTTGATCTTGTATGTTCATTTTTGTACTTAGCTTTTAGTTAAGGAATAAGCTGCCGTTGCGACGCTCCGTTCAACTGGATTTCATCTATCGTCAGATTCCCAATTACTCCAAGAGGACGAACATATAGCCATAGCCATTAAAAATATTGCCGATTCTATATCTTTATTCAATTCGTAAAAGGCAAAAAGGTATTCAGCTATAGATAATAAGCGTAGAATAGTATTAATAATATTCATAATATTTAAGTTAAAAGTTAAATTGTATTTCTGGTTGAACGGTGCCATCGCCACTGCTGCTTAATTGTGTTTCCTGCTGGGACAATAATTCTTTTAAAACTTTTCGTTCATTGAGCTCATAAGTAGATAACAGTTCCCTTCTCCCTTTCTTTAGAAGATAGTTGTATCTGGATCGTAAGTCATTTGATGAATAGTTGTTTTTCATTGTTTACTTAGCTTTTTTCGATCTATTAAGCATCGTTGTGTCACTCATTTGTACGTTCGGTTCTTTGTGCCAGTTCCTTCATTGCGTCATCTACAAGTTGTATTCTCTGCCCTATCCATTGCATTACCTGCACTGTCATTGAGTTGCCGAGTGCTGCATACCTTTTACTATCACTTGCTCCGGGAATATTTGTAAAATTGTCAGGGAATCCCTGTAATCTTTCACACTCTAATGGTGTAAGCCTACGGATAAGGACGTTTTGAGGTAGGGCAATATCACCAACAAATCCCGTTGTCTGGTTTGCTCCTTTAGTCAATGTGTCGGCTAAACGATTATTACCGTCACCATTTTCAACCAATAAAGGAGCGTCTGCGCCCTTCGCTAATGTGTAGCAAAGGTTAGGCTTTGGGTTGCTTGCGTTTTGGGGAGAGGTAATTTGTGTTGTGTCGTAAATGATAGGTTTGGAAATATTCTTCTCTGTTTCATTGAGTTCAAGTATAGGTATGTCAGGTCTATCAAGTGGGATTATTCTATCAATAAAAATAGTATTACCACATTTATAATCACCCATTACATTCCAATTGGGCAATATGAATTTTAAACGATTGCAGTCACATGAATAGTTGCCCTCTTCCCAAAAGAAATACATAAGTGGGGTATCATTTATATAGTAAGTGCCGGATTGATCTTTACCCTGGTCCTCGTATATCCACGCTTTACCATTGTGTGTTCCTTCAATACGGATACGGTAATTATCCCAAACAGTTCCTTTGGTTTCGTTACTGATGATTTCACTTTTATCTATTTTCTGCATAATATTTTGGTCTTGATGTCTTGATAATGTAAATGCTAATTCTTCACTTCCGAGATAACCCTTACCCCCCCCTGGCTTCCCTGCCCGTTCCTTGAATGCTATTGTCGGTATGTTCTTCAATGAATTGTATTATATGTGGTGAATTGTCGTTGTAACTCTTTTTTAATGTTCCTGCTACTTCACTCAATCCGTGTGGCCCAAATCCCCTTGTATAATGTGAAGGGTGAAACGATTGGGGGGGGGGTATTTTATCGTGTTTCTTTTTCATCTTTTTCGGTTATAAAGTACATTACTGCGTGTCTGTCTGATTTTGTAAGTGTTGGCGCTTGCTGATATTTTATTCCCAGCCCGTTTCCACCTGATTTTTCAGACCTATCAATTATATTAGCCTGAATACCATAGCAAATGGGGGGGGTATTATTTATCTTTCGCTTTCTCATTTACAATTATTGGGTTAATATAATTCAATGAATAACCTCCGCTTTTCTTCGATTGCAGTGTGCCGGAAACTTCTTCATTCACCACATCGTTCCTGCAATCAATACTCGCTGCCCTCACTCCTTCCTGTGACATACCGCTACTGGTCCCCTTGCAATATGGGGGGGGGTAATTTCTGTCTGTTCTATTTTAGCGTCATACAGTGCGTTTTCTCCCTGGTTAAAACTCGCGCGGTCTAATACTATGGGTTTCTCCTTTTCTTCGGCTGTTGCCACCACTAACATTCCTGTAGCGCCTAAATCCTGCCCGCTTTGCTCTGATAGTTGTTTTGTTATAGTGGATGCAGTCTTTTCGTTGCTGATATTCTCTATCACCAAATCGGTTGCATCTTTATAATCACGCTTCTTTAATGCTCCGGCAGTTTCATCGTCTATATAATCTCCGAAACCACGTTGTCTATACCCCCCCCGTTTGCTATCTGTTGTAATGCTTGCCTGAGTATCTCCGGAAGTGTCTTTCCCCTTCTTTCTGCCCGGCGTAAAATCCCTTCGCAAGCTGTCTTGCTCAAACAATACCGCAAAAGGTGGTCGCCAGTCTTTTCCAAGATATCCGACAACAAAGATCCTTCTGCGCCGCTGTGGCACTCCGAACCATTGGCTATCAAGTATGCGCCATGCGATAGAGTAAAATTCACCTTCGATGATACCTTCTTTTTCAAACTTTTGGTCTGCGATATCTCTTCCGGTAAAGGCTGACAAAAGGCAAGCAAAGTCGGAGCTTGATCCGCTTTCTTCTGTTTCTTCTCCATCTTCGTCTCCTTCTTCACCTGATCCTGTAGTAAGCACCCCCGGAACATTTTCCCAGACAAACCAGGGCGGCCGTTTGTCAATAAGTATTCGGACAAATTCAAGGGATAGGTTAGAACGGTCATCACGTAGTCCTTCTCTGAGGCCGGCAATGCTGAAACCCTGGCAAGGTGTTCCTCCGACAAGGAGGTCAAAATCTGTGGTTGTGGCGGGCATATATAAAGTGGATTTTCTGAAAGTTTGGTCATATCTCCGAGGTTAGGAACGGAGGGATAATGGTATTTAAGGACTTCGCTCGGAAAGTCTAATTTCTTACTGTAATCGTTTTCGGGGTCAAACTGGCTGAACCATATCGGCACCCATCCTAAAGGATGCCATGCTACGGTGGCTGCTTCTATACCTGAACAAACTGATGCGATTCTCATAATTAAAGTTAAATTTTATTCTTACTTGAACGGAGCGTCGCCACCGCTGCCCATTTCTTATTTTCAGCCCGGACAACAATCACTCAATCATAGTTCTGATCACCACAATATAACTAACCCCTTCTGCTTGTTGTGAAACCTCATCAGGCTTTGTTCTATTAAAGCATTGGTATCTATCTGCCAGGGTATGAAAGTAGTTATTAGCTTCTACAGATTGTTTATCAGTAAAGGACTTGTTGTATTTATCCTTACTTGGTAGACAAGTTTGTTTAGGTGTTATTGTTACTTTATAGCCTGTTTTTTTGATCATGTTTTTTCTTTTGGTACTTAGCTTACTGCTACTATTTAGCATCGTTGCGACGCTCCGTTCGCAACCAGAAATACTATTTAGCTATTTATATTTAGAGCAAAAATTTTCAACATCTTCAATGGGTATATTTTCAAGTTTTGGTAAGAGGCACTCTACTTTCATAGTGTGCAGTAATGAATTACCATACAACGGTTCTTTCTTAACAACATTCCCTAAAGTGCGAAGTTTGCTTTGTTGTGGTTGAGATAATTTCTGCTCAACAAGCCAATCAATAATTTTATCTAAATCAAAATCGGATAATCTCACATCATCCGGCTGTACTGTAGGTGTTCTCATTTTGCTAAATTTTATTCAACTTTTGAACGGTGCCATCGCCACTGAAACCCAATCAAGGCCATCTTGGCTTGGACAACTATTTTTCTTCTCTATTAATTCTAACTGAAACATAACCAACAATAATAAAAAGAATACTACAGCTAACTACAGGAGTATGGCAGAGGTAAACTAATAAGTTGTAGATCATGTTCGTATATTAAAAAGGTAAATGATTATGGAGCATGCAAATAGAATAACCTAGTGTAAAAGAAGCAGCTACAGTAAGGAGCCAAAGAATGATCATGGCTGGTAATTCGTGTTTTAATAAAATCTCTTTCATATAATACTGGTTTTTCTCAACCTCCAACTCCGCCTCATTAACGAGAGCGGAGCGATTTAAAGAGAAGGAAGTGGAGGGAAGGGTTTAGTTTAACCTATATAACTTTTTTAGTGTTGTGCCGGTTCGTTTGTTTCAATGCATTTCATATAGCGCTCTGCCCGGTCTTTAAGGTGTGCGAACTTCTGATCGACATCCAGGTTTGCCATATTTTCTGTAGGCACTTCAATATTTGTTGTTGTTCCATCTCCGCAATCAATAAGAACTGAAGATGCAATGGAGTGCATGATAAAAATTGATTTAATAAAAGGCTTGTTCATGTTTTAAATTTTTTGTTTCAGAGTTAAGAATAAAATTTAGCATCGTTGCGTCGCACTCTTGTGCGGCTGGTTCGTTATTGGGCTTGCTTTACAAATTCAAGTTTATAACCCAAGTCGCCATTAGGGGCTTTTGCTATTGTTTCCGGATATTCAGTATCCATAATTATATAGAAAAACACTTTAGGTAAATTTTGCCCAACCTCGGATTTGTAATCTTCAAATAACAGGTGTTTTGGCGTGGCTACTTCTGCCGGTTGGAAACATTCGGCTAATGGCCTAATTGGAATTCCATTACCTTTTGGATCTTTTAGTATTTTAGTATATGCGGCAATACTTTCGTTATTTAATTCCATTTTGTTGCGTGTATTTTTGAGTGAAAAGTTAAATTATATTCTCATTTGAACGGCGCCATCGCCACCGAAGTTTAATTGTAACAACCAGCCTGGACAACAATCTTTTTGAACAAGCTATTTTTAATAACCTCACTACGTTTAGCTATTATAACTTGTTTTTGCCGTGCAATCTTAATATCATCTTCCTTCATTTGCAGCGCCTGTAAAAGAAGTCCTGTTTGAACTACAGATAAAGCAGAAGATCTACGAGCAATAGCACAAGCCATACATAAGCATTGAGGTAAAGTACTAAGAGTAGAGATGTGGTATAATAGAAAGTGGTATTGTTTCATCATAGCTTATTTTAAGAATTAATAATTGATTTATCAAAAACAGAACAGTTTTACTACTGAAATTTACAAATAATTCCGGTTTATTTCTTTTTACTCTTCTTGGCTGCGGATTCTACTGCTTTCTTGGCTATTTCCCTGGCTTCTTCAAGGCTTCCTACACTATCTACTTCGTGTCCTTTTACATAGAAAAGAACAGGGGTAGCTTTATCGGCATCAGACTTTTTCTTAGCACCTACACGGCCTATTTTATTGGCAGAAAGTTTACGTCCGTCTATTCTTGTTTCTTGTGCTTCCATTTTACAAAGATAAGGTAATTAATTTAAGATTTACAAGTTAATTTATTATTTGTTTAAAATTTATTTTCAGTAACATAAATATCCACCTTTACAACAACCTCCCCACCTGATCCTACTTTACGTCCCTCCCTGTCCTCAAACTTACGTATTGTTATCTCTTTGTTATTTGAAGAGGTGTAGAGTAAAGGGTTATTGTCTTTTACTACTATGTATTGGTTAGGGAGTGGGTTTAGGATCATTGGTTAAAAATTTGGTACTTAGCTTTCGGTCAAGGGTTAAACTTCGTTGCGACGCTCCGTTCGGGGTTCTGTCCTACTATCATTTTCCACAGAGTAATCCACAACTGGTAGTTGACAAAATATCCTCAAATAGTTCGTTTTTATCAAACAAGTGAAGCTGTGATAACTTTCTAATCCTGCTTACCGTTTTATCAACATACCTTTCTACTATCTCATCTCGTTTTTGCCACAGAACACGTAGCGGCAATCCGGGTATAACAAAGAATGGTAAATCTCTTGTGCCCACAATTTCCTCTTCTTCTACTACCGACCAAAAAATATCCGGGTGGTGTATTCCAAGCCCAACCCACTCATATTTACGCATGTAATAGCAATCGTAGCAGTTATTGCGACTTCTCCATGAGAATAGCGAATCGCGCTGCCATTCGCTAAATTGTTCATTAAGAAAAACAGATCCCAATCTCCTTGTAAATTCATCTACAAGCAAATTCCATTTAAAAGTCGGTGGCTTTAATTGAACATCATTGCACAACTTAATTACATCTGCGATTCCGAATCCAACTTCCCGCAATGGGTACATCGGTATTAATTCCGATTTTCCTTTGCTATATAGCCTATGCGCTCCGGTTCATCAGCCCGCAAGCCATAATAGATAGTCGCCTCACTATCGTAATGCGCTTCCATTGGTTCTATTTTACATTTACGGGTGCAATATCTGGCGTAGTGTGATGGCCGGAAACCTTTAATATATTCGGGTATTTTTTTCATATCCCGACCAATAAACAAAATCGGCTTATCTAAGTAAACCTCTACCAATTTCAACCATTCAATAGTTTCCGGCAACTCCTTACCTGTTGGATTAAAAAGATACTCGTAATCTAAGTATGGATCGCGCTGGCGCTGCACTATTGCCGTAGCTAAACTATCCTTGCCGCTTATTGGAATTATATGTCGCATAAAAGTAAAATTATTAAATATAGTTGAACGGAGCGTCGCAACGGTTGTTTAATCCTTATTCTCCTGCCGGCTACCAAAGTTTAAAACGAAAACTGCAAACAATAATCTACCCCTGAAAAATCAGCATCAGCAAACAAGTGTGATTTAAGAGCTTTTACCCTTATCCTGCAGTTACTCTCCACTTGTTCTATTATCAGCCCTATTTCAAGAGATATACTACCTTCTTGTGTTAAAATAGCCTCAACCTCCTTAGCTTGACTTACCGGTAATAACCTGGGTTTCCAAATCAACTCCGAGCAATAGAACAGAGCAGGGATAAAACCAAACAGCAAGCTACCCGCAAATAAGGCTGGTATAAGTCCTCCATGTAAATGAGATTCATATACATCATGGCTGAATAAGTAAGAAAAATGATCTGTTAAAAAGTAAAGAACAATAAATGTACAACCCATAATAATAGTAGGGAGTAATAATGTTAGAGATATTTTAAGGTATTTCATATGCTTGTGTTTTAATTGTTGCCCAAACTTGGGGATTACTATTTAACTTTTGTGGCGTTGGCACCGTTCAAATGACTGCTACTATTTAGCATTCACGGTCTTGGTTACGGTTAATAAATGCTTTCATATCCGCCTCTGCTACTTCTCTGTTTTCATAAGTATAGGATAGGCCCGATTCATTGCCGGTTACTTCTTGTATTGCTAATTCGTAGCTGTCCGGGCAATGGTGTTTTATAATTTCTGTGGAGTATTGATCAGCGGTAAATATACCAGCGTTAAAGTCGGAGTGTAATTCAGGGTGCAAAAATGCTGTGCTGCGGCCTGTTATTATTTCTGTGAATTCCTCATCCTTTTCACATATTTCACAGATACCGCTTTTAATTCTAAAAGGCAAAAGAACCCTCCCGCATTGTTCGCAAAGCTCATCTTCTTGTACTTCATCATAAGATGCGGTAAATATATCCGCCTTGCAAGGGTAAAACTCTCCTTTAATGCCACGTATAATATAATCACCTTTATTTACAAACATGCTACCTTCCAGTGTATTTATTTTTAAATTACGCACATAATCCAAAGTGAGGTGAGATTCATAAGAGGTTGCATCTAACCCCATATCTAATAATTGATTAAAAGTATATCTGGTTTCATCCCAAAGGATCGCCATTATTGTTAATGGTTTTTTTGTGTACTTTTTCATTTGTAAGTTTTTAAAAGTTGAGTAAAAAGTTAAATTATATTCTGGTTGTCAACGGTGCTATCGCCACGAAGTTTAATTGTGTTTTTAGCCTGGATAATAATTTTGTTTATCTTGCATTATCCATTAAATAAGCATCAGTTTTACAAGTAGGGCAACAATGGCCCACTTCGCCCGGTTCGTCTTCTATATTCATAGTTTGCAACTGCCCTTCTACTTCTGTATTTTCAGGATAGAAAACACTTTCAGCCCCCGGATTATTATCTTCATAATTATTATTACATTTATTGCAGTGTGCGATATACATGGTCTGTAAGTTTTAAACAGGAACATTCCTGCACCTCAAAACCCCGCTGTGTTATAGCAGGGCAAAAGAGGGATAGATGGGTTTACGCTATTTACTGTAACTCACAAACGTCTTTATTTATAATGCGCTTTCCTTCTTACAGGGCTATCGTCTTTATATTCTTTAACGCATTGCCTCCAAAACTCTTTATTTAGTTCACTTCCCGGCTCAATACCGAGTGCGTCCATAAATATAGACAGGTCGCAATCTTCTTCTAAATATGCGCTGGTTTTATCCTTGTATGAATAACCGGATATTTTACTTCCAATACCCAACCGGCTTATCAAAGTATGTGGAACCTGGAGCCAACCATGCCCGCCATCTTCATGGAATACTATTGTAGCCGGATTATTCCCGCCATTACCCCAAATGAGCTTGTGTATGTCGTTTCTGTTTTCATAACTTGGGTGTGCTGTTGGGGACTGGTTAAACATTGCTGCCGGTGTTTGTGGCCTGGTAATATTTGCAAGTGTTTCAAATAATAATGTCTGCATTTTGTTGTGTGTTTTGAATGTTAAAAAATAGATAGGGAATTATAGGTCTTACAAACGATTTTATGCCTCTATTTGCATCGTTGTAAGTTTTGCGGGTTGCCTGGTTTAAGCAATCCAAATTAATAAACCGTTTTCTTTTCTTACCTTCTTAGCTGCTACGAATGCATCAATAAGGGTATCAAATATCTGTAGGTTCATTCCATGCTGCATTAATCCCAAATAAAGTACATTGGCCGGTGTTGGGCTCGTTTCCTTTATTGTGTCTCCTACTACTTTGATCAGGGCTGTTACTGCCTGTTGTTTGCTGGTTACTGTTCCTGTGTTTTCCATCTTGTAAGTTTTTGAGGGGTTAAAAATGATCAGTTAATATATTTGGCGTGTAAATTTTTCTCTTCACAAAAAGCAAATTTTCCTCCTGTTATTGCGCTGGTGCTTTCTACTATATTATACTTTTCCTTTACTTCATTTCTCTTATGTTCAAAACATAATTGGCCGGTCTGCTTTGCGTTAAAAATGATAGCATTAACTATGTTTTCGGTTAATGTCAATGGGTTAACAAAAGTTAGTTTTTCCATTGTGATCAAATTTGTAACTTCTATTGTTTTGTTTACTGCAAAAGTTATTGGTTTCATCGTTGTAAGTTTTAATCTGTGAATGTTAAATTATATTCGGACTATGAACGGTGCTATCGCAACGAAGTTTAATTGTGTTTTTAGCCTGGACAATAATTTAGCTGCTGTTGCGTCGCACCCTTGTGCGTTCTGTTCGTTATGCTGCTATTTGTATAAAAATGCAGGGGTTAATGTAATGACTTCTTCATATTCAACTTCGTCGTTGTCCCCTACTTCTATTTTAACAGTAATGCTATAATCCTGGGTGCTGGGTTCGCTTATGGATTGGATTGTTACATTCATATCATAATGTTCCTGTAAGCCATTAATTAATGGCTCAGATATATAGCTATCCTCTTTCAAAATGCATATGATTGTATTTTCTTCATTTGTTACGACTAAATATTTGTTATTGTTCATGTTGTGTAAGTTTTATTTTTTATAAATGTTGTGTGAAATATCAATAGTTCCGTTTTTATACTCAAACCATGTGCCCTTGTTAATGCTGCCGGTTACTGTGTCATATATTGAGCAGGAATAAACCTTTGCACCTGCCGGAGTAGTTTCTATATACTCTTTTCTTTCCGTTCTGATCCTGTTGATTATAACGCAGTTCATTGTATATAAGTTGAATTTGTGAATGAATAAAAAAATGATAGGGTTTATGTTTAAAACTTACAGATGTTAAGCCCAACTATTTGCCTGGCCTTCCAAAATTTCCATGTTAGCGCAAATTTTAGTAATAACATAATCAAGTAATATTGCCTGGCCTGAGCAGGTCCTACCCCATATTTCTAAATTTCCGTCTGTTACTACGGGTTGCCCATACTCTTTGAGCTTGTTGTACAAATACTCGGAAACTATCCAATACTCATAAATTTCCTGTGGTTCTGTCTCAAAATCATCATCTGCATTTACTACAGTATCATATTCGCTAATAACTTTAATGCTGCGTAAATAGTCCGTTACACATTGATCGTCTGAAAAATCAGCTACTAAGCCGGCCTCTGTAAGTTTTTGCGCTCCTTCTGCATCAATGCTCCAAATAGTGTCTCCGTCTTCATCTTCGATATGAGCTGCAAAATCTTCTGTGCTTTGCTCGTCAATAATATACTTTACCTGTTTTTCGGTATTGGTGTACATATTTTCTACATCATCAAGGCAAAATGGAGCGTTACGGTCTTCATATCCTTTGCTTAGGATATATTCCACTAAGCCGGTGGCACATGTATATACATGCTGACCTATAAAGCGGCCTTTAATAGTCTGGTTTGCGCTGCTGTTTCCTTCTTTCAATGCCTGAGTTAATGTAATTAACTGTGCTGGCTTTACTGTTTTGTTTTTCATTTTGCAAGTTTTAATTATGAATAGATAAATTGTATTTTATGCTTTTTTTGTCCAAACTTTCTGAATTCTATTTAACTTCAGTGGCTTTTACAAAGTTTGAAATCTCAATTTCCTGCGTTGGCTGCAAAGAATCTTTGATATAATATACATCAGTAACTAAAAGCCTGGTTTCACCGTTAACTACTCTAATATCCTTTACTAAGAATATTTGATCCGTTAGTGGCTCTGTGCAGAACTTAACCAAATCGCCAATTATTATATAATTTATTTTATGCAGGTTGTAAGGTGTGCTATCCAAGTAGTATTCATAGGTATAACCTATTTTTTCAAGTTCAGCAAGACAAGCAGCAAGTATAGAGTAATCGCCTTGCTCTAAATCGTATTTTTCTAAAATAGTCCGCACATTGACGGGTATTTCTGAATGGTCTTGGAATAAATCTTGCATGTTTGTAAGTATTAAAAAGTGAATGATTAATTATAACACAAAGATACGTTTAAACGAATTAATAAACAAATCAAATATTGATTTATTTTCAGGGTAAAAAATTAGCTCCAATATGCGCGGTTGATTATACTTTTAGCGTTGTACATTGGTATGTACCTGGTCGCGGCTTCGTACTGTTTAGGGCTTAGCGGCTGGGGTCTTTTATAATCGTAAGGGCTATTAAGCCATTCCGTTATTTGATCTCTTATAGATAATTTAAAAGGGTTTTTTGTATTGCCTTTAAAATATTCATCTATAAAATACTGGTAATTTTCTGATAAGTCTTTAAACTTGTTATACTGGTGCTCTGTAAGGTTAATAATAAAATCATGAGCTAGGGCGCTGCTAAATTTCCAAGCTATGCAATTATTTAAATAGTATTGTTCTGTCATCCAATCCGGTATATTTACCTCTCGGACTCTGTAAAGGTCCGTACTGACGTATATATTACAATCCCAGCTCATAAAGCGCTCGCATTTTTCGTTTATGTCTTTATCTGCCGGGAAATTTTCTAAAAAACATAGAGCGCTATAAGTGCCGGTGTTTTCTCCGTTGTTGATCACTACTATTTTTTGAGTTTTCATTGTTTGTAAGTTGAAAAAAGTTAATAATATTATCCTTCGTGCTGGCTTATATATTCGTTTTCGTCTCTTTTAATTATCAGATAATTAATAAAGTTATCTAGGCCAAATAACCTAAACACATTATTATTTTTTCTTAGTCTATCGGTTATTTCCTGGCCTGGCTCTAAAATGTAAGAATAAAAGTATATTTTGGTTTCATTCCATGATAAACTGAGCGTTAAGTTTATATGGTCCTTTATTATTATTTCTCGGTCTGTGTGTTTTACGCATCTAGGGCCAAATAATAACCGGGCCGCATGTAAAACTGTATCATAACATGTATCATTAAAAATACATTCCATTTCTTTCTGTATTTCATTTATAACTATTCCGGCGCTTGCTGGTATCTTTGCGGGCTGGTATTTCGTTTGCATGTCTGTAAGTATTAAAGATTAAAAATGCGGGTTTATGGGGCTGGCCTGGCTCATGGCGCTTAGCTTGCTAATTTGTAAGCTCTGGCGGCGCCTGGGTTATATACTGGCCTGGTTCCGTACTTTGCGCGGATCTCGTCTAAATCTTTACCTTTACGGCTGCTACATTTATACTCTGATCCTCTAAAATACCAAGCTAATTTTTTACTGGCCCAAAAATAACCGGCTGCCTTTAATTCATCTTTATATATACGCGTGTTACCTGTTACCCATATCCAAGCCCCGACGAGCTCTATATTAATGCCTGGTAAATTTATTATTGCATCAATCGCGGCCCTGTATTTTTCATTATCGGTTAAAATGTCGTTTATCTCGCTTTCGGTCCTGTTTTCACCTCTGGCAATCTGTATAACTGCAATTGAATATGCCGAGTTAATACGTTGCATTGTTTCAGTACTTCCTCCCCTGTCTGGGTGGTGTTGTTTGGCTAGGTCTCTATAACGGGCCTTTACTTCGTCTATGGTCGTGCAATCTGTAAAAAAGTTATTCATTTGTTTGTAAGTTTTTGAGGTTAAAAATATTAATATTCAAGTATTACAAAGTTTCTCCACCATGAGCCGATAATATGAGGCTGGCCCTGGTCGTTAATGGTCTGCATGTCCATTAAACCGGCTTCGGTCTTTACATGTCCTTTAACCGTGTATTCTTTACCTTTTGTAAAGCATTTACCACCGTTATAAAGGTCTTTATCTGGTGTTATTATTGTGTTTTCCATTGTTAGTTATTTGTTTGTAAGTGAATATTAATAGTTAAATTCCTGGGTTAACTGGTTTGCTTCAAAAAGTTCCTTTAAATACTTTTTGCTCACTTTTTTGGCTTTATTATTCCAAAAATGGTTAATTGTGAAATATCCGGGATGTGTACCGAGTTCTTTTACTACTTCATTTAATTGGTCGAGGTTGCAAAATACCTGGTTCCCTACCGAGGTAACGACTTGAAAAGTACGCGATGCGCTGTTGAGTGTTGTTATCATTGTTTGTAAGTATTAAAGAGTGAATGATTAATTATAACACAAAGATACGTTTAAACGAATTAATAAACAAATCAAATATTGATTTTTATAGTTAAAGATATGTTAAAAGTATTCGGTTAAACGAATAGCATACAGAGCGGATAAGAACAGCCTAATTATATTCTGCCTTTCAACGGAGCGTCGCAACGATGCCCGATCAAGGGCTAACAGCTCGGACACCAAGTCAACCCACAAAGAACAAACCAAACCCACAATAGAAACAAACCACAACCCACAACAAAAGAAACCCCCAACCACAATGCAACACACAACACACAACCACACCCCGCCCAACCGCACCGCACCGGCCGAGACACAACAGAGCAGCACACCACTACCGCCTACACACCCAACACCGTAAAACCCTGGGGTTTAAGCATAATAAGTGGCTAAAACCACTAGTTAA
>CAIRZD010000129.1 GCA_903882965.1 uncultured Bacteroidota bacterium
GGCCAGGTGCTTTACAAGAATACAATGACTGCACAGGGCGGCAGGATCAATGAAACAATAACACTTAATAATACGCTTGCAAACGGCATGTATATGCTGAGTGTACAAAGCGGAACAGAACATAAAACGTTCCACTTCGTAATAGAGCAATAGTAGATTAGGTTATGATACAGAAGGAGGGTTGCATCAGCAACCCTCCTTTTTTTATGCAAAATATTAATTAGAGTAGATCAATGACGTATAATCAAAAGGATTGCGCCATTGTCGCTATCCTTCACAAAACAACGCGGGCATGACAGGAGGTCAAAAATAAGTGTATACACTTTCCGCTATCAACCATCCACATCATCTAAATTTGTTTCCATATTAATATACCTAACAATAAAAAATAAAACTAAAAATAACATCGGCCTTTGTATCATTTACGTAAATATGAAACCACAATTTTTTTGTGCTCTTTGTGTGATTTTTTTGTGCTGCAATTTTATCAGTTTATTTTCAAAAGCTTTAGCCCTGTTTTTACACCCATCATACATACCCATTATTACAAATTACTAAATAAACATTTTAATATCAACATGAGATCGACACCAGATTTAAATATTGACCAGCATACGAAGAAAAAATATCCCAATAAAAACACTAATTTTTAAACAAAAAAACGGAATCACACACGCGACAAAAAAGAGATAAATACGTGACATTTTTGGGACATTTTAAATGACCAGTTCTTTGACATTAGGGCAACTCATCGCAGTTTTACCAGGTAGTATTTTTTCACCTCCTTACCCCGCGTCCTTGGATTCAGGAATGGCCCGGTCAATTCGCTTACTTTAAAGAAATCGCCTTGCTTTACTATATCATAAGTAAGTCCGCTTTGCTTTAGGTCAGCAAAGCCTCGGTCCATGGTAAGCAGGTATTTCCTGCCTTTTATAGCCGTAATGGTATCAATGCCATGTATCTCTGTTTTGGCATAAAAGTCAAGCGAGTTAAGCGGGTCTTCAGGCTTATAAACAGCAACTGCACTTGCCGGTATATTGCTCTTATATAGATAGCGCCCCACCTGCGAGCCAACCTGGTATTTGAGCAAAGTAGTATAAACCGCATTTGTAAGAAAAATATTGACAATGATTATAGCGCCTGCAGTAAGCCAGAATATTTTCCCCTTCAGGGGTTTCTTAAAAGCTAGGTATAGCCACATAATAAATAACACTACCCAAACCCCAATCACCAGCGGATGTTGAGGAAAAACATAAATAATAAGTATTCCCACCGCCATCATTAGAAGTACGCTTATGGTTACCTGGAAAGGCTGCATGATCCGCATAAACCCTTTATAATTTTCCCCTTCTATAATATCCCAAAGCAGTTTAGCAGTAACAATAGCCGCAAAAGGATAGGCAATAAAAATATAATGTGGCAGCTGGTAAGAGGAGCAGCCAAGAGCTAAGTAAGTGATAAGAAATCCCCCGGTGCTCAACCACTCCTGCTGCGGTTCTATCCGGAATTTCTGCTTTACCATTCCCGCAATATTTATCACCAGCGCAGGAACAAAGAGAAATATCCATGGTAGAAAAGACCACAGCATATTCACAAGCAGGAAACTGATATCCACATCATTTTTCCAGGGGCTTTCACCGGTGATCCGCCCAAAACTTTGTGACCAATAAAAAAACCTCAGGCCGGATACACCATGCTTACCGTTGACCAGTTTTTCAGGATGCAGGTCAAATTGCTGGTAAAGCCCAATACTCATTGGCACAAGCAACACAGCAATTAAAATAATCCCAGGAATATATGCAGGCCTGAAAAAGTTTCTCCATTGCCGCTTTAAAATCCAATCACTCACAAAACAAAAAACAGGCACCATTAATGCAAGTGGCCCTTTGGTCATCATCCCAAATGCAATTGCTGCAAAACCGGTAAACAGGTATAAAAGCTTTTTATTTATCAGCCATTCCTGTATCAGCCACACCGCGGTGATTACCCAGCTCATGAGTATAGTATCACACCTCACATCATTTGTCATCAGGAACATGCCCTGGCAGGTAGCAAGTACCAACGCAGCCATTCGCCCTGTAACCTCGCCATAAAATACTTTCGCTAGCCGGTAAGTAGCATACAAGGCAAGAAGAGCAAATAATATAGATGGAAATTTATACCCGAAATTGTTGACACCAAAAAACTTCATGCTTGTAGCGCTGACCCAGAATAAAAAAGGAGGTTTATCTAAATATTCCAGGCCCCGGTCGTATACATGCAGATAGTCACCATTTTTCATCATCTCCCTGCTCATTTCTGCATATTGAGATGCATCTACATCCATTGTATCTACATGGATTGCAGAGAAATAGAGTATTGCAATAAAAATAAAAACCCAAAAAGGGACTTTTGGCATACAAGAATTTTCTGTGAGCAAAAATAATCGCAATTTTATCGAATGTTGCAATTAAAATATTATTCTTATGAATTAGCGTTTGAATATCCTTTTACCATATTTAAAGGAACCAAAACGCATCAGCCAACTTTAATTACATCCTTAGGCTTAGGGGATATTACTGGCTATGGAGAAGCACCGGCTATTTCCTATTATAATATTACTGTTCCGGAAATGATAGCATCGCTGGAGGCTAAGCGTGGGCTTATAGAGCGCTATGCACTCACAGACCCGCAACGTTTTTGGCATTTTCTTCACCACCTGATACCCGGTCAGCATTTTCTGACCGCAGCGCTGGACATTGCAGCTTGGGATTTGTTTGCCAAATTGCGCCGACAACCATTATACCAGCTTCTGGGCATAAAATGGGATAAGGCTCCCATTACTGATTATACCATAGGGCTGGATAGTATAGATAGTATGGTGGCAAAAATGGAAGCACACCCTTGGCCGATATATAAAATTAAAGCCGGGCGGGTAAATGATATAGACATAATACGGGAACTTCGAAAACATACCAATGTTCCTTTCCGCATAGACGCTAATGAAGGGTGGACATTTGACGAGGCCAAAGCATTGCTGCCTGAATTGCAAAAATTGAATGTAACTATGGTTGAACAACCACTACCAAAAGAACAATATGAGGAAATGAAAGAACTGAAGCAGGTATCGCCGCTGCCATTATTTGCAGATGAAAGCTGCAGGACAGAAGATGAAGTAAAAAAATGTGCTGATGGGTTTCATGGGATTAATATAAAGCTCACAAAATGTGGTGGTATCACCCCTGCTATGCGAATGATAAAAGAAGCCCGTGTGCTAGATATGAAAGTAATGATGGGTTCTATGAATGAAAGCTCTATAGGAACTGCGGCTGTTGCTAATATGATCCCGTTGCTTGATGAAGTAGATGCCGATGGGCCATTGTTATTAAAAGAAGATGTAGCAGAAGGCTTGACATATCAAAATGGGATAATAAAATTGAGTGGGGGCAATGGATTGGGGGTGAAATTTACAGGTAAGAAATAATAAAGGTATTTTTGTACGAAATGCAGTTAAAACAAAACGTATCTCTTAAACCATACAACACATTCGGTATAGATGTGTCGGCTGAGTATTTTACTGAAGTGAATGACATTTTTGATCTATCTGAGATAACAGAGCTGCCGCAGCAAAAACGCATACTTGGAGGTGGAAGTAATATCCTGCTCACGCATCAGGTTAGCGGATTGGTGGTACATAATAAACTGAAGGGGATCACCATTGAGAAAGAAGATGATAATCATATATGGCTTAATGTACAGGCGGGAGAAGTATGGCATGATCTGGTACTATATGCAATAAATAAAGGATTGGGTGGTATAGAGAACCTGGCGCTGATACCTGGTACTGTAGGTGCATCGCCTATGCAAAACATTGGTGCTTATGGAGTGGAAGTAAAAGACACTATTGAAAGTGTTACTTTCTGGTATTGGAAAGAGAAAGTTTTTCTAACTTATAGCAACCGGGATTGTGCATTCGGGTACCGGGACAGCATTTTTAAAACCCAACTGAAAGAAAAAGCATTTATTACTTCGGTAGTTTATAAGCTCAGCAAAAAACCGAAATACAATATCAGTTATGGAGCGGTGGAGCAGGAAGTCGAGAGTATGGGTGTAAAAGAATTATCTGTAAAAGCAATAGCATATGCCGTTATGAATATTCGTACCAGTAAGCTGCCTGATCCGAAAAAGATAGGTAATGCCGGTAGTTTTTTCAAGAACCCTACAATTACAAAAAAGCATTTTAAATTATTATGCACCCGTTATCAAAGTATTCCATCATACCCTATAAGCGAGGACATGGTAAAAATACCAGCTGGCTGGCTGATAGAGCGAAGCGGATGGAAGGGCTATAAAAAAGGAGATATAGGTGTACATGCAAAACAAGCCCTTGTACTTGTAAACTACGGCAATGCCAAAGGAACCGAAATATGGAAATTATCCAGTGAGATTTTAAAATCGGTCAAAGAGCAGTTCAATATAGAATTAGAAAGAGAAGTACAAGTATGGTAATTGCCAAGCAATTTAAAAAGATCAGGAATTTGATGGCATCTTTATATAAAAAGTAGTACCTACTCCTTCTTTAGTTTCAAACCAAATCTCACCTTTCCAGAACTCAATGATCTTTTTTGTCATGGCAAGCCCTAAGCCGGTTCCGGAAGACTTTGTAGTAAAATAAGGCTGAAATAACTTCCTGACTATCTCATCAGAAATGCCTACTCCGTTATCAGTTATAGCTATTATAATCTCGTTATTTTCATGTTTTAATGATACCAATATATTACCGGTTCTGTCAGCGGGGATAGCTTGTTTGGCGTTTTCAAGCAGGTTAGTAAAAACCCGCAACAATTGACTGCGGTCTGAATAAACATATAATTTTTCCGGGGTCTCGATTATAGTAACTTTTATGTGTGCGTCATCAAGGTATAACTCTACGGCTTTATTGAGCAATAGACCCAACTCCAGCCTTTCCGGTCGTGCTTCGGGCATCTTAGCAAAATTTGAGAATTCAGAAGCTATATAAGATAGGTTATCTATTTGCTCAATAATGGAATCGGTTGCCTTATCGGTGAGCTCTTTTATATTTGGGGTATCTTTCCTGATTGCCTGTTGCAGGTATTGAATATTCAGCTTCATGGGTGTCAACGGGTTTTTGATTTCATGAGCTACTTGCCTGGCCATCTCGCGCCAGGCGCTTTCCCTTTCACTCTGAGCCAGCAATGCTGCGTTCTCTTCTACTTTATTGACCATCTTGTTATATTCGCTTACCAGTAATCCAATCTCATCGTTATAGGGCCATTGTATGCGTTCGTTGCGTTGCAGATTTATTGTGCTGAATTGTCGTATGATCATGTTCAATGTCCTGGTTATCCAGCGGGTCATTAATATAGTTATAACACTTGAAATAAGAAAAATAAATGCATAGAGATTGATGAGCGTTACTACGATATTTGATATCTGGTAATTGAGTTCTTTTTCTGATGAGAAGAAAGGCACATTAATATATCCGAGTGTAGTACCATGTTCTTCCCTGAGCGGCTCGTATGCAGACAAGTAAGACAGGCCGGCAACGCGCTCGTTTTGTATTTGTATTGATTTACCCAGAATATTTAATTCGTAAAATGCATCAGGTCGTATATAACGCGATACCAGGCCTTTATCATAAATATCTTCCTGAGACGACGAAATTAAAACGCCGTTATTTTCAAAAATATTTATGTCAATCTTTTGAGTTCCGGCGATCTTTGTGATGTTATCTTTAAACCAATTCGATTTGCATATTGAATCAAACATACGCTCTGAATAATATGCATTTGCCAGTTTTAACTCTTCTTCTACCGATTGCCTGGCAACCTGCATTTTTGATTGTAGTTTATTAGCATTCGATGTCCGATATTGATTTGTAAAAAACCAAATTGTTACAGACCCAATGATAATGAACGAAATAAGTACTATTGAAAGCATAGAATAGTGCACCCTCTTTTGTAATGTAAGGCGGAGAAATTTCCCCGAATCCAGAGATCCTGTAACGTAAGACAGGTATAGCTGGTATAGCAGGATAACAATGGCGATCAAAACCATTATACCAAATATGTAAGAGAAAACCGTGATCATTTCTATAGCACGGCTGTGCTCGTGCGCAACAACGATGGTACGATCAGCTGCGATCTTGTAATGGAGTTCTGATACATTGTTATTATTATAAAAAGCGAAGTCCTGTTCTTTAAGTACATCATTCTTTAACAACGTTGTAAAAGGGTAATCGTTTGTTTGTGAAATCAGTTTATCGTTAACGTATACTGCTACTGAGTATTCATTTTCCTGAGGGTTTGTTTTATTGGTATTGGCCTGTAATAATTCGGGATAAACAGCAGATTCTGTTGCTGGTTTTTTAAGGTCCATATCTAATATGACAGATCCTATTTTCCGGTTGATGCTATCGTAATATATAGGGACCCATGCAAAATAATAATGTCGGTCGTGTAAAGCTTCCTGGTAAAAAAGGTATGGGGATCCAGTTGATAGCGATCTTATTTTTTCATTCATTAACGTATTGTAGCTAGTAGTATCTTTATTAAATACCCCGTTTCCTTTAGCGTCAAACAAGTATACCTTACATTGATATTTGTTGATTGCACCATTGAAATACTGGGTATTAAAATGTTGTGTAATTGCCTTTCTTGCAGCAGCAGATGGCTTAAGGAAAAAATTCTTAAGTACTTTATCCCTTTCTATATTGTTGGCCTTTTTATCAAAATCATATTCCATCACTATATCACGGTGTGGCGAAAATTTTAACTCTACAAAGGCCCTTCGCGCCTCTTTTTCTTTTACCTGATTGAAGTATTGTACTATTCCTGTACAAAATATACAGATGAATATCGCCCAGAATATCATGTGTGGCTCAAAGAGGTCTGATACAAGTGTTAAATCAGGTATGTCGAGAAGGGGAATAAATATTAACAGCCAGATCAATAATCCAAGATAGAATGGATCATGCAGTTTGCCTGCAATTATCAATTGTGCGATACCCATTAATGTTATGAGTAGGAATTTTGCAATCTTATTTTTTATCAGTGCATTAAATTGTACATTGAATAAATAGATAATCAGGCAGGATATGCCAGTAATGGCACCGATGACTAACAATCCAAGAAAAGTATAAATATTGATCGCATAAAAGTGGCTTACATCAAATGAAATATTGGAATCGAGGATAAGGCTACGAATCACGTTCACAAACAAGTGCATATAACCAAGTAGTACGGAAATTAACAGGAATGCAATTACATGACGTAAATTTTTGCCCTTCAAATGATCAAAATAATTTTTGTAATTCGTATGCCTGGTAATGAATACAATGATCCATAACACACACAGGGTATTGATAAAGAGATCTCCGAAAGATGACAGGTATTTACTAGATGCATATAAACGAGGAGAAAAGAAAGTAATCGCATCTAAATTAAAAGGCAATCCATATATATATAGTAGTATACGGAAAGTCATAACCAATAGAAAAGTGATAATAAAACCTGCGAGCCGTGATTTGTTATGCGTAAGATGTATCGTCATCAGTTGCACCCACGATATACTCATTATTAATGCAGCTAAGAGGAGTAGGAGGAACATTGTATCCGGCACCCATTTTTGAACGTCTGATGTATTAAAATGAAGGTAAAAGACAGTATTATTATCGCGCAAGATCACCGGATAAGATCCGGCTATCTGATAACCATTAGCTATGATCTTTGTTTTTACAGGTATATAATCGGAGGATACAAAATGGGATTTGAGGTAATCATTCTCTAACGGGTAAGTAATTAATACAGGGAACAGGACTAAAATTCTTCTGTGGTCATTAAGGAAGGGAGGCTTGAGACATTTAGCAATAAAGACCCCTTTTTCATTTCTAAAGATCACCGTTTTACCAAGGGCTGAATCACTATAAGCGGGGATAATGATATTATTATTCCACTTTTTTAAAGTATCATTATCATATGCATAAATGTAAAAAGGGAATTTATTTATCAGGTCAGCTTCTTCGCCTGTAAGAGAATCGGTATACATTCTGCGGATAACGTCCGACTGCTTCATGAATCCTTCAAACACATCTTCCCGATGCCTGAGGTCATTATTAACTGCCTTGGCCATACGTTCGGGCAACATATCCTGGCGATGCAAATGGAAATCATATCCATTTATGCACCACAACATAAGGCTCATTAATAGCCAGCCCCAATATGGATATCGCCTGAACATTTATATTTTAGCTTCTTCTTCTTTTACCTTATTCCACAAAGCATCCATTTCCCACAAAGTCATATCATGTAAAGATTTTCCTTGTGCCTGTGCCATGGCTTCAACACGCTGAAAACGGCGGATAAATTTTTTGTTTGTTTGTTCTAAGGCAAGTTCAGGGTCTACCTTTACAAAGCGTGCATAGTTGATGAGTGCAAACATTACATCCCCAAATTCTTCTTCTATCTTTTTGTGATCACCGATATCGACAGCCTCATACAACTCCTGTATTTCTTCATCTACCTTATCCTTTACCTGGGCGGTATTTTCCCATTCAAAACCCACTTGCTTTGTTTTTTCCTGTAGCCGCAATGCTTTTATCAGCGCGGGCATTGATGGCGGTACACCACTTAATATAGATTTTTTGCCTTCCGCCTGTTTAATTCTTTCCCAGTTTTGTTTTACTTCCGTATCGTCTTCCACTTTCAAATTACTATATATATGGGGGTGGCGGTTTATCAGTTTGTTACAGACCGTTTCAATTACGTCATCAAATGTGAACTCTTTCTGTTCACTGCCTATTTTGCTGTAAAAAATAATGTGAAGCAAGAGGTCACCGAGTTCTTCTTTTATTCCCTGCCAGTTTTCATTTGTGATGTCATCTGCCAGTTCATATATTTCTTCAAGGGTCTGTGGCCGGAGTGTATGTATGGTTTGTTTCTTGTCCCACGGGCATTGCTCGCGCAACTCATCCATTATTTTTCTGAGCCGTTCTATTGATTTTGAATATTCCATAATTTCTAAAATACGTTTCCTTATTAATTTGAAAATCTATTCGCCCCACTTGTAACCATCCACATTTAACCCTGCCAATTGTAGTACCCGGTGAATAACTGTGTAGGCAATATCATCTATTGTTTTGGGGGTGCTGTAAAAAGATGGGGTGGCAGGGCAAATGATCCCTCCCGCTTCTGTAACGGTGGTCATATTGCGCAGATGTACCAGATTGTATGGAGTTTCCCGGACTACGCATATTAATTTGCGGCGTTCTTTTAGCATTACATCTGCAGCACGTGTTACGAGGTCGTTACTTATTCCTCCAGCTATTCGGCCTAATGTACCCATACTGCATGGGCAAATAATCAGTGTGTTATAAGACGAGCTTCCTGAAGCAAACGGTGCCATAAAATCGTTCTTCTCCCATACCCTAAACGGAAAATGCTGATAATCATTGTTACCC
Source organism: uncultured Bacteroidota bacterium (assembly GCA_903882965.1). Classification (GTDB taxonomy): domain Bacteria; phylum Bacteroidota; class Bacteroidia; order Chitinophagales; family Chitinophagaceae; genus Nemorincola. The sequence continues at coordinate 9,458 of CAIRZD010000129.1, forward strand.
AGCTCGTGCTGCCATACGGTATATGCATTATCGCTCCATACCAGGGATACCTCTGCCACTTGCTCTTTGAGCCGTTGTAACTGCTCTAATAATACTTTGGCATATACTGATCCGCTTGCTCCTGTAACTGCAACTGCTATTTTAATCATAAAATTTGAGGCAATTGAACAAAACTACATGGAATATTTGTAAATTCGTTTTTCTAAATTGCTGAAAAATGAAACGTGTACTGCTTTTTGTACTGGGTATCTTTATAATGAGCCCGATAATGGCTAAGAAAAAAACGCCAACCCCTGCTGCCCCAAAGCCTGCGGCTGAGATACATTGGATAACTTCAATTGATGAACTACAAGCCAAAATGCAACAGAACCCTAAAAAAGTATATATGGATGTGTATACTGACTGGTGCGGCTGGTGTAAAAAAATGGAGGCGACTACATTCCAGAACCCTGACCTGATAAAGTATATGAATAACAATTTTTATGCTGTGCGTCTTAATGCGGAACGTAAGGATACTATTCATTTTCAAGGTAAAGACTACTATTTCAATCCACAATTCAAAGCAAATACGTTTGCTGTAGAGTTAATGAAAGGATCAATGTCATATCCTACATCTATTCTGATGATGGAAAACTTCCAAAACCCAATGCCCGTTCCCGGCTATATGGATGTGAACCAACTGGAAACTATTCTTTCTTACATAGGTGATAATGCCTATAAACACCAGGCATGGGATGCTTATCAAAAAACATATGTACCTAGGTGGAACCACGGTGCTACTAATGATATGACGCCTCCGGCAGGGCATTAACCCCAAACCCTCAAAGAAGCTTTCTAAATTCGAGTAAAAGCACTTTACTATATAGCCCACGATCCGTTATCGTGGGCTTTTTTTTATCCATTACCTTCTACTATGTGCCTCATATCACTTTGGTAGAATTTACACACTTTCGTCAGGCCGCATTCTTCACATTTGGGACGGCGTGCTATGCATATATAGCGACCATGGAGAATGAGCCAATGATGGGCTATTGCCAGCAATTCTTTGGGGATGTTTGCCACAAGTTGTTGCTCGGTCTGCAGGGGTGTTTTTGCATTTGTAGTAAGCCCTATACGTGCGGAGACCCTGAAAACATGGGTATCGACCGCCATTCCCGGCTGGTGAAACACCACTGATACTATTACATTAGCCGTCTTGCGGCCTACACCGGGTAACAGCACAAGGTCTTCCATATTATCGGGCACCTCACCTTTAAATTTCTCTATCAGCATTTTTGCCATGCCTATGAGATGCCTTGTTTTATTATTGGCAAATGTTACGCTTTTAATCAGCGGTTCCACATCTTCAAACTCTGCTTTAGCAAGACTCTCCGGGCCGGGGAATTTTTTAAACAGAGCAGGTGTTACCATATTTACCCTCTTGTCAGTGCATTGAGCTGAGAGTATCACAGCTACCAGCAATTCGTAAGGATCAGTGTAGTGCAGTTCGGTTTCGGCATTTGGCATGTTTTTTTGAAACCATTCAATCACATATGTATACCGTTCTTTTTTAGTCATAAAAAACCCCGTTATTTCTGCAAATAACGGGGTAAAAAACCAAACCTAAAACCACACAATCTTTAATTTCGTTTTTTAATTTACTTTTTCTCTTCAAAATGCAATGCATACCCATTCATGCAATACCGCAGATGTGTTGGTGCAGGGCCGTCGTCAAATACATGCCCCAAATGCCCACCACAGCGCGCACATACTACTTCGTCCCGCTCCATACCATATGAGTTGTCTTTTGCCTGGGCTACACTGGCATCGTTAAATGGCTGGTAAAAACTAGGCCATCCCGTGCCACTGTCGAATTTGGTCTCTGAGCTGAAAAGCAGGTGCCCACAGGCGGCACAGTAGTAAATTCCCTTTTTAGGGTTATGCACATATGGGCCGGTATTTGGTGCTTCGGTACCCTTTTCCCGCATTATATTGTACACTTTTGGGGCTAAGACTTTCTTCCATTGGGCATCACTTAATGCGATTTTGCTATTATCCGTTGGTTTATAATATGGATTTTTGGTTTCATCCTGTTGCTGTGCGTTACAAGACATAATACCTGTTAAAAGCAATACGAGGGAAAATAAAATGGTTCCTTTTTTCATATAGTTATAAAATTGTTTGTACTATAATATTAACGACAAAAGATGGGATATAGTTTTGAGAATAGTATAAAATCTATTGATAGCCATATCACATTATGAATATCGCTAAACAATCATATTGAAAAGAAAAAAGCAGATACACTAACACGATATTAAATAATAAAGTATTTTGCGAATCAATCGTATGAAAAACAGATTTACCCGGCTGATAGCTTTATTCGTTCTGCTTATTGTAATAAGCAGTTGCGGAAGGACTGTTTACAGGTCTAAGTATGCCAAAAGCAATAAATACATCCGTGCCAAGAAAAACAATAACTTTTGGCATCGCCACCACTACAGGCCACATCCCCATGCGGGAGGGTACTGGTAACGGAAGGTTTAGCCTGTAACTGTAGTTTTCTTAGATGCGGCAAGCGCTTGCTCCCAACGCCAGGCGGTATCCATCATAGCATCAAGATCATATTTAGTTTCCCAGCCTAATAGTTTTTTGGCCTTATTGTTATTGGCATATACTGATATTACATCACCGGGGCGGCGTGGGCCAATTTTATAGTTCAGCTTTTCGCCGGATACTTTTTCAAAAGCATTTATCAATTCCAGAACAGAAACACCATTTCCGGTTCCGAGATTAAATATCTCGCAATTAGATTTGTTACGGTCTTCTATGATATACTGCAATGCTTTTGTATGTGCATGGGCTATATCACTTACGTGTATGTAATCGCGTACACATGAGCCATCGCGTGTATCGTAATCACTGCCAAATACCGTCATCTCTTTTCGGGCGCCGATGGCTGTTTTAGTAATTACCGGCACTACACTTTCTGAAAGGTCCTGAAACTCACCGATCATAGCTGATGGATGAGCGCCTACCGGGTTGAAGTAACGAAGCAAGATAGTATTGAAATCTTTGTGCAGATCTGTGAAGTCCCTGCAAATAGCTTCTCCCATTTGTTTGGTACGGGCATAAGGTGATTCGGGCTCAACTAATGGGGCATCTTCTGATACCGGTAGTTGAGTAGCATTGCCATATACCGAGCAGGAAGATGAAAACACAAAATTGTCTACATCAAAATCTTCGGCACATTGGAGGATATTGATCAGTGAATTGAGATTGTTTTTGAAATACATGAGCGGCTGCTGCACTGATTCAGGCACAGACTTGAATGCCGCAAAATGAATTACGCCTACTAAATCGGGGTTTTCAAGAAAGATGGCTTCTGTGTCATCAAGATCGCAAAGGTCTACTTTATAGTTCTTTATTGGCCGACCAACAATTTTCTCTATACCGTGCAACATTTTCATAGAACCCCTGGATAGGTCGTCTACTGAAATAACATCGAAACCATTTTGTATGAGGTCTACAATCGTATGGCCACCAATATAACCACATCCACCGGTAACAAGTATTTTGCTCATAATTCAAAAGTTAAAAGTCTAAAAATGAATAAATAGACAATAGCTGTATTGCAAATATATGGGCTGGATAACTTCAGATAAATTTTTTTTATTCGATTTTTATAGGTACTATTTAACCTGCTGCATTTCGACAAGACGCTTGTAGATACCATCTTTGCTTAACAGGCCAGCATGCGTGCCGCGCTCCATTATCCTACCTTTCTCGAGGACTATTATTTCATCGGCATGCTGCACAGTAGATAGCCGGTGTGCTATCACAATACAAGTGCGGTTTTTCATCAAGTTATTGATTGCATCCTGCACTATGCGCTCGCTTTCTGTATCAAGAGAGGATGTTGCTTCATCAAGTATAAGTATGGGAGGGTTTTTCAGTACAGCCCGTGCTATGGTCACACGCTGGCGTTCACCACCACTCAGCCTTGCACCGCGGTCGCCAGCTATGGTTTGATAGCCATCTTTCTTTTGCATAATAAAATTATGTGCGTTAGCTATGCGGGCAGCCTCTTCTACACGCTCTTGTGTGGCGCCACCGGTGCCAAGAGTTATATTGCTGTAAATAGTATCATTAAACAATATGGGGTCCTGGCTCACTACACCCATCAACCGTCGCAGATCATCGATTTTGCACTCTTTGATATTTATGCCATCTATAAGTATTTCCCCACTGCTTACATCATGGAACCTGGGTATGAGATCAGCAAATGTAGATTTACCAGCACCGGAGGCACCCACAATCGCAACGGTTTTTCCTTTCTCAATTTCCAGGCTTATATCATCCAGTATTTTTTTATCCCCGTATGCGAAGCTTACATTTTTGAATGTAATGCTGTTTGAAAAAGCCGGTATTGCTTTTGCATTGGGCAGTTCTTTTATTGTATTTTCAACACCGAGCAAATGCTCTATACGATCCAGTGCTGCAGTACCTTTTTGTACATTGTAAAAAGCGGATGAAAGGTTTTTGAATGGATTAATGATCTGGCTGAAAAGAGCGATGTAAGCTATAAATGTAGAACCACTAAAGCCATTACCGGCAAACACAATTTTACCACCGATCCATAAAATAATACTTACCACTATTACCCCCATTGTTTCTGATAGCGGTGATGCCAGTTCGCGCCGGGCAGCAATGTGGTTGCGGGTTCTGAATAAAAGATTATTGAGTTTCATGAACCGGAGATGCTGATGATTCTCTGCATTAAAGGCTTTTAATACACGCATACCTACAAGTGTCTCGTCTATTACACCAAGCATACTACCAAGTTGTTCCTGAGCAAGGTTTGAGGATTTTCGGAGCGACTTACTGATACGCCCTATTATGAGCCCCGCTATAGGCAGGAAAACAAAAAGTATCAATGTAAGCTGGTAACTCATATAGATCATCGCCCCCAGAAAGGCAATGATGGTGAGTGGCTCCCTGACGAAAATCTCCAGTACCGACATGATAGACAGCTCCACTTCATTGATGTCATTGGTCATGCGTGATATCAGGTCACCCTTTTTTTCTTCTGTGAAAAAGCCAATTGGCAGTGATAAGGTCTTGGTAAAAAGATCATCCCTTAGCCTACGGAGTACAGCATTTCGCAGTGGGTTTAAAATATATACAGCGAGATATAGGAACAGATTTTTGAGAAATGTAAAGACAACCATTATAATACATATATATGCCAGTGTTGTGAGCTTATCCTGGTGAAGCAAAAAGCTATTGAAATATGCTTTGGCCTGGTCAATTATACCTGTATGCAGCTCGTTGGCAGATGAAACCTTTGCAGTTGTTGATGCAACGGGCATAGTATTAAACAATACATTTAATACAGGTATAATCAATGTAAATGAGAACAGGCCAAATAAAATACTTAACAGGTTAAAAAGAAAGTAGAGCCCTATCTTTCCCTTGTAATCAGCGAGGTAATTTAATAGCCTTGATATTTTCTTCATGTTGTTTTATTCAATAGTGTAACTTATTGTGCCGTCTTTCTCGTCTTTAAGTATTACACCAGATTCAGCGAGTTTATTCCTTATCTGATCAGAAGTGGCAAAGTCTTTTCTTTTTTTAGCATCCGATCTTATTTCTATAAGCAGCGACATTACCTTATCAAAATTATTGCTTTGCACTGCCTGTAATGGCTGCATGCCAAGTATATCTTCAAGGAAAATTTTGTAGGTTTTTTTAAGCAAAGCAACCGTATGAGCAGACAATGCATTTGCAGCTACCTGTCCGCCCTTTAGCCCATTGATCACCGGTGCAAGCTCAAATAAATTAGCAATTAATTTTGCAGTATTAAAATCGTCGCACATGAACTCTTCACATTCATTGCACCAGTTAATTACTTGTTGGTCCAGTGTTTTATCGCCTGCATCTGTATTACCCGGATGATTTAATTTTTGCAGTAATTCATATGCTTCCCACAGACGCCTGAAAGCGCGCTCTGATGCCTGCAGCGATTCATTCGAAAAATCGAGTGTGCTTTTGTAATGCGTTTGCAAAATATAGAAACGCACTACCATGGGGTGATATGGTTGTGTTAACAAAGGATGGTTGCCGCTGAATAGCTCAGAAAGCTTTATCACATTGTTATAACTCTTGCCCATCTTCTTGCCGTTGATGGTGATCATGTTGTTGTGCATCCAGTAATTTACCGGTGGATGCCCGTGGGCTATGGTACTTTGCGCTATTTCGCTTTCATGGTGCGGGAAGAGGAGATCCATCCCGCCGCCATGAATATCAAAAGTTTCACCAAGATATTTGCTGCTCATAGCCGAGCATTCTATATGCCAGCCGGGGAAACCCTCGCCCCAGGGGCTTATCCAGCGCTGGATATGCTCAGGAGGAGCACTTTTCCAAAGTGCAAAATCCACTTTATTTCTTTTTTCTTCCTGTCCGTCCAGCTCGCGAGTTGTTTCGAGGAGGTCGTCAAGTATCCTGCCCGAAAGTTTTCCATAAGGGTATTTTTCGGCATATTTCTTTACATCGAAATATACAGAGCCATTGGCTTCGTATGCATACCCTTTTTCTATGATCGTCTCGATCATACTTATCTGTTCTATAATGTGTCCGGTAGCGGTGGGCTCTATAGCAGGCTCTTCGCAATTGAAAAGCCGCATACCCTGGTGAAAAAGAGAAGTATACTTATGCACCATTTCCATGGGTTCCAGCTTTTCCAGCTTAGCTTTTTCGCCTACTTTATCTATAGCCTCACGCCCTTCTTCTTCAAAGTGGCCAGCATCTGTGATATTACGAACGTAACGTACTTTATAGCCCAGGTGTTTCAGGTAACGTTGCACCACATCAAAAGTGATATAAGGCCGGGCATGCCCCATGTGTGACTCTCCGGATACTGTGGGGCCACAAACGTATAAGCCGGCATAGCCGGGTGTTATAGGTACAAACTTTTCCTTCTGACGAGTGTATGAATTATAAAAATGAAGTTCTGCCATATATGCGCAAAAATAGGTTAAAAACAAGTGGAATGAAGATGCTTATGATAAGCTTTTACTCCTTCCCGGCCCTCATTAATGCATCCTTTTCTTCTTTAGAGAGGGCATTGTAACCTTTCTGGTTTATTTTATCGAGGATCTCATCAATACGTTTTTGTGAAATGCCGTTCTTGGGTTCATATATTTTATCCAGCATTTTACTGCGGGTTTTATTGTGTCTTTTCCATTCGGCATTTTCATCAGGTGTTACCAGGCCTTCTATTTTTCCTTTCAGGGCATACATCCAGCCTCCGGGCCTGTAACCGGCTTTCAATAATTTTATATAAGCGAAGCCCATAAGGCCGCCACCTGCCAGCATAAGGATAACCGGCAAGTAAAAGCCAGACCCTATAATCATGAGCACCCCGAATATCCCTGCCACCACCATTATAGGAATACTAAAAGTTTCTGTAAGATAAAATCTGTATTGTGGTGTAAGGGTCACTGCAGCCGCAGCAAGCCCCATTAAGCCAGCGCGTGGGCCTAATAAACCGATTATGTGCGGAGGCTTGCCTAATTCACCCGGCAGTAACTGGCTTATGAGATAAAATACGCCGCCTGCAAGCAGGCAATATATATACATAGGAATTACCTGCTTATCTCCAATAAGCATCTGCACCACTGAACCGAAACAATAAAGCCACAGCATATTACTGAGCAATTCCCAAAAACCATTTGGATAATGTAGCCACCCATAAGTAAATATAGTCCACCAATGGTTTTTGAAACCTGCCACTACCGGCAACGATACATTTGTAATAAAGTACTGATTAAAAGTACTATCTCCCTGGTATACCAGCATGACCACTCCCCAGGCAAGTGAAAACATTACATATAACAATGCTGAAAAAATGATCAGCTTTAACACCGCATTATTTGTCAAACCCGGTATATAGGATAATGCTGATCTTCTGCGCCCTGTATTCATTTGTGATAAAGTTATTAATAAAAGTGGTTACGGTCCTTTGTGTTCCATATTCTTAACAATATGAAAGCAAACAGCATGCCACCCAGGTGTGCGAAATGCGCAATGTTATCGCCGGCAGAATTGCGGATACCGGAAAATAGTTCTAATAAGGCATACCCGGCTACGAAATATTTTGCTTTTACAGGGATAGCAAAATATAGATACAATAGTGTATTTGGGAATAGATAGCCAAAAGCAAAAAGCAGCCCGAATATAGCTCCTGAAGCGCCAAGAGTGGCCTCATTGATCATGCCGAGGTATTCTTTATTAAGAAAAATAACCGATTCTCTTATTTGTTCAGGCGAAGAAGGGTCAGCTATCCAACCAGTCATAGATGAAGGGTCAACCCCGATATGGTATTTGTGTATGAAATCCATAAATGCGGGCAGACTAGGATGTTCCTGGTATGTCATAAATGCATTATGAATAGGAGCATACTCAAATGTCAATACACCAAGGTGGCATATTGCAGCGCCTAATCCGCAAACCAAGTAGAAAAATAAAAAACGTTTAGGCCCCCAAACATTTTCTAATATTCTGCCAAACATCCATAGTGCAAACATGTTGAAAAAAATATGGCTTATACTGCCATGCATAAACATATGTGTAAATAACTGCCACCAACGAAAGTTTGGTGATGCCCAATAGTGTAACGCAAAAAGATCTTCAAGCGAATATCCATTCAGGCTCATACCCCTGGCTTCGAATAATTGCTGGATAAGAAAAACAAGTACATTAATAATAAGCAGGTTTTTTACAATGGTTGGTAATTGTTGAAAACCCCCGGGCCTGAAATCAGTCATGGTGCAAAAATAAAGCTTTGGTCATTCAAAATACTATTGTCGGCTATCACTATCAATTATTAGCAGATAATAAGAAAGGATTAGGAATAGGTGGCGTGGCTTCGCATGAATTTTATTTAAATAAGTAAACTTGCTTTTAAAAAATTATTAACTTTTTCGCCTTTGGATTAATATTTTCCTTAATTTCGGTTCTCTAAAAAAATTAATAACCATATACTAAACAAAAAACAATGAAAAAAGTTTTATTCACTTTCCTCGGCATTGCCGCAGGTATAAGCAGCTTCAAGGCAAGCGCGCAGTTAGCGCTAGAAACGTTTGATCATGGTGGAGCATTACCGACTGGTTGGACAATGCAAAGTGACGGGCACACCGTAAATACTGCCTTGTTTGGCGGGGGCCTTCCGGCGCTGGTGACCGCTTTGGATGCAAATGCATGGTATCCGGTTAGTAGCGCAAGTACTGGCTTTGGCGGAGCAGGTGATTACCAAATGATCACTACATCAGACTTCACTCCGAGTGCTACTGCTGATCGTTGGATAATGTCACCCGCTTTTAATGTTACAAGCGCAGATATGGTGATTCAGTGGGATGATAATGATCTTGGATCTGGTGAAACAATGGAAGTATTAGCATCTGCAACAGCAAGTACTGTTACCAGTACCTATGTATCGTTATATAGCGCACCAGCAGGAGCTGCCAGTACTTTAACAACACACCAGCTTTCTATCGGTGCATACAATGGTACCTCAATTCGTATCGCATTCCGTGATAATACAACTAATAATTGGGGTATGTTATTGGATAATGTTCAAACAGCTGTTCTGAGTGCATATGATCTGGGAGTTACATCTCTTAGTCTGCCGGCATTTGTTCAGACAGGATCTAACCAAACTGTTACAGGTGTTCTCCAAAATTATGGCATCACTACAACTACTTCATTAAACATAAACTACTCTATTAATGGTGGCGCTCCTGTTACTACTGCAATACCATCAGGTTTAAGTATTCCTTTGGGAGGTACCTATGCATACACAAGTGGTACGCCATGGAACCCTACTACGGCAGGAGCTTATACTGTAAAAGTTTGGGCAGACAATATTAATGGCAACGTTGACCAAAATCATACAAATGATACTTTTACAGCTGTTATAAATGTGTTAGATTCTTTACAGCCAAAAACAGTAATGATAGAAGAGTTCAACCAGGCATCATGTGACCCTTGTGCTCAAGCTACACCAAATTTGGATAGCGTTTATATCAATAATTTAAGCCAGAGCATTATGGTTCGTTATCACGTAAATTTCCCAGGCAGGGATTGTATGGATAGCGTTACATTAAATCCTTTTGTGAATGCCATGCTTAGCTATTATAATGTTAGTGGTGTTCCTGATGCACAAGTAGATGGTCAATATGTGTACCCAGGTGCAGGCTATTTTACTTCTTCAGTAATACAATCAGAAGTTGCTCAGGGCTCTCCGTTTAAGATAGTTGTTAATCCTTCATATGATGCTGCAACTGAAACATATTCTTTCAGTGCCACCATTACTTCTTACGCTAATATAGGTGCTGGATTAGTAGCTCGTGCTGCATTGACAATTGATACAATAACTTATGCTGCAAACCAAAGTACAGAAAGTATTCCACAAACTGTATTCCCTGAGGTGGCTGAAAATATGTTCCCAAGCGCAGCCGGACAAACTTTGGGTGCATTCACTACGGGTTCTTCACAAACAATCACTTCATCATGGGTTAAAAACCACAGATGGGGTTCTGACTATGCAGTATGGAAATATGATTCTACCCTCACTGGTAAGATTGTAGTTTGGGTTAGCAATAACACAACTCAAAATGTTTACCAGGCTGGTTATGCACCTGTTTCTGTAGGTACTACTGGTATCAATGCAGTTGTTGCAGATAATGGTAGCATGGATATATATCCTAACCCTGCAAAAAATGTGGCTATAGTAGCATTAAATTTGAAATCAACAGTTGATGTGAAGATAGAGGTGTATAACATGGCTGGTCAGGTTGTATTTACCACTCAAACTGAAAACCGCAATGCTGGTAATTCAAGTATGAATATCAATACTTCTGATTTCGCAAGTGGGGATTATATTGTGAGAGTTTCAATAGGCAATGAAGTGCTTAACAAGAAACTTACTATTACAAAATAACATTAAAGTAATTACTACTTTATATTAAAGGTCTTCCGTAACTCAAAATGATTTTCGGAAGTCCTTTATCACTTTTAAGTAATTTACAATATTAACGCATAACATATAAATATGTTTTAAAAAAGTTAAATGATTGAGTAATCTATATTTTTTTGGCAGAAATAGTAATATTATTTATCTTGCAGGTACGAAAAATTATGAAATGAAAAAGACTTTACTTTTTATTGTATGTGCATTGGTGTTGTTATCATCAAAGAAGGTGATGGCTCAGGCTGCTTTTTCCGTGAGTGATACTATATGGCAAAATGTAAATGGTACGGCTACCGTGGAAGGTGCAGTAACAAATCGTTCTGATAGCAACATAACTCTTAGATGGAATGTAGTTGCTACTTCATTTCCATCAGATTGGTTGACAGAAACAGCTTTGAGTATTTGTGATGATGAGCAATGCAGGTCAAACTTATCCGGTCAGTTATGGAGCGGAACAAGTGGTACTACTTATAAACCTCTATATTATGCAAACGCCAGTGGTGATAGCATCGGAGATTTTCACTTATTGCTTAATTTAACTGGTGTTAGCAGTGGATCACACTATATAACTGTTAGATTTGCACATACACCAAGCAGCACTGTTTCCACTGAAACTTTTGTAATTAATAAATGGCCTACTGGAGTTAGTAATGTCAATAATGCGGAAAATGATATAGTTCTATATCCTAATCCTGCTCACGATGAGGTGAATATCGTTTATGATCCTAACAATGACATTAAGAACATTGTTGTTTACAATATTATAGGCAAAGCGCTTAGTGTGTATAAAACAACTAACAACACCAGTGCTAATCTTAACGTTGAAAACATACCTTCAGGTATTTATTTCGTCCGTCTCTTCAACTCACATGGAGATGTTGTAGTAACAAGGAAATTCACAAAACAATAAGCGATTTATGAATAATTAATTTACAAAGTCCTCTGTACAGAGGACTTTGTTTTTATTCAAAATACCTGATCACACATTCTTTCAGCATTAGCTCCTGTTCTTTTATACCTGTTACAGGTACTTGCTCCACGTCCTTAAAATGTGGCCACCCATCTTCATCCCTATCCACGAATTCATAATAGCCTAGCTGGCTCAGTAAAGTGCATACCGCAATATGCATAAGATCCTGCTTCTGCTCTTTTGAGAATTTTTTCCTTGGCAACCTACCCAGTTCATTTACACCAATCAGGAATAAAATCCCTTCCATATCCGGCACCTTACCAAAACGTTCTTTTAGTAAATTTTCGGTATCCAGCCACCTTTGTTCAAAATTTTCCATAAATACCTCAACGCTCTTGAAATGTTAATAATTGCACGAAAATAGGCTTAAAAATATATTCAATAGCGCCAAACTATTTTTTTATGAAATTAAGGAGCTAACTTCCATTTTTTAAAAAAAGTTAAATCTATTGCAATACTGTTTATTTTTAACTGACACGTTTTATTTTTGAGTTCTGAAAATCATTTTTATTTTTTGAATTAATATGGAAATATCTTCTTCTGTCGACATCCGCGAACTAAATGAACGCATCCACCAGCAAAGCGCATTTATTGAGCTGCTGAATATGGAACTGAACAAGGCCGTTGTAGGTCAAAAACACATGGTTGAGCGCCTAATGATAGGCTTACTCGCAAACGGCCATGTGTTGCTTGAAGGCGTACCCGGATTGGCTAAAACGTTAGCCATTAAATCGCTGGCATCTGCCATACAAGCCCGGTTTGCTAGGATACAATTTACGCCTGATCTTTTGCCTGCCGATGTATTGGGAACAATGGTATACAACCCACAGGCACATGAATTTGCTGTACGCAAAGGGCCTATATTCGCCAATTTTATTCTTGCCGATGAGATCAACCGTGCGCCTGCTAAAGTGCAGAGCGCATTGCTGGAAGCTATGCAGGAACGCCAGGTAACCATAGGTGACAATACTTATAAACTGGAGGAGCCATTCCTTGTTCTTGCTACGCAAAATCCTATAGAGCAGGAAGGCACTTATGAACTACCGGAAGCACAGGTAGACCGGTTTATGTTAAAGATCGTGATCACTTATCCCAAGAAGGAAGAGGAGCGCCAGATCATACGCACAAACCTGAATCCTGCGGGCATGTCCAAAATAAATCCGGTAGTTAGTGTTGAAGATATAACGCGCGCTCGCCACCTGGTGCGTGAAGTGTATATGGACGAAAAAATAGAGCAGTATATACTTGATATAGTATTTGCAACACGTTTTCCGGAAGAGTATAAGCTAGCCAAGCTGAAACCATTTATCAATTATGGTGGTTCGCCACGCGCCAGCATAAACCTTGCTTTGGCTGCAAAAGCATATGCATTCATTAAGCGTAGGGGTTATGTAATACCGGAAGATATACGCGCCGTATGCCATGATGTGATGCGCCACCGTATAGGTATCAGCTACGAAGCAGAAGCCGAAAATGTAACCAGCGAACAAATACTAAACGAAATACTGAATGTAGTAGAGGTGCCATAGTAGTATAAACACTAAACCGGCAAACTTATTTCAAAAACAGACCCTGAGGGTGTATTATCTTTTATGGTGATACGCCCTTTGTGTTGTTGCACTATTTTGTTGGTGAGATATAGCCCCAGTCCGGTGCCTTTGGCTTTGCGGCTTTCTTCATTGCCAACACGGTAAAACTTATTAAAGACCTTTTTCTTTTCACTATCCGGTATGCCGGCACCCTCATCAGTTACCTGCAGTATCGCGGTATTTTGTGTAGTATTCAACCTTATACTTACGGGCTTATCTTCCGGAGTGTATTTTACGGCATTCTCCAGCAAGTTATTGATAGCCATATGCAGCAGCATTTTATCACCGTTGATCTTACAGCCTGTCACTATATCCTCTTCAAACTTGCGGGAGTATCTGCCGGCATAATCATTTACTGCATCTTCCACAAGTTCAGACAGATCAAATTTTTCTATTGCCGGCCGGTATTGTCTTCCTTCTATTTGTGATGCGAAGAGCATATTATTACAAAGGTCATTAAGCCTGTTTGATTCTTTAATACAGCGCTCCAGCAATTGCTTTCTTTTCTCTTCATCAAGTTGGTGTTTTTCAAGAGTTTGCAGGTTCAGTTTCATTGCAGCCAGTGGCGACTTTAGCTCATGGGTTACGGATAGCATAAAATTATTTTGCTGCCGCGACAGCATGATGCGCCGGTGAAATGAAGAATACACAACAACAGCTCCTATTAATATCACAATAAGAAAAGTAGCACCCTCTCCTATATATTGGCTTTTCCGCATTGAAAGTTTATGCTCCAGTCCGCTAAGTTCCCGGTTGTATGCAGTAGGGTCATGTAAACTATCCACCTGGCTTTTGAGTGTAATTACTTCCTGGGCATAGATGCGACCGCTTTGTTGTTGCAGGCTAATTTCCCAAAACACTATAGCTGCTATAATGTAAGCAAGTAAAAGCAGGTGTACAGAAGTGAAGAAGCGCATTTCGTATCAGTTTGAAAATTTGAAGTTGCAAATGCCTGCATATTTCACCGGATGACCATAATATTTAAACTAATGTCGTATCCCTGCTTTTTCGAGGCGCAGGCCTACATGTAATATTTCGGGTAGTGGGTTGATTCGCATATTTTGTTCCAGCGATATTTCGTACGTACCTGCCCTGTTAAACCTTATAGAATCTCCCAGGTCTATAGGCATACGCTGCTCCCAGATCTCACCCATGCCCCGTCCCAGCCATTTTCCGGTAGCTTCGGCAAGTGGTACATTTATTCGTGTTTTTTTTATAGTGCTATCACCGGGCGCTTTTATATACACCCATAGCCACAAATTATTGTATGGATATGCCTGCGTATGTTGTATCAGGAAATAAGCCTTATAGTTGGCGATAGTATCTGTGATATCAATAGTGAATGTCGGCTTAAAATTATATGACCATACATTTTGCGGCAGCGACTCTTGTTTCTGGTAATAAGGAGATGGCAGGCATGCTGTTAAGTAAAAAGTAAAAAGTAAAAAAGCAAAAGGCCAGAATTTATTGTTCATATATAAACTTAAGTCGCCATTTTTTATTACTGCAAAACTACAATATATTCAATATCTGCTCTTTTGCTTTTTCCAGCTCGTCTTTCATATTTATCACTATCTGTTGTATTTCTGCATGATTAGCTTTTGAACCAAGGGTGTTTATTTCCCGGCCTATTTCCTGGAGTATAAAATTCAGTTTGCGGCCTATAGCATTATCGTTTTCATTTACGGTACTATTAAAGTAATCACAATGCTGTTTTAAGCGTATCTTTTCTTCAGAGAAATCCATGCGCTCCAGGTAGTAGATCATCTCCTGTTCAAAACGGTTTGGGTCTATTTTTTCCTTCCCCGCCATATCTTCCAGCCATTGATTGATCCTTGCCCGTACGCGCTCTATTCTCTCAGGCTCCAGGGGCAGTATCTTTTCATGATACATTTCTATATTACCGATACGCAGTTTAATGTCTTTCAGCATGGCAGCGCCTTCGTGCATGCGGTGTTCCATAAGGTCTTTTGCAGCCTGTTCTATGACCACTTTTACATCTTGCCACTCGCTTTCTGGCAACACGTCTGTATCAGGTACTACTACTTCCGGCATCCGCATCAGCGTGGCAATAATATGCTCCTGTGGCAATCCTGTTTGCTCTGCTATTTGTTTCATTCCCTGGTAATAAAACAAAGCAAGGTCTGTATTTATTACCATTGGTTTTGATGCCCCGCCCTGCCGCACACTTACGGTAAGATCTATGGTACCCCGTTGCAGCATATTATTGAGGAGGTTTCGTATATTCAGTTCATAGGATCGGAGTATTGGCGGCAACTTGGTATTTATATCAAATTGTTTCCCGTTAAGGGCCTTTATCTCCACTACCACTTGCCTGCCATTTACCATGGCATCTGCCCGCCCGAATCCCGTCATTGAGTATAGCATATCATTTCCTTTGTTGCAAAAGAAAACAAACGTCGCTCAATAAAAAAACTTACACCCTCTTTTTATGAAAAAATAGCGTAAAATCATCTTAAAACTGCTTAAAAGGCGCTAACAGGCAATAATATTTGGTTATTTTTGTTTTTCGCCAAATCTGATTCATGCGCATTACCTGTTTTATTTTATGCTTCCTATTGTCTGTTACCAGTATTGCTCAGCAAAAGCAAGTGCAATACAGTATGACCAAGGAGCAGCTGGAGGTAGAGCGCAAGAAAATACAGGATGCCATAAATGAGACCCAGCAGCAACTTGACGCAATAAAGAACGATAAGAAAGCCACAATGAGCCAACTGCGCGCATTGCAAAATAAACTGGCCGACCGTCAAAGACTTATTGGCGTTATTAATCAGCAAATGGGTGATATAGATAATACTATCAAATCATCATCCAAAGAAGTCGGCTCCCTAAAACAAAAACTTGAGCAACTAAAAGTACGGTATGCACAATCTATTAGGTATGCTTATGAGACCCGTAGTTCTTATGATATGCTGGCATTTCTTTTCTCGTCCAGCAGCTTTAACGATGCCATGCGCCGCATGAAATACCTGAAAACATTCAGGGAGTTCCGCAAACAACAGGTAGAGCAGATAAGAGTTACCCAAAACCAGTTGCAACACAAGATAGGGGTGCTCAATGCCGAAAAAGCGCAGAAAGATGAGTTGCTTAGCTCGCAAGTGCAGCAATCGCAAGTATTGAAGCAGGAAACTGAACAGCAAAATGAAGTTATAAAAGAGTTGAAAGGTAAAGAAAGCCAATTACTGAAAGAAATTGATAACAGCAGGAAAACCGCAATTCGCGTAAATAAAGCTATAAATGACATCATTGAACGGGAAATAAAAAAGGCTGAGGAAGAAGAAAGACGCAAGGAAGCACTGGCCGCAAAAACAGCTCCTATAGTAAAGCCATCTAAGCCGGGTGCACCTGCAACAATAACTGAAAATGAACCAGCTGTAAATTCAAGAATGCCTAAGGCGGAACTACAGCCTCTTTTATCAACACCTAATGACGTAGCCTTGTCTGCCAATTTCGAAAATAATAAAGGAAAACTGTACTGGCCCGTAGAGAAAGGTTATATATCAGACCATTTTGGAGTACACCCCCATCCGGTAGAACATCAGGTAATGATAAATAACGGAGGTATTGATATTCAGACAGCCCAGGGTGCCACTGCAAGGGCCGTTTTTGATGGTGTTGTAAAAAGTGTATTCTTTTTGGCCGGGGATAACCAATCAGTAATGATCAAACACGCAAATTACTTTACTATTTACAATAACCTAACCAACGTTTTGGTGAAAATAAATCAGGAAGTAACTGCTAAACAGCCATTAGGAACTGTGGTTAATAATGAAGAAGGCATACCGACTGTAAATTTCCAGATATGGAAGGTTATCGGAAAGAAATCCATAAACTTGAATCCGGAAGCATGGATCGGTAAAGCGCACTAGCTTTTAATAATTGATAATATACCAAACATAAAAGGGTTTCGTTTGATCGAAACCCTTTATATTTTATAACAACTTTTATTTTTTACGCCTTTACACTATCCGGTAACACAATCGGTATACCTTTTTCAGCTTTCATTTTTGCAAACCCACCAAGCACATTGCGGAGGTTGTGGTAGCCGTGGCGCTTCAGTAATGAGGCAGCTATTACAGACCTGTAGCCACCGGCACAATGCACATAAAGGTTATTGTTGTCATCAATTATAGCCACATTTACCGGGTCCACAAGTGTATCCAGCGGTATGTTTACCGCACCTTTTACATGCGCAGCTTCAAATTCAGCGGGCTTGCGCACATCTATTATTTCCAGCAGGTTGTCATGTGGTATGTCCATTGCCAGTTCATCAGGCTCTATATCTATGATCAGGTCAATTGTTTCCCCTGCATTTTTCCATGTTTCATATCCGCCATCCAGGTAGCCTTCCACATTATCTATACCTACCCGCGCCAGGCGTGTAATACTTTCTTTTTCCTTACCAGGGTCAGTTACCAATACCAGTGGTTGCTTATTAGGTATTAAAGTACCGGCCCATTCTGCATAGCGCCCATCCAGGCCTATACTTATAGATTCAGGTACAAATCCTTCGGTAAATACTGTAGCAGGCCGGGTGTCTAATATCCATGCACCTTCTTTGACTTTTTCTTTGAATTGTGTGGTGTTCAATGCCTGTAGTCCTTTATGAAAGACATCATCAAGACTGTCATAGCCTTCCTTATTTATACGCGCATTAACCGGGAAGTATGATGGAGGAGTAGATAGCCCTGTAGTTACCGTCTTTATAAAATCGTCCTTAGTCATATCCTGAAGTGCGTAATTAGTGGCTTTCTGAGCGCCAATAGTGCTGAATGTTTCCGGCCCAAGGTTTTTACCACAAGATGAGCCCGGTCCGTGTGCAGGATATACTATTATATTGTCATTGAGTGGCTTTATTTTGTGTTGCAGCGATTCATACATCATACCCGCAAGTTCTTCTTTGCTCAGGTTACCGCTAAACAGGTCTGGTCTGCCTACATCACCTACAAACAGAGTATCTCCTGTAAATATACAATAGGGCGCTCCTTGTTCATCATGCAGCAGGTAGCAGGTGCTTTCAAGTGTATGCCCCGGTGTATGAATAGTTTTTATTTTCAGCTTGCCCACCATAAACTCCTCACCATCCTTCGCCATGTGTATCTTAAATGATGCTACAGTATCAGGCCCGTAAATTATAGGTGCTCCTGTTTTCTGCGCAAGCTCTATATGCCCGCTCACAAAATCGGCATGGAAGTGTGTTTCAAAAATGTATTTGATCTTCACACCCTGTTCTTTAGCCATTTCCAGGTAGGTATCTACATCCCTTAGCGGATCTATAACTGCGGCCTCACCTTCACTGGTTATAAAATACGCAGCTTCACTGAGGCAGCTCGTATATAATTGCTTTATTTCCATGCTATTCGTATTATATTTATAATGCTGCAAAGCTAAGAAAAACAAGGTTAGCGTAGATTATCTGACTATAAATATACCTTATGAAGGGCGTTTTGACCAGCAATACCTATAATTTGGAGTACTTTAAACACTAAAAAAATAATTTTCACCATATTATTTGGATATGTTTTCCCTATTATTTATTTTGTTCTCAAATAAATATATAGCATGATGAAAACCTATTTTCTGATCTCATTTTTATCCCTTTCCCTATTTGGCTTTACAAAGGTCTCAGCACAGGAAAAAAACGCTGAATCGGCACGCGCGGCATATTGTGATTGCATTCACCAATATTCTTATACTGCTCACTATGATGAATACAATAAAAGTGAGTATAAATGTTACAGGGCCTGGAAAAAGGACATGAAGAGAAAGAAAAAAGAATGCCAGGCAAAAGCTATGGAAAATTACAGACCATATGCTGCAGAAAGAAAAAGAAAAAGAGCAGAATGGAAAGCATGGAAAAGAGATGAGCAGGAAAAAAACCATAAAGACCGTGGTGTAGCCCATGATTACTGGTATTAATGATTTTACCTAAAGCTACGCTCCAATATTTTTTCCAATAAAATTTGGATATACATAATTTGTTAATTACTTTGTTCACAAAATATACGTTTATGAAAAAACACCTTTTAATTCCATTTTTAGCTTTAGCGTTTCTGGCGGCTGGTAATGCTTCTGCACAAGACAAGGGTAAAGATGAAAAAGATACCTACATTGAAGGTCATTACAAAGGCGATTACCATTGCTACCGTGCCTGGAGAAAGGACATGAAGATTAAGAGAAAAATGTGGCAGGCTGAAGAAATGGGGCATTTTAGCCCATGGGCAGCAGACAGGAAGATGCGTGCTGCTTATCGCAAGGCTTGGAGAAGGGATATATTGGAGCATGAGCATAGAACAGGACGTCCTGACCATGATTTTTGGGGCTGGGGATATAGCAGAGATTATTGGTATTAATTCTTAATAATCCTTAATAAAAAAGCAGCCCATAATATCTATGGGCTGCTTAACTATTTATTTTAAGGAATCAATTAATGATGGTGGTGATGTGCGGTATGAGCATCTGCCAGCCTAAAGAACGCCTCTTCTTCTATATCTTTTTCTTCTATCGTAAATTGTGTTTCCAGAAATTGGAACAACTTTGCTGATACCATACGACGATACGTCTCATCGATCATCTTTTCGTCTTTCATTACTTTGGTCATATACCCATCCATCCATGGCGCCTGATCCTCATCATCCGGGCCTAAGCCAAAATAAGCCAGCACACGGGTTTTGATATCCTTCTCTACCTCTTGACGGCTCACGCTGATGCCATGCTCGTGCATCAGCTTGTCTGAGATCAGTTGCCACATCAGTTGGTGTTCAAAACTACCAAATTCATTTTCCACTTCCTGTGCCGATTTTGGTTTTTCACCACCCTCGCGCATCCAGCGTTTCAGAAAAGCAACAGGTAAGCTGATCGGGGTATTATGTACCAGCATCTCAAATATCTCGTTCTGTAAACGCTCATTTGTGATCCGGTCAAATTCACGTGACAATTCTACCTTTATTTTTTCTCTGAAATCACTTTCATCTTTTACCTCTACATTCTGGAATACCTGTGCATAAAGTTCCTGCCCCAATTCTTGTGGTATCAGTTTACCAACTTTAGATATAGTAAGCTTGTAATACTGCTGTGCAGCTTCTTCACCACTTTTCAACGGGTCTTTCAGAAAGGCTTTTAATTCTTCTTCAGTACATACATCTGCAGGGCGAAAAATGATCGTATCTTCTGCCTTTTTGCCCATTACCATTTCTTTAAGTTTGGCGGGCATCTTATCCAGCACCTCGGTATCTTCTATTTTTTTATCGGCATCAATTTCATTGCCATCAACATCACATTGCTCGTAAGTTGAGTAGATAATATCTTCTTTATCAGATGCTATTTCCTGTGATTCTACCTTACCATAGCGGCGCTTTATGCGTTCTATTTCATCATCCATCATTTTATCAGTAACGGATATTTTATAGCGGGTAAGCGTTGTTTTATCTTTAATAGCAGGTATTTCAAATTCAGGCTTAAGACCTACTTCAAATGAAAAATCAATATCATCCAGCTTGTTCATGTCCAGGCGCGACATATGCTCGTTGGGCAATATCATGGGCTGTGCGAAAATGGACATCTTTTCGCTGGTCATATAATCTTCCAGTTGCTTACCGGCAGATCTGATCACCTCCTCATTAAAAATAGACTGCCCATACATTTTACGCATCATCCCGGCTGGTACCATACCCTTACGAAAACCCGGCACATTTGCTGTTTTAGCATATTGTTTCAGCGTTTTCTCAAATGCTGGCATGTAATCGTCCTTAACCAGCTTTACAGTCAGTTTATCGTGCAGCGTACCAATATTCTCGCGCGTTACTGTAGCCATAATTTTATCTGTTTTAATGTTAAAAAACCCGGCCCCGCCGTTAGCGGGGCCGGCCTCATCTTTAAAGGGTGCGGGCGGAGGGACTCGAACCCCCAAGCCTCGCAGCACTAGATCCTAAGTCTAGCGTGTCTACCAATTTCACCACGCCCGCAGTTACTAACCCGAAAGGCTTTTTTTCGGGAGGTGCAAAGGTAGGGAAATTCAAAACTAAAAAATCAAAAAATTCACGATAAATCGCACAAAATCTATAAATATGACCTATACGAGGATTTTTATTTTTAGTATTTTTGCAATAAGCCTGCTATATTTAGTATGTCTGGTAAAAGTCACAACTTTATTTATATAAATAAAATTATACACATGCGTTTCCATAAATTGGTTTATTGTATGATATTTTGGGCAGCATGTGCATCGTGCTCCAAGGGCACTACAAACAATGACAATACTACAATAACGGTGAATGGCCGGCTTAAACCCAATTCAACCGTATATACTTATGGCACTAATCTGCTTCAGGTAGACCAATTCACATCTTATTATGTAGAGAGCACAGGCCTAACCCTTGCTTCTTTTGAAGGAGATTCGGTTGTTGCGGTTTTAAAGGATATGGGTATCCGGCACAATCCTGGCCCCGAGCTGTATAACGTAATTACTATTACCCCATTACCATAAGCAAAAATGACGGCACCCAAAACATATAAAGCTTCATTGCTTGTAGCAGAAGACGAAGAAAGCCTGCGGGAAGCCCTGAAGCTGAACCTGGAACTGGAAGGATATGAAGTAACCACCGTGGATAATGGCCCTGCAGTTATAAAAACAGTTAAGAATGAATATTTTGATCTCATTATACTGGATATAATGTTGCCGGATATGGATGGTATCACAGTATGTGAAACCATCCGGATGCAACACAACGATGTGCCCATACTTTTCTTATCTGCCCGAAACAGCAGTGCAGACCGCGTAGAAGGCCTGAAAAAGGGTGGGGATGATTACCTCACAAAGCCATTCAACCTCGAAGAGTTATTACTCAGGGTAGATAAACTAGTCACTAAGAATAAAAGAATAAAATTGCCGCAGGCTATTGGCGATACTTATGAGTTTGATGGGTGCGTAATAGATTTCGGGGCACATGAGTGTATAGATAAAAATAAACAGGCCCAGGAACTCAGCAAGAAAGAAGCGGCCCTTTTAAAACTACTCATAGAGCATGAAGGCGAAGTAGTGAGCCGTGAACAAATATTGCAAATAGTATGGGGATATAATGTTTACCCCACAACCCGTACTATAGACAACTTTATCCTCAACTTCCGTAAATTCTTCGAAAAAGACACCAGGAATCCTAAACACTTTCATTCTATCCGTGGGATAGGGTATAAGTTTACGAAGTGAGTTAAATTAAATGGTTATAGCATTTAAATAACTGGTTTTACCGGTCACCATTTCAATTCCGGGTCATCATTTTCACTTGTCTTTCTATTGGCAACCCTGCTTTGTATCTTTTGCAGTTGGCGGTCATAAATGAGGCGGGCTATTTTTGCGGCAACATCTTCATCCTGCATTACAGCATTTAGTTTCTTCTCCGAAATATCAAGGCGGTACATCAGTTGGAAAAAAGTTTCCGGTCCTCGTTCCAATATGGTTACGATCCGGTCTGCAAGTAGTTTTAATATAGCCTCTTCTGATAGTGTATCAGGTAGCAGCAGGCCCCAGTCATGGCCCAGTGCAATAGCGGCTTCCTGAAGTATATTATCGGGCATAACTAAACATTAGCTTAGGGAAAACCCTATTAAGCAAACATTGCAATCTTATCAAGTACCAGTTGCTTCACAGCGGAAAGTGCTATGCGCTCCTGTTGCATGCTATCCCGATATCGTATAGTAACAGTCTGGTCTTCCTTTGTCTGGTGGTCTATCGTAATACAGAATGGTGTACCAATTGCATCCTGCCTGCGGTAACGTTTGCCAATGCTGTCTTTTTCTTCGTAGAAGCATTTGAAATGTGGTTTGCACTGGTCTATAAGTTCACGGGCAATTTCCGGCAGGCCATCTTTTTTGGTGAGTGGTAATACAGCAAGCTTTATTGGCGCAAGCATAGGCGGGAAGCTTAGCACTACACGGCTATCCTGCTTATCTGCCGTACTCAGGTCTTCTTCCTTATATGCTTCGCTGAGTATCAGCATTACGGTACGGTCCAGGCCTATCGAGGTTTCTACCACATAGGGCACATAATGCTGGTTAATGTCGGTATCGAAATAAGTCAGTTTTTTCCCGCTATACTCCTGGTGATTCTTCAGGTCAAAGTCGGTGCGGCTATGTATACCCTCAACTTCTTTAAAGCCCATGGGGAAATCGTATTCTATATCGCAGGCCATATCTGCATAATGGGCCAATTTCACATGGTCATGAAATCGGTATTTATCAGGTGATATGCCCAGGCTCTCATGCCATTTCATACGGGTTGCCTTCCAGTATTCATACCATTCTTTTTGTGTACCCGGCTTCACGAAGAACTGCATTTCCATCTGCTCAAACTCCCGCATGCGGAAAATGAACCCACGCGCTACTATTTCATTACGGAAAGCCTTTCCTGTTTGTGCAATACCAAAGGGGATTTTCATACGCCCCGTTTTCTGGACATTAAGGAAGTTCACAAAAATGCCTTGGGCCGTTTCCGGTCGAAGATAAATAACATTTGCCTCCTCAGCCACAGAACCAATTTCTGTTGAGAACATCAGGTTGAACTGGCGTACATCTGTCCAGTTGCAGGTTCCGCTTACAGCACAGCTTATTTTATTGTCTTCAATTAATTTTTTTAAGCCGGCAAAGTCGTTTGCAGCAAGCAACTGATCCATTTGCTGTAGTATAGCATCCCCATTTGCTTTGTCTAATGTCTCTGCATAACCTTCTATAAGGTGATCCACCCGATAGCGTTTCTGGCTATCCTTGTTATCTATCATCGGGTCGCTGAAGTTGTCCACATGTCCGCTGGCCTTCCATACGGTCGGGTGCATAAATATAGCTGCATCAATACCCACTATATTATCATGCATTTGCGTCATGCTACGCCACCAATATTCGCGAATATTTTTTTTTAACTCTACACCATATTGCCCATAATCATATACAGCGCTAAGG
The DNA here is from genome assembly GCA_903882965.1 of uncultured Bacteroidota bacterium. GTDB lineage: Bacteria > Bacteroidota > Bacteroidia > Chitinophagales > Chitinophagaceae > Nemorincola. The sequence goes on from CAIRZD010000129.1 coordinate 33,999, forward strand.
CCGTCATATATTTCACTGGATTGAAAAACAAAACCATACTCCTTGCAGTGTGCTATAATACTTTGTAGCGTATTGTCATTTGCCATAATGGTGGCAAAAATAGGTAAAAGCCCTCAACAGCCTATTTAAAACGAATAATAATGCTGATATGCCGCTAATAGACCGCAATATCATTAACTATCAATTTACATTTAATTCCCAAAGAATTATTAAGTTTGTCAACGAAAATGTTAATCATGAATACGCATGGTTAATAATTTTATTAAGTTATTTAGAACTGGCAAGAATAAAAACATTGCAGAAAAGAAGAGCGAACTGATGAAAAAAACTTTACTGGTTATTCTTGCCGATGAAAAAAAATACGCAGTATTAAGTAGCAATCTTACAGAGCTGAAATATTCAACAAATACTATTTACAGGAGCATTTCAGTAGATGAATCTTTATCCATATTGCCGGATAATATAAGCATTATACTGGCAGATGCCTCTTCTTTAAAATTGGGCGTTTCTAATGCTTTAGAAACGCTTCAAAAACATTTTACTGACACTCCGATAATTATACTATCCGATAACGATGAAAATGGAGCCTCCGTAAGTGCAATAAGAGAAGGTGCACAGGATTTTCTGGTAAATGGAAGTTTTAATTCCCACCAACTTGAAAATGCAATATCATTTGCAATAGAACGGAAAAATTCGATTGCCAAAAATAAATATACAATAAAGGAATATAAAAGGCAATTTGAAAACGGCCCGATCCCTATGTGGGTCATTGATTCAAAAACATTGAAATTCCTGGCTGTAAATAATATTGCTGTTGAGAAATATGGTTATAGCAAAGAGGAATTCAGTAAAATGACCATCAAAGACATTCGCCCGAAAGCAGATGTTGAATCGATGATTAAGAAATTTAATGAAAAAAGAACAGCGTATTATGATGCTGGTAACTGGAGGCATTTAAAGAGAAATGGAGAAGAATTTTATGTACATGTTTATTCCCATACCACAGAGTATAATGGTATTGAAGCAAGATTGACTTTTGCAATCGATGTGAATGAACAGGTTTTGATGGAAAAAAATAATACTGTACTTGCCGGTAGGATAAAAGAACAGCATGAGCAATTAGATAGTCTCCTTTTTTCTATTGGCTATGCTATATGGTCAAGAAGAGCAGATACACTGGATATTATTTATGCTTACCCTAATAATGCTTTTTATAAATTGTTCGGCTATACAGCTGATGAAATGAAAATGGACAAAAAACTGTTTTTTAACAATGTTCATCCTGATGATCGCAAAATAGTTTATGATTCCTTAAAAGATGCCGCTACAAATGGCACATCAGAAATAGTATTTCGTTTCGCACACCTTGACGGCAGTATAAAAACATTTAAATCGCAGATAAATTTAAAGATCGGTGTGGGAAACCAACCGGATACTATTACAGGTGTGACCTTTGACATTACCAAAGAAAAGCAACTCACCGAAACTATACGGAATACAGAATTAAACCTTCTTGCCACTATCAATAACACCAAAGATCAGATATGGTCAATTAATACAAAACTGGAAATTGTTTTTTGCAATAAATCATACCAGGATTTCATTTATGAATTAGCAGGTGTTATCCCTAAGTCAGGTGATTACGTTTTAGGAGAGTGGGGCTCGGAATCTTTTTTTAATACCCGTAAGAAGGACTATGAAAGAGCTTTAGCAGGTGAATCATTTACCACGTTTGTCGAAGAGTTTTATGATGGTTCATTACTGCATAAAGAGATCAGTTCAAACCCTATATATGATGATGAGGTGAACATAGTGGGTGTTATCTGTATTGCACGCGATATTTCAGAACAAAAAAATCAGTTTGTTCAGATACAGCGGCAGAATGAAAAACTCAGAGAAATAGCATGGATACAATCACATAAAGTACGCGGTCCGGTAGCAAGTATTCTTGGTCTTGCATCGCTTTTTAATTATGATGTGCAGGAACACGAAAACAATATAGAAATCATCGAAAAGCTGAAGATTGCTGCCGATAATCTTGATGTAATCATAAAAGAAGTGGTGGATAAAACCAATAACTTAAATAATTAAAACACCGCGGAATAGTGCCTCAATAATATCAAAAACGTTCCGCCATGCCCAGTCCATACAATGCATAATCATATTGTATGTAGTCAAACTAAAGTGGACTTTTTGTTAGATAGTGTTTCTTGATTTTACGAAGTTAAATTAAAAGTTTTTAGTTTTCAAGTGATAGGGGCTATTTTCAGTAACTGATAGGCGCTTTTCCTTCTGTATAAAGTCA
>CAIRZD010000130.1 GCA_903882965.1 uncultured Bacteroidota bacterium
GCAGCGCAGAGCCCTGTAATGACGCCAACGGCAACAACAACATATTCACTCACACTGAGCGCGAGTGGTAGCGGCTGTAGCCCATCAACAGTATACACAACCACGGTAACAGTAAATACAGCCCCTACCTCAACCGGCGCCACCAACAGTGGCCCTATATGTAATGGTGGAACTGTAACGTTAAATGATAACTCCGGCAATGCAACAGCGTGGTCATGGACCGGTTCCGACGGATCAACCTCAGCCGCGCAGAGCCCAGTAATGACGCCAACGGCAACCACTACTTACTCATTAACATTGAGTGCAAGTGGTAGCGGCTGTAGCCCGTCAACAGTATACACAACCACGGTAACAGTAAATACAGCCCCAACGTCAACCGGCGCCACCAACAGCGGCCCGATATGTAATGGCGGAAGTGTAACCCTAAATGATAACTCCAGCAATGCAACAGCGTGGTCATGGACCGGCTCCGACGGATCAACCTCAGCCGCGCAGAGCCCTGTAATGACACCGACAGCAACAACCACCTACTCACTCACACTGAGCGCGAGTGGTAGCGGCTGTAGCCCATCAACAATATATACCACAACTGTAACAGTAAACACAGCACCAACTTCAACCGGCGCCACCAACAGCGGCCCGATATGTAATGGCGGAAGTGTAACATTAAATGATAACTCGAGCAATGCAACAGCATGGTCATGGACCGGTTCAGACGGATCAACGTCGGCAGCACAGAGCCCTGTGATGACGCCAACGGCAACCACCACTTACTCACTTACACTGGGCGCAAGTGGCAGCGGCTGTAACCCATCAACAGTTTACACCACCACGGTAACAGTAAATACAGCCCCTACCTCAACCGGTGCAACCAACAGCGGGCCGATATGCAATGGCAGCACGGTAACATTATATGATAACTCCAGCAATGCAAATGTCTGGTCATGGACCGGTTCTGATGGATTTACTTCAACTCTCCAGAGTCCATCTCCATCACCAACGGTTACTACGACATATTCATTGACCGTTGGGAATACGGGCAGTGGGTGTATTCAACCCGCAGTATATGTTACTGTTGTTACTGTTAACCCAGCTCCAGCAACGGTAGTCGCAAGCGGTACTGGTACTTATTGTGGTAGTACAACGATAACAGGATCTAATGGCGGTGACGGTACTATTTACTTCCAGGGTACCACATCTGGTGGCACCTCTACTGCAACTGCTGCAACAGCTCAGGTTGTAAGTTCATCAGGAACCTATTATTTTAGGGCTCTTTCAACAAGCGGTTGCTGGGGGCCACAAGGTAGTGTGGCGGTAACGATCAACCCATTACCTGCACCTATAGCAGGAACAACCAATGTGTGTGTAAATGCCACAACCAGCTTAACTGACGCTACATCCGGTGGTGTATGGGCTATCAGTAACCCACTTATTGCTACAGTTGGTTCAGGATCCGGTACTGTAACCGGTGTTTCAGCCGGAATTGCGACAGTCACTTATACACTTATTAGTACAGGCTGTAATGCTACTGCCACAATCCTTAGCAGCCCGATAGCAGCGCCTATCAGCGGTACAACTATTGTATGTACAGGTAGTACAACTGCTTTAACCGACAATACAAGTGGTGGTAACTGGACCAGCAGTGATGCAACAATTGCCAGTGTAAGTTTATACACAGGTATTGTTACAGGTGTCGCATCCGGTACTGTAACCATTACCTATGGGCTTGCTTCAGGTTGTTTACAAACAACTGCTGTCACTGTTAATGCAACATCGGCAGCTATAACGGGCGTTTCAAGTGTTTGTAACGGATCTACAACCACATTAACGGATGCTTCCGGAACAGGTATCTGGACTTCCGGTAACTTAGCCGTGGCAACCATCGGCTCTTCGTCGGGCATTGTTACAGCGATTGCTCCGGGTTCTGCAACTATTTCTTATGCAATAGCTTCAGGCTGTATATTGACCCGTACGGTAAGTGTTAATGCTTTACCTGCTGCTGTTACGGTAAGTGGTAGTGGAACCTACTGTGCCACTACTACTATAACCGCTGCAAATGGCGGAGATGGTACTATTTATTATCAGGGCACTACTTCCGGGGGTACATCTACGGCTACGCCATCAACAGCTCAGGTAATAACTTCATCCGGAACTTATTATTTCAGGGCGTTATCCGCATCAGGGTGCTGGGGCGCAGAAGGCAGCACAACAGTAACGATCAACCCATTACCGGGAGCTATTAGCGGAACTGGGACTGTTTGCGCAGGCTCATCAACAAGCCTCAGCGATATTACGGCCGGAGGCACATGGAGCAGCAGCAATGCAAATGCAACAGTAGACGGATCTGGTAATGTTACCGGCGTGTACGCTGGTACTGCAGCGATTACTTATACAATACCTACCGGCTGTATCTCTGCAACCATTGTTACGGTTAATGCGATATCAAATATTTCAGGCGCAACTGCTGTTTGTGCCGGAGCTGCTACTAATCTAAGTGACCTGGTTACAGGTGGCACATGGACCAGCAGTAATTCCACTGTTGCTGGCATCGGTTCGGCTTCAGGGTCGGTTTCCGGTTTAACACAGGGCACATCAATCATTACCTATACAGCTCCTACTGGCTGTACTACTACTACTACAATAACAGTAAATCCATTACCACTGGCAATTACCGGCACCGGTTATGTTTGTCTCGGATCTGCAACATCATTAACTGATGCAACAGCAAGCGGGATATGGAGTAGCAGCAATGGAGCTATTGCCACCATAGGTTCTTCCTCTGGTATTGTTACAGCTGCCGGTTCGGGAACTGCTACAATTACATATTTACTGCCAACAGGTTGTAAAATAACATCTGTTGTAACGGTTAACCCATTACCCGGTGCTATCGCAGGTACAGCTAATGTATGTGTCGGTTTAACAACATCATTAAGTGACGCATCTGGCGGCGGTACCTGGAGCTCCAGTGATGGCACACTTGCCACCATAGGATCTACCGGTATTGTAACCGGTATTGCGGCTGGTACACCCGTAATTACTTATACACTTGCCACAGGGTGCATCACAACTACAATAATTACTGTTAATCCATTAACGGGTATAACAGGCTCAAGCCCTGTATGTGTTGGGTCAACACTGAATTTAAACGAGACCACTGCAGGTGGTGCATGGAGCAGCAGTAGCGGCGCTATAGCAACCGTCGGTTCATCTACAGGTATCGTTACAGGTGTTGCTTCTGGAACAGCTACAATCACTTATTTACTGCCTACAGGTTGTAAATCCACATCTGTTGTAACGGTCAATCCTTTACCGGTTGCAATTTCCGGCACAGCTTCAGTATGCGTTGGGTTACCCACATCATTAAGTGATGCTACCGGCAGCGGCACCTGGAGCTCTAGTGATGGCACACTTGCCACAATAGGCTCTACAGGCATTGTAACCGGAGTAGCTGCCGGTACACCGGTTATTACATACACACTTGGCACAGGTTGCCTGAGAACAGTTACAGTTACCGTCAATCCACTGTCTGCTATTACAGGTGCTGGTCAGGTATGTATCGGTTCAACAGTGACCTTAAATGACGCTACCACAGCGGGTACATGGAGCAGCAGCAATGGCACTGTCGCTTCGGTAGGGGCATCTACAGGCATTGTTTCAGGTGTAACCTCCGGCACTACTACGATCACATATCTGTTAGCTACAGGTTGTAAGTCTACATCTGTGCTCACCGTCAATCCATTACCCGCAGCTATCACAGGCACCGGGAATGTATGTGTCGGGTCTACATTAACCGTTAGCGATGCAACCGCCGGCGGCAGCTGGAGCACAAGCGATGTTACCCTCGCTACGATCGGTTCAAATGGTGTTGTAACTGGTGTTGGTTCAGGTATAGTTACCATAACTTACACACTTGGCACTGGTTGTATCAATACCGCATTCGTAACGGTTAACCCTGTTCCATCTGCGATTACCGGAACAACAACGGTATGTGCAGGTTCTGTAACAGCTTTAAACAATACCGCCACCGGCGGAACCTGGAGCAGCAGCAGTACTGCAACCGCTACTGTTGATGGGTCAGGAAATGTAACCGGTGTTGCAGGTGGCACCACAGTTATCAGCTACATAATGGCTGCCGGTTGCTATGCTACTACTACAGTAACAGTAAGTACAATACTTCCAATTACAGGTACATTGAGTGCATGCATCGGTTCCACTACATCTTTAAATGATGGCACAGGTGGCGGCACATGGAGCAGCAGCAATCCTTCTGTCGGTTCCATTAGTACTGGTGGGATCGTTACCGGCATTATCAACGGGTCAACAACTGTATCTTATACATTATCATCCGGTTGTATCCGCACAGCAGTGATCGCAATTAATTCATCACCGGCAGCTATCTCAGGCCCATCCCCTGCAGTAGTTTGTGTTGGGGCTACAATAACCCTCAGCGATGCCGTAACGGGAGGCACCTGGCACAGCAGTAATGCATCTGTAGCAACGATTGGATCTGTTTCAGGCTTGGTAACCGGCCAGCAGGCGGGTACAATTACAGTTGTCTATACAGCTGGTGCGGGCTGCACAGTTTCTAGTGTGGTGACTGTCAATGCTAATCCGTTACCAATTCAGGGTGCCACTTCAGAATGCTTAGGTACAACTGTATCATTAAGTGATGGTACCTCCGGAGGTACATGGAGTAGCAGTAACAGTAATGCTTCTATCGACGGATCTGGAAATATCACAGGCGTAACCGTGGGAACCAGTACAACTAGTTATACACTTACTACAGGGTGCTATATTACATACCCAAATACAGTATTAAAGAATCCTTCTGCCATCTTTGGTACAGCTTCAGTATGTGTTGGAGCAACAACACAACTTAGCGACTCCACAGCTGTAGCAGTAAACTGGACAAGCAGTAACGGCTCAATAGCTACTGTGGTAAATTCAGGTGTCGTAACCGGGGTATCTGCCGGTGTCGCAACAATAACTTATAAAATACAGGCAGGTAGTTGTATCGCAACACAATCTGTAACTGTTAATGCACTGCCGGCTGCTATTTCGGGTAATACACCTGTTTGTGCTGGGTCAACATTAACTTTAACCGACGCCGCAGGTAGTGGTACATGGACCAGCAGTAATACTGCTGTCGCAACCGTTGGATCCGGCAGTGGAACAGTAACTGGTATTGTCGGTGGTACTGCTGTTATATCTTACACTGCATCCGGTGGATGTAGCATAACTGCAACCGTAACTGTTAATCCTATACTTTCTATTTCAGGCATCGGTTATGTATGCTCCGGTTCATCAGTAACATTAAGTGATGCTACATCAGGCGGCACATGGAGTAGCAGCAATACGGGTGTAGCAACTGTAGGCACATCCGGTGTTGTAACAGGTGTTGGTGCAGGAGGTACTGTTACTATTACTTATAAGATCACAAGTACAGGTTGTATTGCTACATCAATAATGACTGTAAATGCCGTATCTGCCGCTATCTCAGGTACGTCATCTGTCTGCACTAATTATACAACAGCACTTACTGATGCCACACCGGGTGGTACCTGGAGCAGCAGTAACGGATCCGTTGCCACTGTAGGGACGTCCGGGATTGTTACCGCAAATACGCTATATGTTGCAGGCACAACTACTATTACCTATGCTATAGGTGGCTGCGTCTCTACAAAGGTTGTAACGGTAAATATTACACCATTGCCGGTTCAGGGAGCAACATCAGAATGTATGGGCGCAACTGTATCGTTAAGCGATGCCAATACCGGTGGCACATGGAGCACAAGTAATTCGAATGCATCTATAAATGGGTCAGGAAATATTACAGCATTAGCTGTGGGTACAAGTACAGTTACTTATACACTTCCTACAGGCTGCTATATTACATATCCAAATACGATACATCCAAACCCATCGCCAATATTTGGTACCGCTACAGTATGTGCCGGTTCCTTAACAGAGTTGAGTGATTCAACTGCTACTACGGTAAGCTGGACAAGCAGTAACACTGCTGTCGCTACTGCTGTCAATTCTGGTTGGATAACCGGTGTCTCTGCAGGAACTGCAACGATCACTTATAAAATACTGATAGGTAATTGTATCACTACCCAGGTTGTAACGGTTAACCCACAACCGGTTGCCATCGCTGGCAATACACCAATTTGTCAGGGTAATACAATAACCTTGAGTGATGCTACATCAAGTGGCACATGGAGCAGCACAAATACATTGGTTGCAACAATTGGCTCCACTGGTATTGTAACGAGCGCTGCCGGCGGTACTTCTCTGATATCATATACAATAGGTGACGGCTGTGCAAACACCACTATTGTAACTGTCAATTCGATAGCAGCCATTTCAGGCAACACGCCTATATGTACAGGTCAGTCAATTACTTTGAGTGATGCAGCAACAGGCGGGTCCTGGAGTTGCAGCAATCTTGCTGTTGGCACCATTGATCCGGTTGCAGGAGTTGTTACACCGGTAAGCACCGGCACTGCAACGATTACTTATTTAATGCCTACAGGTTGTAGTGCCACAACGGTCATCACTGTTAATCCTGTCATCTCAGGTGTTACTATTACAGGTTCGCCTGTTGTATGCTCGGGTGCAACTACAACACTCACTGATGCCACTGCCGGTGGTTCATGGAGTAGTAGTGATGTTACTATTGGTACAGTTGATCCGGCATCGGGCATTGTTACCGGTGTTGCGGCAGGAACAGTAAATATTTCTTATTCCATTGGCGTAGGTTGTGTCGCTGCTAATGTGGTGACCATCATCGCATCCCCTGCCAGCCTTTCTGGTACTAATCTTATTTGCGCTGGTTTAACAACAAGCCTTAGTGATGTAGTGCCTGATGGCACATGGAGCAGCAGTAACGCAGCTATTGCTTATGTAAGTGTCTATACCGGATTGGTAACCGGCATAGCTGGTGGTACGGCCAGCATATCTTATACAACACCGAATGGTTGCTTCAATACAGTTGTAGTAACAGTTAATCCGTTAGTTTCCACTATATCCGGAACTACAACAATATGTATAGGCGGAAACACAAACTTAACTGATGCGTCTTCCGGTGGTACCTGGAGCAGCAGTGATAATACAATAGCCACTGTTGGGTCCACTGGTATTGTTACCGGGGTAGCAGGCGGCTACGCATCAATTACATATACATTGAGTACAGGCTGTTCCAATGCCTTCAATGTAGTTGTCAATCCTTATGCCGGTATTATCACAGGCCCGGTAAGTGTAGATGTTGATTCCGTTATCACGCTTGCTGATGCAATAGGTGGCGGTATATGGACCAGCAGTAATGCTAATGCATCCGTTGATGGCTCCGGTGATGTATCGGGTATCACAGGTGGCACAGCTACTATTTCTTATTCTGTTACCAATGTTTGCGGTACAGCAGTTGCAACAACAATTCTCACAATTAATGTCGGGCCTGCACAGGTTATAGTATCCGGTGGCGGCTCATATTGTGGTAGTACTACCATAACCGCTTCCAACGGTAGTGATGGTACTATCTATTATCAGGGCACTAACCCCGTTGGCACTTCTACACTCACACCATCTGCCTCGCAGGTAATTTCATCCTCCGGAACTTATTATTTCAGGGCACAGTCATCTGCCGGAGCTTGGGGAGTTGCAGGAAGTGCTATAGTAACTATTAATCCGGTACCGGCTGCTATCACAGGTTCACCTGTTGTATGTATTGGGTTATCTACTGCCTTAACTGATGCAACAGCTGGCGGCACCTGGAGCAGCAGTAATGCTAATGCAACAATTGATGGCTCAGGCAATGTTACCGGCGCCAGCGCAGGCACAACCAATATTACTTATACCTTACCTGCGGGCTGTACTTCAATAACTACAGCTACAGTTAACCCATTACCATCAGCTATTACCGGTTCTGCAACTGTCTGCTCTGGCCTTACGGCTGTATTAAGCAGTGCTACAAGTGGTGGTACATGGAGTTCTGTATCAACCGGTATCGGCACTATCGATCCGTCTTCAGGTACGTTCACTGCTATAGCATCCGGCACAACAACTGTATCTTATATATTACCTACAGGTTGTTATGCAACAACTACCGAAACAGTCAACCCACTACCGGCCAACATCACTGGTACAGCAACAGTGTGTAAAGGGCTCACAACAAGTTTAACTGATGCTACATCAGGTGGTACATGGACAAGCAGCGATATAACCACTGCCACCGTCGGTTCTACAGGTGTTGTAACAGGTATTGCCGCAAACACTGCTAATATTACTTACACATTACCAACAGGATGTATAGCAACAAATACAGTGACCGTTAATGTATTGCCATCAGCGATCACCGGCACTACCAACGTATGCGCTGGTGCTACAACCGGCTTAAGCAACAGTACCAGCGGTGGTACATGGAGTTCCGGTTCAACAGGTGTTGGGACAATTGATCCCTCATCAGGCATTGCTACAGGTATATCAGCAGGTACTACTGCCATTACCTATACATTGTCTACCGGTTGTATCGCTACTGCCAATATTACAGTCAATGCTTTACCCACATCAGTTTCGACAGGTGGAAGCGGCACATTCTGTGGCAGTACTACTATAACCGCTTCTAACGGGGGCTCAGGAACGATCTACTTCCAGGGTACTACATCAGGCGGCACTGCTACCACAACTCCTGCTACCTCACAGGTTGTAAGTACATCCGGTACTTACTATTTCAGGGCGCTGTCATCATCTGGTTGTTGGGGTGCTCAAGGTAGCGTATCAGTTACCATTAACCCTACGCCTTCAGCCATCACTGGTGCAGCAACCGTATGTTCCGGCACTACAACTGCTTTAACTGATGCTACATCAGGTGGTACCTGGAGCAGCAGTAACGCTAATGCAACAGTAGACGGCTCAGGAAATGTTTCCGGTATTACAGCAGGTACAGCAACAATTACATACACACTACCTACAGGATGTGTGACCACATTCCCAATTACAGTCTATGGTTCCCCATCAGCTATCAATGGTTCACTTAATGTCTGCCTCGGTTCTACTACCAGCTTAAGCAGCAGCACGGCCGGTGGCACATGGGCTTCCGCTTCTACCGGCATCGCAACGATCGGTTCTATATCAGGTACGACTACTGCAGTATCAGTTGGGTCTGCAGGTATTACTTACACATTATCTACCGGATGTACCGCTACCGCTAATATCACAGTCAATGCTTTACCGGCAACTGTTATTGCAAGCGGAGGCGGCTCATTCTGCGGCAGTACAACCGTTACTGCTGCTAATGGCGGATCCGGTACCATTTATTTCCAGGGTACAACATCCGGCGGTACTTCTACTGCGATACCATCTGCATCACAATTGATAACCACATCTGGTACCTATTACTTCAGGGCGCAGTCATCATCCGGTTGCTGGGGCACAGAAGGCAGTGTAATAGTTACGATCAATCCATTGCCGGCTGCGATCAACGGCCCTGCAACTGTATGTCTGGGTTCATCGATTACATTAACTGATGCCACTGCAAGCGGCACATGGTCAAGTAGTAATGGTTCGGTTGCATCTATAGGATCGGCCAGCGGCATTATCACCACTGGTTCTGCAGGTACTACCACTATTGCTTATACACTCGGCACAGGTTGTTCTGCTTCTGCTGTGATCACTGTCAATTCATTGCCTGCCTCTGTCAGTGGTACAACGGCTATATGCCTCGGCACAACAACTGTGTTGACAGATGCTACCTCGGGTGGCACATGGAGCAGCAGCAATATCTATGTTGCAAGTGTGGGTTCAGCTGGGTTAGTAACCGGCCTCGTATCAGGAAACGCAAATATTACTTATACCGATGTTAATGGTTGTGGCGCGGTTTCTATTATAACAGTAAATCCATTACCATCTGCGATAACAGGCACAACCGCAATATGTATGGGTGCTGCTAACAGCCTTTCTGATGCCACAACCGGTGGCACCTGGGCAAGCAGCACAACAGGTGTTGCTACTATAGATGGAAGTGGCAATGTTACCACCGTATCAGCCGGTACTTCCAATATAACATATACGCTGCCTACAGGATGTATTGCAACAACAACTATTACTGTTAATCCTATATCTGCAATCCTCAATGCATCTGGGGTATGTCTTGGTAATACCATTACTTTAAGCGACGCTACTTCCGGCGGGTCTTGGAGCAGCAGTAACACTTCAATTGCTGGTATTGGTACATCAGGCATTCTTACAGGCCTGTCAACAGGAACAACTACGATCACTTATACCATGCCTTCCGGTTGCACAGCTACAACTACCATAACTGTTAATCCGGCGCCTTCGGCCATTACGGGCAATACAATTGTTTGTGTCGGCTTTACATCTGCATTAACTGATGCCGGTGGCGGTACCTGGACCTCTTCCAACACTTCAATTGCTACTGTTGGATCTGCTTCAGCAGTTGTTACAGGTGTCGGAGCAGGAACTGCCGGTATCACTTATTCGCTCGCTACAGGTTGCACCGCAACCGTTATCGTAACGGTTACTTCGGTGCCGGGCTCTATCAACGGTGCTACCTCGGTATGTGCAGGTTCGGCTATAACATTAACTGATGCAGTTTCCGGAGGCTCATGGAGCAGCAGTAACACTGCTAATGCTTCTGTAGGTTCACTTACCGGTATCGTAACAGGAGTTGGTGGTGGCGTAGCTACGATCACTTATACAATGGCAGCTGGTTGTTATGTCACATCAGGAATAACTGTAAACGCCATACAACCTATCTTAGGTACACTTAGTGCATGTATTGGGTCTACAACCAGGTTATCTGATGGTTCTTCTGGCGGTACATGGAGCAGCAGCAACCCTTCTATTGGATCTGTAGGTTCCTCAACTGGCATTGTCGCCGGCATTTCGTCTGGTTCGGTTACCATATCTTACACTATACCATCAGGCTGTGTACGTACCGTTTCAGTACAAATTAATGGGTTGCCATCAGCTATCTCAGGTCCATCACCAACCGCTGTTTGTATAGGTGGTACAATAACCCTCAGCGATGCCACAACCGGTGGTACCTGGAACAGTAGTAATACATCCGTAGCAACGATAGGATCTTCTTCGGGTGTAGTATCCGGCCTGCAGGCAGGTACTATTACAGTCGTCTATACCGCTGGTGCAGGTTGCACGGTTTCTAATGTGGTCACCGTTAATCCTAATCCATTACCAATCCAGGGCTCCGCTTCAGAATGCTTAGGTACAACCGTATCATTAAGTGATGCCAACTCCGGTGGTACATGGAGCAGCAGCAACAGCAATGCTTCGATCGACGGGTCTGGAAATATCACAGGCCTTATCGTGGGAACAAGCACAACCACTTATACACTCCCTACAGGCTGTTATATCACATACCCGAATACGGTCAACAAAAATCCGTCGGCTATATTTGGTACGTTCTCGGTATGTGTGGGCTCAGCAACTCAGTTGAGCGATTCCACAGCTACTTCTGTCAGCTGGACGAGCAGCAATACTTTAGTTGCTTCGGTTGTTAACTCAGGTACAGTAACCGGGATCGGTGCAGGTACCGCTATCATTACCTATAAGATACTGACCGGTAGTTGTATAACCACACAAACGGTTACAGTTAATGCGCTTCCGGCAGCAATTACAGGAAACACGCCTGTATGCGCTGGGTCAACAATAACATTAACAGATGTCGCAGGTGCTGGTACTTGGACCAGCAGTAATGCAGCAATCGCATCTGTTGGTACTGGATTAGGTGTTGTAACAGGCGTTGCCGGTGGTACCGCTGTTATTAGTTATAAACCAAGCGGCGGCTGTACCGTAAATACTACGGTAACGGTCAACCCGATATTTGCTATCTCCGGTGGTACAAATGCCTGTGTCGGAAGTACCACTTCACTGTCAGATGCCACAACAGGTGGAACTTGGGCAAGTTCTAACACAAGTATTGCTACCGTAGCATCCACTGGTATTGTCACAGGTGTAAGCGCAGGATCGGCTACTATTACTTATACACTTGCCACAGGCTGTACACGAACAACAAGTGTAAATATTGGATCAATAGCTCCGATCACAGGCACACTTTCAGTTTGTACTAATTACACCACAGCACTGACCGACGTTACTTCAGGCGGCACATGGAGTAGTACTAATGCTTCAATAGCATCAGTAAACGCATCGGGTCTTGTAACTGCCAATACGCTTTATAATGCAGGCACCGCTACTATATCATATGCAATAGGTACTTGTGCCGCAACTAAGGTGGTTACAGTAAATAGTACGCCGCAACCTATTCATGGCGCTACTTCTGAATGTATGGGTACTACCGTCTCATTAAGCGATGCTATAGCAGGTGGCACATGGAGCAGCAGCAATGCTAATGCCTCGATTGATGGTTCCGGAAATATTACTGGTGTTGCCGTTGGAACCAGCACAACAAGCTATACAGTGTCTACTGGTTGTTACATCACTTACCCCAATACAGTTCTTGCTGATCCTACACCTATCCTCGGTACATTCACTGTATGTACAGGATCATTCACCCTGTTAACGGATGCTACTTCAAACGCAACGTCCTGGACGAGCAGCAATACTTTAGTTGCTACAGCTGCCAATTCAGGCGCCGTAACCGGAGTTGCCGCAGGTACTGCAATAATTACATACACCATACATTCCGGTTGTTCTATCACACAAACAGTTACTGTTAATCCTACACCGGGTGCCGGCACAATTTCCGGCACTATGACAGTAGCTGTTGGCGCAAATGTTACCCTTACAGATGCTGTCACAGGTGGCACATGGACTTCCAGCAATATCCCCGTAGCAGTTATTGGTTCTGCTTCCGGTACAGTAACAGGTAATAACCCGGGCAACGCAACTATCTCTTACCATGTCACTAATACATATGGTTGCGGTGCTTACGCCACTAGCCTCTTCACTGTAACAGCTACTGCGCCACATAGTATTGCCGCAAACGATGTTACAATATGCATCGGGTCCAGCACCACACTCAATGATGTTGCTTCCGGTGGCACATGGAGCAGCGGCAATGATAATATCGCTATAGTCGATGCTAATGGCATGGTAACCGGTTTATCTGCTGGCAATGCTGCAATAAGCTATACGCTTGTCAGCGGCTTCGGAACTTCAATTACTACTATACCTGTTGTTGTTGTACCGCTGCCTGGCGCTGTCACCATCGCTGCAAATCCTGGTACGGTCATCAGTAAGGGCGAATCGCTTATATTATCAGCAACAGCAGAAAATGCCGGCCCTGCCCCCGTATTCCAATGGCTCATAAACAATGTGCCCGTATCTGGCGCTACTTCGTCTGTGTTTGTAAACAACAGCTTATCTGATAATGATTCTGTTACTTGCAATGTCATTAGCTCTGGCGCTTGCAGCGGGTACACAGTGTCTGCAACAGTTGGTATATCTGTAGGTAGTTTAGGTGTTCACAGCAACCTTGCTACTGTCAGTGATGTCAGGATATTGCCAAACCCTAATAAAGGTGCATTTACACTTAAGGGCACATTAGGTATTACTACTGACGAAGAGGTTACGGTTGAAGTAACAGACATACTCGGCCAGGTTGTGTACAGGAACAAGGCTACCGCTCAAAATGGCGTGGTAAATGAGAATATATCGCTCAGCTCAATGTTAGCAAACGGTATGTACATCCTCAACTTGCGCAGCGATACAATTAATAAAGTATTCCATTTTGTGATCGAGAAATAGATCATAATATAAGTGCAATGAAAAAGCGAGGCTCCTAAGAAGGCCTCGCTTTTTTAATTGATACAATTATGGGTTTCGGGAGTGTTAGCTCAGCTCTAACTATACAGACTCCTTCTTTTTTTCATTATAGAGAATTTTTATCAGGCCGTCGGCAAGGCCTATTTTGGGCACATAGATCTCATCAGCAAGCGCCCAGCGCATTATAGAGATGTAGATTTGCAATGCAGGTACAATTACGTCCGCCCTGTCTTCCCTGAACTGGTATAGATGTTTGCGTTCGTCAAGAGAGGTATAGCTCAGTTCTTTATAATAATCTTTCAGCAGGTCAAGCGTAAGTGGCCTTCCTTCTTTCCGTTTAGACATCGAGAATATCTTGTTGATATTTCCCCCGGTGCCTATAGCTTCCAGTGGCTGGTAATCCCGCGCGTATGTTTTTATGTACCATTTCATATGCTCCCACTGCTCATCGGCAACTTTGTTGTGCAGCAATCTTATAGTGCCTATGTTAAATGATTCTTTAAAAATAGTATGGTTTTGGGAGTAGAGTGTTATCTCCGTACTCCCGCCGCCTACATCTATATACAGGTAAGATTTGTTATCGCTGAGCTTTTCCGCAATATGGGTTTCATAAATGATGTTGGCTTCTTCCTGCCCGGTAATGATATCTATTTTCATCCCCGTTTCGGAGTAGATTTCCTCCAGTATTTTCTTGCCATTGGTTGCATCGCGCATAGCTGAGGTCGCGCAGGCTTTAAATGCTTCCACGTTATAGATGTTCATTAAAAGCTTGTAGGCCTTTATTGTTTCTATAAGTTTTTTCTTCTTTTCATCAGATACGGTTCCCTTATCAAACACATCAAAACCCAGGCGTAGCGGTATACGTAACAACGTTAGCTTTGTAAAATCTACTGTGCCATCTACATAAACTGAGGTTTCACATATCAAAAGCCGCGCAGCATTAGACCCAATATCAATAGCGGCAAGTATCACTTTTTGTACGTTTTATTTTGTAAATATTTATAAATAGCTTCTTGCGAACGAACTTTGGGTACATGCTCATCTCTGTGCACATACTGGTTGCTTTGTTCATTATCTAATATACGACCTTTAACATTCTCCGCAAGCTGGATATTTAAAATATCTATTAATTCCTGTTGTATTTCTTTGTTATATATTGGGCAGGCGGCCTCAATCCTGTGGTCCAGGTTGCGCACCATCCAGTCTGCCGACGATATAAATACTTTAGGGTCTTTCTCATTCCCAAACACAAAAACCCGTGCGTGCTCCAGGTAATCATCAATGATACTGATCGCTTTAAAGGTGCCTTTAAAGGATTTTTGTTCTGTATATGCGCAGCAAATACCGCGTATCACCATTTGTATATCCACCCCCGCTTTGGCCGCCGCATATAGTTTTTCTATCAGCACATTATCTACAAGGCTATTTAGCTTTATGATTACTGATCCTGGCTTTTTCTTTTTTGCCAGCCTTATTTCTTTATCTATTAATGCCAGCATCGACTTCCGCATTGTCAGCGGCGATATAGGCAATGTCTTACAGTTCCTTAGGTAACTGGCCTTTTTAATAGGGTTTTCGAGGTAATCAAATATACGGTTCACATCAGCCAGGATAGTTCTGTTGGTCGTTAGCAGGCAGTGGTCGCCATAATAGCGTGCTGTGTTCTCATTAAGATTGCCGGTAGATATAAATCCGTATGTTCGGGTATGGTTAAATTCTCTCTTTTTTATTACACATATCTTGGCATGCACTTTCATATTATGCAGCCCCAGTACCACTTTTACACCTTCTTCTTCCAGTTGCGCTTTCCACCTCATGTTTGCTTCTTCATCAAATCGGGCACGTAGTTCCAGCACTACTGTTACCTCTTTGCCGTTTCGCACAGCATTGATAAGGGCATTGATTATTTTTGAGTTCTTGGCTACTCTGTAACATGTGATTCGTATACTGTGCACAAACGGATCGATCGCTGCTTCTCGCAGCAGGTCTATTATAGAATCAAACGAATGATAGGGTAGGTGCAGCATTACATCCCTTTTCTCTATTACATCCATAATTCGGCACGGTTGCTTCAGCAACGGGTGCACAAACGGGTCATGGCGGGGTGGGGTATCCTGGAATATTGATGCAGGGAAATCAATAAAATCTTTAAAGTTGTGTATCCGCCCACCCGGTATAAGGTTATCTTTTTTACTAAGGCCCAGTCGTTTTGTAAGGTAATTTAATAGTAAGTGGTCAATATGCCGGTCAAATACGAAACGCGTAGTGCGCCCGTGTTTTCGGTTTTTTAATCCCTTCTCCAGCTCTGCTATAAGATTTGTATTTACATCATTATCTATTTCCAGTTCCGCATCCTTCGTCACCTTAATAATGTAACCCATAAACCGGTTAAACCCGAATGGTGCAAACAGGCTTGGCAGGTTCTGCCGTATTATATCTTCAAGCAGTATCACATCGGTCTCTCCCTTTTCAGATGGCATTATCACAAACCTGGGCAATACCTTTGTAGGTATCTCTATCAGTGCGTACCGTTGAATCATAGAAGCTTTGGTGCTCCCCAATACACACGCAAGGTAGATCGACTTGTCGCGCAACAGCGGGATGTGCGGTATCGTCTCTATCATCAACGGTATGATCTGCGTCCGCACCTTATCTTCAAAAAACTTCGATACAAATTCCTTTTGCTCTTTCGAAAGCTGCTTTTCATTCTTTATGTATATCCGTTTCTTTTCCAGCTCAGTGATGATGTTTGAGTAGGTCTCGTCAAATTCTTCCTGCTGCGTTATTACCGTCTGTTGTATCTTTTTTAGTATCTTGTCCGGGTTGGCTTCCAGGTGCATTTTGGCCGCCTTGCCCAGTAGCACCATTTTATTCAGCGCAGCTACACGTACCCTGAAAAACTCATCTAGGTTATTAGAAAATATCCCCAGAAAGCGAAGCCGGTCATGAATATGATTCTTCGGGTCATTTGCCTCCTGTAATACACGCCCGTTAAAAGCCAGCCAACTAATATCCCGTACTATGGTTTGTTTTGTTGTTTTCAGCATGGTAAATCCTGAAATTATATTTAATTACAATTGTTAATAACGACTAAAAATACTTTCAAAATCAATGGGATTATAATAATTCTCAAAACTTAACATTGACGATTTAAACTAAATTGCTGAGCGTATAACCTCATCCTCCTATATCGCCGCTGTAGCATTGCAACTGTTCAAATATAGATTACTCCTGGGCAATAGCCATATCCCACCCAATGCTATCTCAATACGCGCGTTCTGGCAAAGAATCAAACCTGCACTGCCTTGCGATAACCGGATTTTGAGCCGCCGGCCAAATCGCTGCAAACGCAATAAAATCAACACTTTCAATGCCGTTAAAACGATAATCAGGGTATGCCTTTAAACCGAAAACAGTGGTGGCAGGAGAAACTTTCCATTTTCCTCGCTTCCATTTTATTGTTAGACAAGATCTTTGGTTATTTTTAATTATTAAATTTGGTTTGTACTAATCATTTAATAAAATAAGCATGCAAAAACTAAGAGTCGACAATTTTTCAATTTCTATAGATGGATTTGGCGCTGGGCCTCATCAGACTTTAAATGATCCGCTTGGTAAAAATGGAATGGGTCTGCATCAATGGTTTTTTCCAACAGATGCATTCCAACAAATGGTCGGCGGCCAACCCGGAGAAAAGGGCGTAGATAACGACTTTGCAACAAGAGGTTTAGAACAGGTAGGTGCTTGCATTATGGGCAGGAACATGTTCGGGCCCATAAGAGACAATTGGCCGGATGATAAATGGAAAGGATGGTGGGGCGAAAATCCCCCCTATCATTGTCCCGTCTTTGTTTTGACACATCATGCAAGAGAGTCAGTTACGATGGAAGGAGGCACAACTTTTCACTTCGTAACTGAGGGAATCCATGCAGCCCTTCGCCGAGCCAAGGAAGCCGCCAACGTCATGGATATTCGATTGTGTGGAGGAGTAAGTACGATCCGGCAATATTTAAAGGAAGCTTTAGTTGATCAATTGCACATCGCCATAACTCCCGTCATACTCGGAACAGGAGAGCATCTTTTTAATGGCATCGACCTTGTCAAACTTGGATATAAATGCATACAAACCACTACTTCCGGCAAGGTGATGCATATCATCATTGCAAAAGATAAATAAACTGTTTTTCCCCCTGACAAAGCGATTATGCTCATCAGAAATAGTAAAGAAGTAAATGCCGGATACAAAATCGCTTACTTCAAAAATATAAATCCCTGTAACCGAAGTTACAGGGACTATTTTAACACGTTACAATTATTGTATGCTGAAATTTATTTGCCTGCTTTCTTTTGCACAACAGGCTTAGCTGTTTTAGCATTCTGTTTTGCAGTTGGGGCGGCTTTTGCAGCAACAGTAGTTGTTTTTTTGGTTTTAGGAGCAGTTTGTTTTTCCTGTGCATTTGCTGTAATTGCTAATGTAGATAGTGCAACCGCAAGCATTAAAATTTGCTTTTTCATTTGGTAAACGCTTGTTTTTTAGAGCGTTATATTTCCTAGTCCAAATTACGTTCCAATCATTGTTAAAGAAATTATAAACCGTTTTATTCATATTATTTCGGCATAAACAATATATGCCCCGGAGGGGCTATCTGTTTGTAGAAATCATCAGAAAGCATGACTCGCATGCCGTCGGTATGCATCCCTGCTTTTTATGCGTTTTTAAATCCAATTGGTATCGCATAGCATTTACACCACTTTCATTAAATCAATATCAACACTAATTCATCACTATTTTTGCTATTAATATTTGCGCTCTCCCCCCCAACAACGTAATCAACCTCGTTTACTCATTTTTAAAACCAATGAAAGTAGCCATGGCAAATGATTTCATAAAAGGTGTATACACTTCCCGGCATATATCCCACCCTTGTATGAAATTTACACCATGATACTTTTATCTCAAAAACATTTACTCGAAAATGGCATTCTGTTATCAGGCAATTATAGCATCCCGTGTATACACAAATTGCAGCCATTCACACACAATTCATCCAATGTCCCACAACGCCCTATAATTGCAACAAGACTGCGACATTTTCGTGATATTATCTGCAATAAAGCATTGATTATAAATAAATTAATAAAAAACCCACCAATAAGTGTGATATTTCTCATGAATGCATTCGTGCTTCTTTCACGTTACACCTAACAATAGTATATTGCATAGTAGCTATAAAAATCTTGGGATTGCACACAAAAAAAGTAAATAAGCATTTATTTGAAGACGATAAAAAACATGCAGCGCAGGCCATCAGGGATGCGCAGTTTATAGCATTTGCTCCATATGTATTTCAGGCGTCGGTCATATTACGGGACGCAGGTATCCTAAAATATATAGAAGAATCCCGGCTCGAAGGCCGCAGTATACAGGAAGTCGCAGACACGGTGAAGTTACCTTACTACGGTACCCGGGTACTCATGGAAGCTGCACTCGGAATAGGCCTTTTATATAGAAAGGACACAAGGTTCTTCCTTGCCAAGACCGGTCATGTTTTTATTAACCACCCCATGGCCCGCATCAATACAGATTTTATGCGCGATGTCTGTTACGATGGTGCCGCTGATCTTGCGGCCTCTATAGCAGATGGTAAACCAAGGGGGCTGAAGCACTTGGGTGGCGGTGAAACTATATACGAAGGGTTATCAAGCATGGCAGAACCCGCAAAGAGTAGTTGGTTTGCCTTTGATCATTATTATTCAGATCTGGCCTTCCCGGAAGTATTGCCTTTCGTATTCGGGCATACACCGGTTAGAATTCTGGATATTGGGGCTAATACGGGTAAATGGGCAATAGCATGTATGGCCTACGATAAAAATGTAACGCTAGGCCTGCTGGACCTCGAAGGGCAGCTTAACGAAGCCAAAATAAATATTGAGACGGCTGGTTATAGTGATAGAGTAACATACCATGCGCATGACATCCTCGATAATAAAACTGCGTTGCCTGCAGGCTATGATCTGATATTTATGAGCCAGTTTTTAAATTGCTTTACAGATAAACAGATTATCGCGATTTTAAAAAAATGCCACGATGTGTTGCCTGATGAAGGCCGCATCATTATCAATGAAACGTTTTGGAATTGCCAGCAATACGAAGCAGGTGCTTTCAGCTTGCAGATGGCTTCTTTATATTTTACTACAATGGCTAATGGCAACAGCCAGATGTATGATAGCGAGGTGTATTTAAAAGTTATAGATGAAACGGGGTTTGAGGTGGTAAGCCAGCACGATCATATTGGGCTTAGCCATTCTATACTGGAGCTTAAAAAGAAAAAATTTAGTGATGGTAATTAATCAGTGGGTAGTAATTAATAATGCACAGATCAGTAGTAATGTAGCTACTGGATTGCAAGGTATACTGCCCGGGCAGGAAATACTTTCGCCGGAAATAGTTTATACTGCAATGCAGAGCAGCTACCCAAAATTTTATAAGATGGATAAACTGTGTAAGTGGGCGTGGGTCGCAGCAGAATATTTGTTCGGAGAGAATAAGGGGCTTTATAAAGATATTGATAAGAACCGTATTGGCGTGTGTCTTACCACATCGCATGGTTGCCTGGATGTAGATAAGCGCTACCTTGATGGTATAGCGCTGCCAAGCCCGGCGTTGTTTGTCTATACATTGCCTAATATAATGCTTGGAGAGCTATGCATACGGCATGGATTTAAGGGGGAGCAACAATGTATGGTCAGTGAAAAATTTGATGCTGAAGAATTATTTTTCACAGTAAAAGGCTTATTGGAGCGGGGTATGGAAGCTTGTCTTTGTGGCTGGGTAGATGTGTTTGGTGAGCAATATGATATATGCCTGTTTTGGGTAACAAAAAAAGGTAAAGGGTATAATTTCACAGCGGATATGATGCAAGGGTTATACGCAGGTAAAGGTAGCTGAGTAAAACAGTAAAATGGAACAAGTAAGACTTGATAAATACTTGTGGGCAATACGGATATTTAAAACACGTACACAGGCAGCCACGGCAATAGATGGTGGAAAAGTGAAGTGGAACGGAGCCTCTGTAAAACCTGCGCGAACCGTAAATATAGGGGATGTATATTATATAAAGACCCCGGCCCGTAACTGGCTGATAGAAGTGACAGGACTATTACATAACAGGCTTGGGTATGCGGATGCATTGCGGCATTATAAAGACCTAACGCCTGAAGAAGAAAAACAACAAAAACCGCATGAGGGCACTAGCTTTAATACAGGAAAGCGGCAAAGTAAAACAGGTCACCCCACTAAAAAACAGCGGCGTGACCTGGAAGATTTTTTAGAATCAGATCAATAAACTCCTGTATAGTTGCCGGATATTGTCAATACCCAGTTTATACCACCATCAGTACTTTGGTATATACCCAAATTGGTAGCCAGATAAATGTATTGTTGTACATTACCGTTCTTGTAAATATTTTGTTTGAATGCAATGTTACGAACTATGAGATTCTTACCTAAACCGCTATTGTTTTGTTGCCATGTTCCGGTATTCGCATTCAGGATATATAGTCCTTGAGCATACGTACCTATGAGGCAAACTTGCTCAAAGGGTGCAGAAATACAAAGTAATGGTGTATTGCTAGGGAGGCCGGAGTATTTTTTCCAGTTGGCACCAAAATCATCACTATACCAAGCTCCGTATTCTCCTTTTTGGTCGATGGCAATAAGTCTGTTGTTTAAATGCCCGAGGGTAAAAAAGCTGGTATCTTTAGTGAGGCTACTACCACCAACACCATAGGTTGGGGGTAGTGGGATGCCTGTTCCGGCTAAGCCTTGCCAGATTGATGTTACATTATCAGGGTTTGAAGTTGCTTCGCGCCAGTTATTGCCAATATTACCTGTTTTAGCTGTTTTGTAGAAATTTCTTACATACCGTATTTTGTGGGCTAGTGTAGTAGCGGTGATCACTCCGGCAGGTTCATAAGCCAGACCGCAAACGTATCCATTGGCAAGTTGGGTAAGTGAGGTCATTCTAACGGGTAGAATGCCAATTGTGGGTGGTTGTCCAATAGCGTTGGTATCATATGATGCCTCCAGGTTCCAGGTAGCTATATCGCCATTATTATCGCTAAATGCAAGCCCCAAATAGTTGTTAGGGCTTTTAGATATACTGGTGGTGTAAACACGATTGCCCCATGTTGGAAGATTTATAAGCATTGATTGGTTAAAATCAATAGATAACCCATTAACTGCAACACTACCTGTGCCATTATTATCGAAGATGCTAATGGAGGCCAATGAGTCATAGGTAAGATTAAAATTCTGGCCGTTATTGTTACTGACGTATAGGTTATTTTTAGCCCATAAGATATTGTCTCCGGATGTGATAAGAGAGCGAGATGGTTTGCCATCAGGAGGGAATACAACTGGTTTAACAGTTTTCCCGTCGTTGGTAACAAATAGGGTGCCGGAAGTATCAAAGAAATATAGACTATATGGTGTTTCAATAACCGTATTGTTATTAATTCCGTTTACTTTCTTACAGCTATATATCCCGGCCACTAAGACAGTAAGTAGTCCTAATGTATAGTAAAGGGATGATTTTCTCATAATTTTTTTTTGCTAAGTTTAAAAAAAAATACTAATAAACAAAGAATAAGTAGTTTATTCTTATCCTAAGACATATTACGGCATCAAATCGTTGGTGGAGTAGTCTGTCATTTAGATATATAAATTAATGTTGTGCTATTTTTTCTGCGTCATTTATTTTCATACCGTAATCCATCAGTTCTATAAGGCTATTCTCATCTGTATTTGTGAAATTAATATCGAGGTGATATGAAAAGGCATTATTAAGAAATTCGCCACCATTTAATGAAATATTACTGAGTAGTTTTTTACTTTCCATGATCATTGCAGAATCGTGTGCAGAGTGAGTAATTCCGGCATCTATGTTCTTAAATACTTCCTGAACATCGAGGTACATGGCAAATGGGTGGCCTGAAATTGCCGTAGCAGCGGGTTCCGGCATTTTCTGATTTTTAAAATTGCCTTGCAAGAAACCAGTAGTGTAAGGATATTTATTGGATACGATCAGATACTGATTATTTACCATTGCATAGACGGTGTCTTTATCATCTAAGGGAATTATATAGGCATCGCCCGACTGCTGTAGCCCATTTTCCTTAGCAAGAGCAATTAGTTTTTGAAAATTTTCTTTTTTATTGATCTTCATTACATAACTCATACTGAGTTTTGGTTTTTGATTTTGGTGTATTACTGCCTGCCCCATAAAGCTATCAACTTCTGTTTCTGTGTGCAGGCTAAAATCATTCATTACAAAACTCATATCGCCGGTAAATGCATCTAAGACATTGTCTATGTTCATGTTTTGTGTAGCTAATGCTGTATTTGCCAATCCAAGTACGCCCATTTTTTCAAGCAATAATTTAAACCCTTTGGGAGATATATGCATAGCAAAAAGCAAATCCATATTTTGGTTTGGAAGGCGGTCGAGCATCTCTTTATCGGCACTTACAGAGCCTAATTCAGTGCCTATTTCCTTCATTTCATCGGGAAGGTAATAGTGCATATCGCCTGAGATCTTTCCTTTTTTAAAGTCGAAACCGGAAGTAAAGGCTGCATCTTTCCATAGGGCACCGGATAGTGAAACGCCACTGCCGGAAACATTACTGCCATACTGGTCCATAAGTTGTCCGTAGTTAAGCCAGAAGGTGATATCGTGGCCTTCTGATTCGAGGACAGAAAAGTGGGGGTTAGTAATTATTGAATTATCTTTTGCTACGTTGAAAGCATTATCCATTTCGGCTGAGAGGCCGGCAACATCCTCCATAGGTTTATCAATAATCCCCGAGCTACTTCTATCCAATTGGCTATAATCTGTAGGTATTGACAGGACGTTAATGATCACTAACAGCTTATTGTTCCAACCTACAAACATATCCCTGCCAAGGCTTGTTTCTTTATGGTCACCGTGTTGTTTTATTATTGCCTGTGGAAACACTTGTTTGACGTATGTTTCCCATAGGCCGGCATCAGAAAGGGGCACCAAGCCTGTGATGATGTTGC
The DNA here is from genome assembly GCA_903882965.1 of uncultured Bacteroidota bacterium. Lineage (GTDB taxonomy): Bacteria > Bacteroidota > Bacteroidia > Chitinophagales > Chitinophagaceae > Nemorincola. The sequence goes on from CAIRZD010000130.1 coordinate 23,846, forward strand.
CTCCTTTGAATCGAGTGTCTGGTTTTACATAAACATAAAGGGTATTTGAAAGGTCGATGCCGGCCTTTTCGATACCATTCATAGCATCCTTAGTACTTTTTTCGGGAATGCGTTTTTGCATTTCCTGAAATAGCTTGCTGCCTGTTATCATATTCCAGGCAATTTTTTTGCCTAGTGATTTAAGGTTAATGCCTGCTACCGCTACAGCATCTTTAGGTATATAGCGCGCATGATCCGGTATTTTGCTGCAAGCACTAAACAGTGCTGCAGCAAGCAAAGCAAATAAGGTAATGCGCGGGAAATGCTGCATATGACTACTCTAATTTATTAAAACGGTAAGTCGTCAATTGTTTCGGGTGATGGATTGAAATTTGGTGCAGCATTATAATTGTTCCCACCGGCCTGATTGCCACTGTTATTGTTATATGCAGGAGCTGCCTGATTACTGTTGCTGGTATTTGTAGCCCCGGTAGCACTTTCTACTCTCCATGCATCGAGGTTGGTGATATACTTGGTTAGCCCGTCTTTCTTATCAACGTAAGAATTGCCTTTTATGTTGAAGCTTACTTTTACGATGTCTCCTTCTTTAAAGCGGTCTATGATATCTGTTTTGGTTTGCACCAATTGCAGTTTTGCGAAGTTGGTGTAAATGTTACCATTGATCTCTTCAGCTAATTCAATCACAAATTCGCGCTTCTTAAATTTTTCGCTTACTTGCTGTGCATCATACTTTACAAGTAGTTTTCCGGTTACTTCTAAACTCATTTTAGTAAAATTTAATTATAAAACAATAAAAACAAAGATAAGGATACTTGCGATGAAGATAATAAAAAAAGTGTCCCGAATATTCGGGACACTTTTTTTTGATGAATTTTGGGGAGACTGATGGGGTTCGAACCCACGACCCTCAGAACCACAATCTGATGCTCTAACCAGCTGAGCTACAACCTCCGTGTTAAAAACGGACGGCAAAGGTAATATTTTTTTTGTTAACCTCACACTTCATTCCTGTTTTTAATATGGATACATTATAATCGGATGCAGGCAGGCTATATGTCAAATACATATCAGCCTGAAAGAAATAGCTGAATTATCATTTTTGGTGTAATGAAAAAAACCTATTATTGCCGTGTATGAGGGCCTTATTTCTCACATTAGTCATTATCCATTGTACCCAATTCAATGTAATTGGGCAAACAAAGCCGATCACGCTCACAGGTAAGCTTGTTATGGCAACCGGGGAGGTATTTCCGTATAAAGTAGTGCTTACAGATTCAGGTGATGTGGTAAAAGGGTACTCTATTACATACAAAGAGCCCGATGACACCAAAGCTACAATACGCGGGATACTAGACCGGCATATGCGCACGCTGAACTTTAAAGAAAAGGAGATCGTTTATTCGCATAATGTAAGTACAAAAGCATTTATGTGCCTGGTAAATGCCAGCCTGGAAAACGTGCATGAGGCGGGAGGTAGTGTGCTGAAAGGCTCTATTACGAGCCGGGAAAAAGACAATACTGCCTGCACTGAGGGTGAGATCATTTTTGATAATGACAAGGAGTTACAAAATTTGTTTGCCTATCATGAGCATTTCGATACGGTTATTTCCATGAAAAAAAGAGTACGGGAACCAGAGACAGTGAACGCAACACCAGAACAGAGAGTACAAGAGCCATTAGTAACCGATAAGGTTACTGCCGGTATGGAAAAATTGTATGAATGGCATTCAGACACAATTATTATAGATATATGGGACGGGGGTAATGTAGATGGCGACCGGGTAACTTTGAATTTTAATGGTAAAACGTATCTTTCCAATTATACCTTGGTAAAAGAAAAAAAGCAGTTGCATATTCCGATAACCGGGACTGATATTAAAACAATTACCATTTTTGCTGAAAATGAGGGATCTGAGCCACCCAACACTGCCAGCATTACCCTCACGGACGGAATTCTAAAATATAATATACTCGCATATAATAAAAAGGGTGATGCCGCATTAATCAGGGTAAAGAAAGTAGATTAGGGAATAGCAGGTTAAATGGTTAAAATATTAAAAAAAAAGAGTGTATCAACTTTTCTTCTTTTCAATAACATCGCTTACGGCCAGTACTAGTTGATATGGAAGAGTGCTATCTTCTTCATTTACAATGTCATATCTCCCCAACGGCGACCAGGCCATGTAGAAGCGGGGATATCCTTTAATATTAACTTCATAGTACATACCGTCTTTACGTAATTGCGATATGATGACGGCAAGCATTGTTTTTTTATCAAAAACTATTTGCTTTGAGAAGCTGTTAGACACGCAGCAAAGTACGGTAAAATGTAGCATATCGGAGTAGAAATGACATTTTATCAAAATCAAATTTTAAGAATTACCAACGTTTTTTAGTTTTAATCCGTCTTATTAGTTAGTATCGATACTTATATTATTTAGTAATTCATCACCCAAAATTGGTTTCATAAGTCACTAAAAAACTCTAAAATGAACATCGGAATAGCTATTAAGTCAATACGGAAGAAACTTTCTATCACACAATATGAACTGGCGGAAAAGTGCGAGTTATCACAAACGTCATTATCACAAATAGAAACCGGCGTAAAACGCCCAAGCCAAAGGACCATTTCAAAAGTATGCGCAGTATTAGACATACCAGAATCTATTATATATATTGTGGCAATGCAGGAAGATGATGTACCACCAAGCAAAAAAGATGTATATGAATTGGTATACCCTTCCATAAAAAGCCTCGCCCTGCAAATGGTAAGTTCTGAGCATATGGCTTTAGTTGTGGCATAATGATAATGCGTACCTTGCATTATTAAGTACCTTAAAGCAATTCTTCTTTCATAGATGCGTATTTAATTGTTTTGTATTACTATTGTAATGAATAGTAATACAAAACCTATGAATAATATTCGCTACTATCCCGCTCTCTTATTATGCTTTTATTTTTCACTTGGGTATGCCCAGGGAAAAAAATATGATGTAAGTGCTCCAATAGATCTGCGTGAAACGGGAGTAAATAAAGTGCTTTGCATGAAAAATGGCAATACTATACTTTTTCATTTTGAACTTGAACCCGCAAAGTCTGTTATTGTAAAAATTTTTGATAGCACACACAAGGAAATAGCGAGCAAGAAGCAACTCTTCAGGTTATTTGATGTAAGAAAAATTAACGAGGCAGTATTCAAAGGGCTGTTTGAGATTAATGGAGAAGCCGTTTTATTTATCCAGCAGGAACATCTTAGTAATACAGGCTTGATTAGGTTACGTTTCAATGCTACAGATGGAAGCGTAATTGAAGAAGAGCAGGCGGGGAAGTCGCCTAGTATGACGAAGCGCACAAGATTTGATGTAATGAAAAATAAGGATGAGGACAGTTATGCAATCCTTTTCTGTACAGATTCAAGAGAGTTTCTGGAGTGCAAAGTTTATGTAGCGTATTATAATAACAGGCACGAGGGAATAAGAGAAGTGCCGATAGAAGTGGACCGGAAAAAGTATGATTATCTTGATGTTGTAGGTGCTGAGTGGCAATCCAGTGGCATCAATATTACTCTCAGTCTTTTTAAACTTATAGAAAATGGTACAGCTGGCGATTTATCTTCGGCGCCAATTTATGACCATCATTTAGCTATGTATTATATTCCTAAGGGAAGCTCAACGGCCTACTCTGCTGCAGCCCATTTATCAACCGAAACCTATCCTTTGTATACCAATTACACGTATAATCCATTTGCGAAATCACTGAACATATTGCTTTTAAGCTATAGGGCTGTTAATTACAAATATGGGTATACATGGCTTCCGGCAGCGATAATACAGCATCTTTTGTTTAAAATAGATGAAAGTAGCATGACCGCCGATTCTAAATGGATAAAGAACAAGTCGGCAAATGACTTCTTAAAGCAAGAGCGGGATTCAGGTGCATATTATGAAGGGTTGCCCATAAATATGTTTACGATGGAAACAGGGCTTTCTACAGTCATTTCCGAATCCTATTCGAGGTATCCGGAAATTGAAACAAGGGTGAGGATTAACAGATTTACTTACTTTGGCGATATTGGGATCACACAGTATGATGATGATGGTAACGAAATATGGGGCACTGTATTGCCCATGCGGCAAACGCTGAAAAGCTACAATCATTATTATGATCCGTATGAATTATCAAAAAAAGGGCAATCGCAGGAATTCTTCGGGGACTTGCCGGATGCGGTAAATGAACGACAACTCGTCTCCATAAATTCTTATTATCACGATAAAAATTTCTACATCATATTTAACGACAATAAAAAGAACTTCAATAACAGTCTGGCGCGTCCCGGGGATACTGTATGCAATTTCAACTTTACAAATACCTGCTATTATAAAATGGACAGGAAAAAGGAAGTCACAAAGCATTACCTGTTTGGTGAACCGGAAGCTAATGAATATAAATGCAGTTTTATAGAAGGCGCTGATTTTGACGAAAAGAGAGGAACATATGCATCATTGGTGCAGTATAAAAAGGGAGATGAAACTTCGCTATGCATGGCGTGGGGCAAATTAGATTAACCTAATTCCCTGATATGGTTTCCTTCCTCTATTTGATGGCGATACCAATTATGCCGCTTATGTTGCGGGCAAGTGTTATTATTTTCTCTGCAAAACCCATGTTATGAGCAATGCTTGGAGGTATAGCCGCAGGGTTATTTGCTTCCGGTGTTTGAGGTGAAGTAATATTGCTCATGACCGTTATAGGGTTGCTGCTTTTTACTTTGTTGTTTACATCATCCCAATTAAAAGCGAGCATCAATACTACATAAAGAAGCATTGACCACAACATAGATTTTGCAATAAATACAAACCGCTTTTTGAATACGGGTTTCATATGCAGTGTTTTTATAAGTATGTAAAGTTAAGGGAGGATCAGCATACATTCAAAAAAATATTTAGATGGGGTTGTTGATTGGTCAGGCGTAGTTTTAACATTATACACAAACGATTAATCCCGTAAATTTGCTTTATATGAGAGGTTTCACGAAACAGTATTGCAATATTATCTTATGCGCTTTGTTTCTACTTGGTTGTTGGGATAATGTAAATGCAGCTATCCCCCCATGTTCCGGACCACCTGTGGTTGCTGCTATTAATGGAACAGACAGTTTGTGTATTGGGTATTCAGTTACATTATCAGATAATACTTCGGGTGGCATATGGTCAAGCAGCAATACAGGTATTGCGGTAGTAAACACTAGTGGCGTTGTGACAGGGATGGCAACAGGTGTTGATACTGTGAAATATTCAGTAACTAATAGTTGCGGCACTACCACCGTAACGAAAATTATCCAGGTTGTATCCTTATCCCTTGCAGGTATATCCGGTCCTGACACGGTATGTGAAGCTTCGTCAATAACTTTAAATAATACTACTTCAGGTGGCAACTGGAGCAGTAGTAACAGTATCGTGGCCGTTGTGGATTCAACGAGCGGAATTATTACCGGGGTATCCGGCGGCGTTGTTATCATAAGCTACACACTACCATCCGGCTGTTTTGTTACCAAATGGATTGTTGTAAACCCCATATCGCAGATCACAGGGAGTGCAGCAATTTGTGTTGGTGTCACGGGCCTTTTCAGTGACCTTTCAACAGGTGGCACCTGGAACAGCAGCAATACTACTGTAGCGACTATTAATGAAAGTACAGGCTCATCGCAGGCCATTGCACCCGGTGAAACAATGATAACCTACACTATCCCTAATGGTTGCAGCAGAAGGGTATTGCTTACCGTTAATCCCCTGCCTCCAAATTATTATGTATTTGGTGGTGGTGATTATTGTGCAGGTACATCAGGGGCGACAATAGGGCTTAATGGCTCTGATACAGGTATCAATTATTCATTGTATGACGGCACGGCGTTTGTTGATTCTCTTCATGGTACCGGCAGTTCACTTTTCTACGGCCCGTATACGGCAGCGGGAACGTACCAGATATATGGTGTAAATATTGCTACAGGATGTAGTAACCGTATGTCGGGTATTGCAACTATTGGTGTAATACCGGATAATGTACCTTCTGTAAGTATTACCACCGGTGTTGGCGACACTGTATGTGTGTTGGCAAACACTACTTTTACAGCATTACCTGTAGACGCGGGCGCATCTCCTTATTACCAGTGGTACGTGAACAGTGCCAGCATGGGCACCGGTGTTACATACAGCTACGTACCTGCTAACGGAGATGTGGTTTCGGTTGTTATTTTCAGTGATGCAGTTTGCGCGATTCCCAGTACTGCAACCAGTGCCATGACCATGACGACGATACCGAGAGTTTCGCCATCGATAAGCCTTTCTGTAACCCCCGCAGATACTGTGTGTGAATATGTACCGGCAACTATCATTCCTGCACCGGTTTATGGTGGGCCCACGCCTACATACAGGTGGATAAAGAATGGCTACACTGCAGCTATTGGACCCGTATATACTTATGTGCCTGCCAATGGGGATAATATACTGTGCTCTATGTATAGCAGTTATGAATGCCTCATTACAGATTCGGTTTACAGCACCAATAATATTAACATGACCGTTGTACCGTTGCTGATACCCACTGTAACTGTTACTGCACATCCGGGCGATACCATAACACAAGGTAATAGTGATACACTTGTGGCAAAGGTCGTGAATGGCGGAACGTCGCTGGCTTATCAGTGGGAAATAAACGGTATAGCTGTTCCCGGTGCCACAAACGATACATTTACCAGTAGTAATTTTTCCGGCATTGATACCGTGGCCTGCGTAGTGACTAGCACCAGTTTTTGCGGAGGAGAACCGGCAATTGCTTATATAGTGATCAGGGATACAGATACTGTGAGCCATTTGGGAATTGAAATGTTTTCGTCTTCCGGGGAAGAAGTTAGAATAGTGCCTAATCCTAACAAAGGAGTATTTACCATTAACGATACATTTATTTCTGTTGCCAACGAAGCTACTGTGGAGATAGCAGATGTATTAGGGCAAATGGTTTATAGGCGAGTTATTCCACTGCAAAAAGGAAAATTGAATGCGCAGATAGATATGGATGAGCAGTTGGTAAATGGGGTTTATCTGATTCGTATCACAGCTAATGGAGCTGGTGTGTTTAGCAGGGTTACATTGACCAGGTAAAGGCAATTGCTATTAGAATAAAAAAGCCCCGACTATTACATCGGGGCTTTTTGTATCTATTGAACTTTTTATTTTAATAATCCATGCCCATTCCGCCTGGCATTCCGCCACCGGCTGGAGCTGAAGATTTTGGTTCTGGCTTGTCTGCGATCACACACTCAGTAGTGAGGAGCATGCTGGCGATAGACGCTGCATTTTCCAGAGCTATACGGCCCACTTTAGTAGGGTCTATAACACCGGCTGCAAGCAGGTTCTCATATACTTCAGTGCGTGCATTGAATCCATAATCACCTTTACCTTCACGTACTTTTTGAACGATGATAGAACCTTCGAGACCTGCATTAGCTACAATCTGGCGAAGTGGTTCTTCCAATGCGCGACGCACTATATTGATACCTGTTTTCTCGTCGTTGTTATCAGCTTTTACTTTATCGAGTGATTCGATAGCGCGGATGTAAGCAACACCACCACCCGGTACTATACCTTCTTCTACCGCTGCGCGTGTAGCATGTAATGCATCGTCAACACGGTCTTTCTTCTCTTTCATTTCCATTTCAGAAGCTGCACCGATATACAACACTGCAACACCACCGCTTAGTTTTGCAAGGCGCTCTTGTAGCTTCTCGCGGTCGTAATCGCTGGTAGTTGACTCTATCTGTGATTTTATTTGATTCACACGTGCTGTGATATCATCTTTTTGACCTTTACCACCTACGATAGTAGTGTTGTCTTTGTCGATAGTGATACTTTCTGCCTGACCTAAAGCAGCAATGCTCGTATTTTCCAGCTTATAACCCTGGTCTTCACTGATAACAGTACCCCCCGTAAGTGCTGCTATATCCTGCAACATTTCTTTACGGCGATCGCCAAAGCCCGGAGCTTTTACAGCTGCGATCTTCAATGAACCGCGAAGTTTGTTTACAACAAGTGTAGACAATGCTTCACCGTCTACATCTTCAGCAATGATCAATAAAGGGCGGCCGCTTTGTACCACACTTTCCAGTATTGGAAGAATGTCTTTCAAAGTGCTTACTTTCTTTTCATAGATAAGGATGTATGGGTTCTGCAACTCTACATGCATTTTCTCTGTATTAGTAACAAAGTATGCGCTCAGGTAGCCACGGTCGAACTGCATACCTTCTACTACTTCTACAGTAGTTTCTGTGCCTTTAGCTTCTTCTACAGTGATCACACCTTCATTGCCTACTTTAGCCATAGCTTGTGCAATAAGTGCACCTATAGCATTATCATTATTGGCAGAGATAGAAGCAACCTGCTCTATCTTTTTGTTATCGTTACCTACTTTTTCTGATTGTTTTTTCAGGTTCTCAACAACAGCAGCTACTGCTTTGTCTATACCACGTTTCAGATCCATTGGGTTAGCGCCGGCGGCAACGTTCTTAAGACCTTCACCGATGATCGACTGTGCAAGTACAGTAGCAGTAGTAGTACCATCACCTGCTATATCAGCAGTTTTGGAAGCAACTTCTTTTACCATTTGAGCACCCAGGTTCTCAATAGCGTCTTCAAGTTCTATTTCCTTTGCAACTGTAACACCATCTTTAGTAATTGCAGGAGCGCCGAATTTTTTTTCTATAACCACGTTACGTCCTTTTGGACCAAGGGTTACCTTTACTGCATCAGCCAGTATGTCTACGCCGCGCTTCATTCTGTTGCGGGCATCAATGTCGAAGAAAAGTTGTTTTGACATAATTGTTTTAAATTGATAATTAGTTAAATTGAAAATTGTTTTAAAAAAACGAGCATGTGAAATATGTGCATTATCAAATCTGCAGACTAGATCACAGCCAGTATATCACTTTCGCGCATAATAAGGTAGTCCTCACCTTCGAAAGATACTTCTGTACCTGCATACTTGCCATATAAGATGGTGTCGCCCGACTTTACCGTCATTGGCTCATCTTTTTTACCCGGTCCGGCAGCAATAACAATGCCGCGTTGTGGTTTTTCTTTTGCAGTATCCGGTATGATAATTCCTCCGGCAGTTTTTTCTTCCGCTGCTGCGGCTTTCACTATTACCCGATCATGCAGTGGGGTAATGTTTACATTTTTAGACATAGTTATTAATTTTTAATTTTTACTAATTAGTGTTTGGTTTTCACTCGTAACTGAGGAGTGCATTTTCTATGCCATTTGCAGGCGGGTTGCAAATCTCGCTATTTTGGCAGAAAAATTGCTATTTTTTCTATTATTAGGTGTATATTTTGGCAGAAAGTCTTTATTGTCTAAAATAATTATATATCCCATTTTGACAGTAGCATTGCTTACTTTACTTTTACCAGAACAATCTTCAATTATAATAATAAAATCAATAATATTATGCCAATACAAGTAGGGCAAAAAGCTCCGGATTTCACACTCCGTGATAATGAGAAAAATAAGGTAACTCTGAGTGAGCAAAAAGGTAAGAATGTATTACTACTATTCTACCCCTTAGCTTTTACAAGCACCTGCACCAAAGAATTATGTGCTATGCGTGATAATATAGCAACATATAATAATCTTAATGCACAGGTCTACGGGATATCAGTTGACTCTCTTTTTACGCAGGATAAATTTAAAAAAGAGCAGAACCTGAATTTCCCTTTACTCAGTGATTTTAATAAAGTAGCTTCACGGGCTTATGACAGCATTTATGAGCATTGGTTCAATGACATGGAAGGTGTATCAAAGCGCTCGGCTTTTGTGATAGATAAGGAAGGCATAGTGCGTTATGCGGAAGTTTTAGAGAATGCGTCAGAAATACCCAATTTCGATGCGATACAGCAATGTTTAAAGGAAATAAATCATTAATTTGCATTTAAATAAATCATAAAAAACAAACTCATGAAGAAAATCTACTTACTGTTATTTGCCCTGGTAGCAGGGTGCACTGCTTTTGCACAGTCTAATGCAGGTATGGAAACATGGCGTAGCGGCAATTCTGGTACCGGTCCGATTGTTGCGATACATGCTCCCGACCAATGGTTTGGTTTTGATTCCCTTGTGATTGCCGAAGAAGAGGGGCTTTTACCATTATTTTTTGCAGGTTATATGCCTACTAATTTACATGCCCAGCTTTTTCAGGAAACCAGTATTGTACATTCCGGTACTTCTTCAGCTAAGATAGTTACACTTAAGCAGGATACAATTGGCATGTTTGCCGGAATACTTTCAAACGCAAAGGCAAACTTAAATACAACTGAGTTAATAGCTACCATGAACCTGGGGCAGTCATTAACATTAACCGGAGGCACACCCGTAACCGGAAGGATAGCTTCTGTAAGTGCCTGGGTTAGGTATACTCCAGGTAAAGATAGTACAGGTGCCACCGGAATAGATAGCGGCACATTTGTGGTAACGGTGTATAGCCAGGTATCGGGGGTAGATTCTGCTGTAGGCACTGTTACTATGAAAATAGGACCTACTGCAACATGGAGGCAGGTTACTGCACCTGTTGTTTATGCAGACTCAGTTGATGGTGCTGATACGGTACGCATCCAATTTGCAAGTAGTGGACAGATCGGCGCGTTGGATAGCAGCACACTTTATGTAGATGATGTTAGTATGACCTACCTGCCAAACGCTGTTAAAAATGTGAATTTGCAAAATGATGTAAAAGTATACCCTAACCCAGCATCAGGAATATTGTACGTAGAAGGTGCTGATAATGCAGGAGCAAACTTCCGTTTATATGCAATGAATGGCCAGCTTGTCGCTAACAAAACATTGACCAGCAAGGATGCAATAGATATTTCAAACCTGTCTGATGGCGTGTATTTCTACACTATCTCTGATGTAAATGGTAACACCACGCAGAGAGGAAAAGTAAGTGTGTTGAAATAAGTAACTAATTCAGTATTTTATAATAAAGAAATAGGGCACCTTTTGGTGCCCTATTTCTTTTAGTATCGCAAGCAAGAGAGATTATACAACTTCGAACGCTGCATGATAGAAATTATTTTGTGCGGAGATAAGTTTCAGGTTTACATAAAAACATTCTGTAAAATACCTGAACGCCATGAATTCATGGCCGTATACATTGAACTCATCAAACATTATGATGTCCCCTTTCTCGAGGTAAGGATATAACTGGCTAAGTGCAAAAAGTGTAGCACTGAATAGGTCGGCATCCATGTGTATCAATTTTTGTTTGCCCTTTAAAGAAGATCCATATTCCTGCAAAAAATCATTGAGTGTATCCTGAAAAATACCTTTAATAAACATTCCCCGGTTATCATTTATTTCCGGTATGGCGGCACTCATATCACCCTTTGTAAAAACCCCCCAGCTTTCCGGCAGGCCTTCAAAAGTATCAAAGCCATAAAAACGGGATTCAGGGTTACGGCAGGTATTCATCCACCACTTAAACGAACCGCCGGATGCAACTCCGAATTCAAGATAGGAAACAGGTATTTCATTTAATTTATAATGTGCTGCAATGGCATCGAAGCTCTTAAGTCGGTCGTCATAGTTCCTTACCGGCCGGTAAAAATCATTTGTGAGCAGCTTTTCACTTTTGTGTTTATGCACCCATGAAGTAAGCAGGTTGAAATTATAAATGAAGCCAAACACCCTGTTGAAAGGCTGCAATAACTGCAATAAGCGTGATGCAAGCAGGAAGTCTTTTACAAACTTTAGTAGTTTTAATTTATCGGCTTTATTGGACATTGTGATCCCGGAACGTTAATAAAAGGTAGCAATATAAAGAGGATTATCGTAAAAATGCAAAAACCTTATGTAGTTTGCTTAGTGACTACCTGTGGTGCGGCTGTGGGGTCGTAGGCTTCCATTTGTGTAAGCAGGTCATCTATAGATCCATTTATAAGCAATGTAGCGTTTACAAATTCATTCAGGAAGCCTTCTGTGACCATATTGTCAGTTAAAGCTTTAAGGGCATCGTAATATCCATTTACGTTGAGCAGGCCAACGGGCTTACTGTGTAGGCCAAGTTGGCTCCAGGTAAGCATTTCAAATAACTCTTCCATAGTACCCCATCCGCCGGGTAGAGTAATGATGCCATCGCTAAGCTCATGCATTTTTAGTTTGCGCTCATGCATGGTATCTACTATTATGAGCCTGGTCAACTGTTCGTGGGCTACTTCTGTCGTTTTCAAAAACTCAGGTATAACACCCACTATTTCCCCGTTATTTTCCAGAGCGCCATCGGCAAGAGCACCCATCAGCCCTACTTTAGCCCCGCCGTATATAATGCGGATGCCACGCGCTGCAAGCAAGGCGCCAAGATTATATGCAGCCTCGCGGTAGCATTCATTATACCCCTCTGATGATCCGCAAAAAACAACAATACTTTTCATTACGGGTTAAATTTATTGTTCCCAAATGTAAATGGATAAAAGGACATAGTATCAGGGAACAGGATTAAATAATAAAAAAATCCCGCCATAAAGCGGGATGTAATTATTTTCGAAACAGGTCAATACTCATCTTCATTAAAGAAGAAATCTTCCTGAGTGGGATAATCGGGCCAGATGTCTTCTATGCCTTCGTATATCTCACCTTCGTCATCAAGTTCCTGCAGGTTCTCCACTACTTCTAGCGGTGCTCCGGAGCGGATGGCATAATCTATAAGCTCATCTTTTGTTGCAGGCCAGGGGGCGTCTTCGAGATGTGATGCTAATTCAAGTGTCCAAAACATATTATAAATAGATTATTTTTATTCTGATTCCCGCAAATGTAAGGGAAAATTCAAAATTTAAAAGCCAAATTCTAAAACTTCCAAAACTTAATTAAAAATTGATATTCCATAGTTGTTAATTATATCATACTTCGATTATTCAAAAGTCAAATTCAAAAGTTAAATAACTACCTTTATCCACTATGCTTTCCGTTAAGAACCTATTCAAAAAGTATACCAATTTTATGGTAGTTAACGATGTGTCATTGCATGTAGATAAAGGTGAAATTATATCTATAATAGGCTCTTCAGGAGCAGGCAAAAGCACTTTGCTGCATCTTATAGGTGCATTAGACAAGCCTGATAGTGGCAGTGTGCTCATAGCAGGTACTGATATTTTACAACTGCCTTCTAAAAAACAGGCTAAATTTCGTAATAGCCATATTGGTTTTGTATTCCAGTTCCATCATTTGTTGCCGGAATTCAGTGCAGTAGAGAATGTTTCGGTGCCGTTATGGATAAAAGGGAGCAGTAAAAAAGAAGCGATGCAGCAAGCTGAAGAAATGCTGAATATAGTAGGCCTTGGCAACAGGCTGGAAAATAAGCCTTCAGAATTATCAGGCGGTGAGCAGCAGCGGGTAGCTATTGCCCGGGCATTGATAACAAGACCATCAATAATAATGGCAGATGAGCCAACCGGTAACCTCGACACAGCAAATGCGCAATCAGTACATAAATTATTCCTGCAATTACGTGATCAGTTTGGGCAAACATTTATCATGATCACCCATAATGATGCACTGGCAAAAATGACAGACAGGACGCTGACTATGCAGGATGGCAAAATAGTTAGCGAGAAAAAGAATTATTGATATTTTATCCTGAGCAATAATTATATATCATTTCCAGATATTTTTTTCAACGCACGAATGTGTATGATTATGGACATCCACCCAAAAATTTGTACGTTTGCACCATGATTGCCACACTCGAACAAGCTACCAAACTCGGCCTTCGCGAAGAAGAATTTGAAAAAATAAAAGAAATACTGGGACGCACCCCCAATTTTACTGAAGTAGCCATGTACTCCGTAATGTGGAGTGAGCACTGCAGCTACAAAAACTCCATAACATGGCTGAAAACCCTGCCACGTGATGGCGCAAGGTTACTCGTAAAAGCAGGTGAAGAAAATGCAGGGCTTGTAGATATTGGCGATGGCTGGGGTTGTGTGTTCAAGATAGAGAGCCATAACCATCCGTCAGCAATAGAACCCTTTCAGGGTGCAGCTACCGGTGTGGGTGGTATTCACCGTGATATTTTTACAATGGGTGCACGCCCTATTGCATCACTTAACTCTTTGCGTTTCGGTAAAGTAGATAACCCTAAAACAAAGTGGCTGATAAAGGGAGTAGTGAAGGGAATAGGTCACTACGGTAATTGCTTTGGTGTACCTACTGTGGCAGGAGAAGTATATTATGAAAGTTGCTACCAGACCAATCCGTTGGTAAATGCGATGAGTGTGGGTGTAGTTAGAGTGGGGCAAACAGTGTCTGCAACTTCGCACGGCGCGGGTAATCCGGTCTTTATAGTTGGTGCATCTACAGGTAAGGATGGCATAGGTGGTGCATCATTTGCATCTGCCGATATCAGCGAGAACAGTGCAGAGTCTTTGCCCTCTGTACAGGTAGGGGATCCGTTTGAAGAAAAAAAATTACTCGAAGCTTGTCTGGAGATGATACCTACCGGTGCGCTGATAGGCATGCAGGATATGGGTGCAGCAGGTATCACCTGCAGCACCAGTGAAATGAGTGCAAAGGGTGAACACGGAATGATCATTCACCTGGATAAAGTACCCACGCGCCAGAAGGAAATGAAACCATGGGAAATGCTGCTGAGCGAAAGCCAGGAACGCATGCTCATTGTAGTGAAAAAAGGCAGGGAAGCTGAAGTGCAAAAAATATTTGATAAATGGGATATACACTGCGTGCAAATAGGAGAGGTAACAAAAGACCTCAATCTTAAATATTACATGAATGGTGAACTAGTTGCAGATGTACCGGCTGAAAGCCTGGTGCTTGGCGGTGGCGCACCTATTTATGAGCGTGAATATTCAGAGCCACGTTATTTTGCAGAGATCAGGAAATTTAATGCAGACAGCATTGCAATACCGGGAGATCTTAAAGAAGCGGCTTACCAGCTAATACAACTACCTAATATAGCATCTAAGCGCTGGATATATGAGCAATATGACAGCATGGTAATGACCGGCAACACACATACAAATGAAGCAAGTGATGCTGCGGTAATACGAGTGCACGGAACAGAAAAAGCACTGGCGGTAACTACCGACTGTAACAGCCGTTATGTATTTGCTGATCCTTACAAGGGTGCAATGATAGCCGTGAGCGAGGCGGCACGTAACATAGTATGTAGTGGCGGCCTGCCCGTAGCGATCACCAATTGCCTGAACTTTGGTAACCCATATAATCCGGAAGTATATTACCAGTTTGTGAATGCCATCAAGGGAATGGGCGAGGCTTGCCTTAAATTTGATACACCGGTTACCGGGGGGAATGTTAGTTTTTACAATCAAAGTGAAGACGGGCCGGTATATCCTACCCCCACAATTGGTATGGTGGGGGTGCTGGATAGTATACACCAAAAAATGTCCTTAGGATTTAAACATCCGGGAGATACTATATACCTGCTTGGGGTAAATAGAAACGACATCAATTGTTCTGAATATCTGCATCATATATGTGGTGTAACGCACAGCCCTGCACCACACTTCGACCTGGAAGAAGAATACCAGTTGCAGCAAACTGTGATGCGGTTGATAAGTGAAAAGCTTATTAAATCTGCACATGATATTTCTGAGGGAGGGCTCTTTGCTTGCCTGCTGGAAAGCGGTATGGCGAATGGACTTGGGTTCAGTATACATACAGACAAAGAAATACGTAAGGATGCAACACTTTTTGGTGAAGCACAAAGCAGGGTGGTGGTAAGCGTAAATCCAGACGTCCATGCTCTTTTTGAAGCGGAACTGAAAGGCCTTCCGTTTACAAAAATCGGGGTAGTAAATGCGAATAAAGAAATCTGCATAGATGACGATAGCTGGGGCTACATAAGTGACTGGAAAGAGGCTTATGATATGGCGCTGGAGAAGCTTTTGCAATAAACTGTTTGCTGCGAGTTATTGTTCATAACAAACTTGTGCATAAGCTACGTCGCCCGGCATTGGGGGGTGTAATTTTCTGACAGCTACTTTTATTTTTTGGGCTATTGGGAAATTACCTTTTAGTGCGGTGTGTATATTATACGCGAAGGTTTCGAGAAGCTGGCCGGGTTGCTGAAAAATATCTGATACAGTTTGGCGGATAAGAGTATAATCCGCGAAGGGCCAGGGCAGGGTATCAGGGAGCCAAATATCAATATCAATTTCGAATGTATTACCAAGAATATGCTCTTCCGGGTAAAGACCGTGAGGAGCATTTATTTTTATTCCATGTAGAGAAACTGTGAGCATTTTATAAATTCAAAAGTAAATATTTAAAAGCAGGGGATGTAGATACTTATTAAAACCTGTTGGAAATAGCGTAGGGAAATACGGGTACTCCATAACGGTTATTATACATCACCAGGGTATTCAGGTTATATACGGTATACCATCCATCGCGGCCGGAACAATTGCCCAGTACGTGGTGAGGTGGAGGGCCACTGGGGTTTGAGTTGGTACTGCATATGTATATAAGGCCATCCTGCTCATCGACACAAACATCATGCGGCTGGTAGAAATCGCCATATAAAGTGGTAACAACGTGCAGTGTATTATAATCAATAATAGTAACGCAGCCCTTAGCACCGGAGGGAGTGTGTGCATTAGAATCCTGCATACACACTACAAAGAGGTAGCCTTTAGATCTTGATATTGCCATTTCCTGTGGGAATGCGCCGACAGGTATTGCTTTGATCAGGGTATCCTTATAGGCGTCCATTACACGGACCTCATTAGAGTTTTGACAGGAAACAAAATATTTTGAGTAGTCGGGGGACATCTGTATCTGGTGTGGATCCGGTGAGGTAGCGCTTTTAGCGGCTATAGGCGGATTGCCATCAAGGCTTATGTATTTGTATGTAAACTCCGGGGCGAAGGAAAACTTATTAATTACATTACCATATTCGAGGGTTGCAAAAAAAGTATCAAAAGTTGCATTGCTTGCTATGCCATGCGGATAAGCAAATTCTGATGTACCTGCGGTATGCGCATCTGCAGATAAATTATTGTTTATGAGCAATGAATTAGTATTGATGGTAACTTCATAACCAGTAGCTAAGAAGCCGCTTACCATCAAGGCTGTATCTTGCGGAGACAGGTTAATGATGCTCCATCCGCCGGTACCATATACACCTGCTACGGCACTGGTGAGGTTTGCGGCACCAATTACGGTATCTGCACGTGTATCTATTTTTTGCAACAAATTGTTGTCGAGAAAAGAAACGTAGGCATACATACCATCGCCGGAAACCGTAACATCATGAAGGTATTCGTTTCCCGGGTAAGTGCCGACTTTTATATACCGCATGATGACGTGGCTCTGGGCATCGATAACGGCAATGAGGTTGCAGCCAGATATGGTAAGGTAAATTTTTTGCCTGGTATCTGGGTTAGTGGCAAAGGGGATGTTGCCGTTCCTATCGGGGGCGCCGGCTGCTACCCAGCGCTTTAGCGTCATGTATTGACTGAGTGTGAGTGGGGTGGTGAGATGCCCTGCGTCGTTTGCCAGAATATCTGAAGAATCATATGCATTGCAGTAATAAAGGAGTGGGCTCAGCTGTGTGTTATAAGCAACGACAACAGCACCACTGACACTACCCTGGAGCATATGCTGCCATGTATCAAGCAGGAGGCCGCCGGCATTGGTATAGCTGGCCTGGTTATGACAGCCGGAATTGGTGCACTTAGCGAGAAATATATTACCAATGGAATCAGGGAAACCGCCATTTGGAGCTACTACTAATGACTGGGGTTTATGCACGCAGGATGTGGTGCATACCACAGCTGTGAATATAGCGAATACAGTAAGTATAAGAAGCCTGCGCATAAGTTTATAGACGTATTAAAGAATAAAGTTAAGATAAATACTCGTAAGCGGTAATTGCAGCGGTATCATTTCCGGTGTTTTTAAATGTCTCAAAATGCCCCGTTTTTATCACATTTTATCACGGGTGGGGGATGGACCTCTCCCAGACTCTCCCCTTCGGCATGCTCAGGGCAGGCTGAAGGAGAGGTGGTGTAATGATCGCTATTATAGTGTGGATAATTTTTCATGTGTTTCTTTTTTAAAAATCTGGTGTCGATTTATTTAGGATATTAAAATGTTTATTTGATAATTTGTAGTTGTGTAAATGTATAAACCTCTCCCCAGCCCTCTCCCCCTTCGACAGGCTCAGGGCAGGCTGGAGAGGGTGAGGTCGAATGAGCGTTTTGGATATGCAATTGTTTGCTTTGCATTTTTACTGTTTTATGAATAAAGTTAGTTAGTTAGAATGTATGCGGCGGGAAAGTGTATACACCTTTCTTTCTGCGTGTTAATGGCAGGCGATAAATGCCAAACTGTTTGATCCGCGTTGCATGGCGTCAGTTGGGAATCAAGGGTTGGGTAGTCTCTTTGATTTTAATTCACTCTTGTAAGAATAAATGTAGTAGAGTCTGTTTCATAACCGGAGCAATATGCCGGGCAATCAGTTTCTATAACATACCCTGTAATGACATCGGTGGTGAAGCTGAATATACCGATCCTAACATTTCCCAACCCTAGTGCTGCACCAGAATTGCTGTATAGCATTTGCTGCTCATCGAGGGCAAACCTGCTTCCGCCAATCACGCCTACAAATTGCATGGGGAAAGTAAGAGGAGGATCGCCCAATCCACAGTTACTGCCTATTATCGTTTGCGCGGAAGAAGACACCATTGTTTCTGTTATGTTTACAGAACTGTCGCCCAGTTCGCTTATCACCCAATTCACTTTCATATTAAATGAACTGTAACGACTATAAGCGCCACATCCGTCGCTGCAATAATAAAATGTTACAGCATTTGGGGTTGTCCAGTTTCCTGCCAGTTTCCTGGCGGGAGTAAGTGCGGGAGAAGAACTTTTAGCGCAACCGAAAAATAGAAAAACAATAAAAAGATATAAAATGAATGGTTTCATTACAGATGTTATAAGTGAAAATAACTATAATATATAAAGGTAGTATTTATTAATTGTTTGTATGCATGTTATCCACTAATTCTGGTTTTCAACTTGCTTTGTTGTCAGGATGAGAGGTTTTGCCTGAGTATATAAAGATCGTATTTATTATACCGGATATCAAGCATCGGCTGTTTATGAGTAAAATAAATATTTATCTTGAGCCCTAACATTTTGAGACGAGGGGACGCCTACTATATATGGCAAGATCCCCGGAAGGGGAAATACCTTATATTTTGATAGTTATATTTAAGAAATTTTATTAATTTACATGCCTTGCGGCTGTAATAAAATATACCCCTAATGAAACATTTTAACTATTCCCGTTGTAATTCAGCGACTATGAAAAATTCCGGCAGTACACGCAGGGATTTAATTGTAAGCGCTTTATTTTTTTGTACGCTGCTGCTATGTGGTAATGCTATAGCACAGCCTGTTATTGGCTCATTAAGTACAAATATTGGTGTGCCGGGTAGTAGTATTAACATTAGTGGTTCGAATTTTAATACGAACCCCGTAAATAATATTGTTTACTTCGGAGCAACGAAAGCTACTGTAAATACTGCAAGCGCTACATCGCTAGGTGTAACGGTGCCTGTGGGAGCGACTTATGCGCCGGTTACTGTAAATAATACGGCAACGCACCTGATGGGGTATTCGGATTATTCGTTTTTGCCGAGATATAATAATAGCGGGTATTTGCCGGGGGCAATAAATTTCGATTCGAATGTAAGTTTTACAGACGCAGGTTCTAATACTCCTGTACAAGTAGTGATCGCAGATATAGATGGGGATGGTACACCCGACCTTGTAGTAATGAATAATATTGGTTTTTCGGTATACCGGAATACGAGCACAAGTGGCTCCATTACAAGTGGTTCCTTTGCTACTGCGGTTGACTTTACCGTGACCGGGAACGTAGCACAATATGGAGAACCGCAATTAGCTGTGGGCGATATAGACGGGGATGGGAAACAGGATGTATGCATTTGCAATGGCAGTGATACTATTTATGTAATGCGCAATACTTCCTCGATCGGAACTGTTAATTTTACATCTCCGGTATTCTTTTTGGGAAATTCATATTATTGGGGCACTGATTATTTTGCCAGTATAGCAATCATAGATATTGACGGGGATGGGAAAGCAGATATAGTTTGCGGAGATGGTATGGGCATAGCTGTATTCCGGAATATGGGTACTGCTGGAACAATAACTTCAAGTTCGCTGGCAACGTCGATAGTTTTTGAGGGAGCCGGTTACTCGGGAATAGCTATCGGGGATTTGGATGGGGATGGTAAGCCGGATGTGGTAGGCACTATAGGCTCGACAGCGGGAGATAATCTTACAGTATACAAAAATACCAGTTCTCCAGGGGTTATTAACTTTGCAACTTCGGTGGGCTTTGCTACAGGTAATTATCCGGCAAATGTGCTTATCAGTGATATTGACGGAGATGGCAAGCCTGACCTTGCGTTCCTTAACCAGGGAGATGGCACTCTTGGTCTTATGCGTAACACTGCTACGACAGGTACTATTGATGCAAGCTCTTTTGCGGCACAAGTCGTTTTTGCAGCAGGCTATAGCCCGTGGGGTTTAGCTTCAGGAGATTTTGATGGTGATGGTAAACCAGACATCGCTGTGTCTAGCCCTTATACTTTGCTCGCCACCTTTGGCCAGACCGTACAGATATTTCATAACATAGCCAGTGCAGGAACAATAGACACTAATTCGCTTAATGGCAATGAAAATGTTGTAGCAGGGAACCCGATAGTGAGTATAGCAGTGGGTGATATAGACGGGGACAGTAAGGCTGACATTGTTACGGTGAACCAGGCTGATAATAGTATTTCGGTAT
Organism: uncultured Bacteroidota bacterium; assembly: GCA_903882965.1. Lineage (GTDB taxonomy): Bacteria > Bacteroidota > Bacteroidia > Chitinophagales > Chitinophagaceae > Nemorincola. Next base: position 44,750 of record CAIRZD010000130.1, read on the forward strand.
TAAGGAATGCTCCTTTATATCCTTCACCTACTATTACGTCAGTAAGTCCGGACATTAATTCACCGGGAACCTCTGTAACCATAACGGGCACTAACTTTAATACTACTGCGGCGAATGATATTGTTTATTTCGGGGCTACGAGGGCTACTGTGAACACGGCAAGCGCTACATCGCTGACTGTGACAGTGCCGATTGGGGCTACTTATGCACCGGTGACTGTAAATAATACGGCAACGAACCTGATGGGGTATTCGGAACATGCATTTTTGCCGGATTATAATAACAGTGCATATGTACCGGGTACGGTAAATTTTGATCCTGAAGTGGGTTTTACAGACGCAGCCAATTCTAATATAAGCCAGGTAGTAATTGCAGATATAGACGGAGATGGGAAGCCTGATCTTATAGTAGCAGGCGCGACTATTTCTATTTACCGGAATATCAGTACAAGCGGCTCTATAACTGCCGGTTCTTTTGCAGCTCCAATAGATATCAGTGTAACCGGTAATAACTTGTTTGTAGCTACAGGGGATATAGATGGTGATGGGAAACCGGACATGGTTGTCAGTGGTCTGTATAGTGATTCTATTTACGTATTCCGCAATACCTCTACCAGCGGTTCTGTAAATTTTGCACCGTATGTGGCATTTACAGAGAATACATCTTATACGCCTCAGGGCCCTATTAATATAGCCATTGGTGATATAGATGGGGATGGTAAAGCGGATATAATTACCGGTACCTATGGGGCCCAATATTTTGCAGTATTCAGGAATACTGCTACAGCCGGGACAATAGATGCCAGCTCGCTGGCCACTGCCGTAGATTTTCCAGCAGCCATTACAGGTAGTGGAGGTAATAGTTTTGTAGCTATAGGGGACCTGGATGGAGACGGGAAGCCAGATGTGGTAATCACGAACGACTATATAGATGTGTGGGTAATGCATAATACCAGCACAGCTGGCTCACCCAGCTTTGCAGCAGGTGTGGACTTTACAGCGGGCAATGGTACAACATTTATAGCCATCAGCGATATAGATGGGGATGGAAAAGCAGACCTTGCAATTTCTAATACAAATGATGGTACCGTTTCTATTTTGCGTAATACAGCCACTGCGGGTACTATTAATGCCAGTTCTTTCGCTGCACAGGTAGTTTTTGCTGTCGGCTATGATCCATACAGTATTGTTTGGGGTGATTTTGACGGTGATGGAAAACCAGACCTAGCTGTGAGCAGCGGCTTATACACTGCGACCCCCCTATTTACCTATGTATTCCGGAATACATCTACACCAGGTGTCATAAACAGCAGTTCACTCACCGGCAAGATGTATGCCGGAGCAGCAAGCACTATTTCCAGTGTAGTTGCGGGCGATATAGATGGAGATGGCAAGACAGATATAATTACAGCAAACTTCAGTAGTAATACTATTTCGGTATTAAGGAATGATCCTTTATTACCAGTGATCACATCTGTGAACCCGACGATAGCTGCTGCGGGCGCTACAGTGACCATAAGCGGTGCGAATTTTAATACTACAAGTGCAAATGATATTGTTTATTTCGGGGCTACTCGGGCATCGGTAACTTCAGCGAGCGCTACATCACTGAGTGTAACAGTGCCTGTGGGCGCAACGTATGCACCAGTATCAGTTACTAATACCTTGAACGGGCTGGCCGCATTTTCAACAAATGCGTTTTTGCCCAATTATAATAACAGTGCGTACCTGCCTGGATTGGTAAATTTTGATCCACATGTGGACTTCACAGATCCGGGGGGCGTTTACCCGGGGAAGACAGTAATTGCAGATATAGACGGAGATGGGAAACCTGATATGATAACAGTAGGGGGCTTCGGTATTTCGGTGTACCTAAATACAAGCACAAGCGGCACTATCACGAGCGGTTCTTTCGGAACTGCTGCTGATTTTACGGTACCCGGTGGTTGGGGCTCTACACTAGGAGCAGGAGATATAGATGGAGATGGCAAGCCGGATTTAGTGGTTGCAGGTAATGGTAACATTGTGTTATTCCGCAATACTTCTACGACCGGGTCTGTGAGCCTTGCATCTCCTGTAACCATCGCCGCAGATTTTATGGATAATAATCCTTATGCTATCGCTATCGCGGACCTTAATGGAGACGGGAAACCTGATGTGATTGTTTCGGATGCATATTACGGTAATATTGCGGTATACCTGAATACGGCAACAGTAGGCACGATAGACGTCAACTCGCTGACAACAGGGGCTGGGGTGGAGTCTGCAGGTTTAGATTTCCCAATTCCGGGAGGGGGAGGGTATTTGCATGGTCTCGCTGTCGGCGACCTAGATGGAGACGGTATACCTGATGTTGCAGTGGCAGATATCAATAATAATGTGGTTTGGGTATTCCGTAATACTTTTTTGAGCGGAGCTGTGGGTTTTGCGGCGCCTGTGAGCTTTGCTACAGGCAATGGGGTTAATGATGTACTTATCGCTGATATAGATGGTGACGGGAAACCAGACCTGGCTGCCGTGAACTTATCTGATAATAGTATTTCTCTCTTACGCAATACATCAACGGTTGGGGCGCCTTCATTTGCAAGCCAGGTAGTTTTTGCTACCGGGAATCAACCATACACAATAGCTTCAGGTGATTTTGACGGAGATGGAAAACCAGACCTTGCTGTGGAGAACTATAGTGATAATACCATTTCTGTATTCCGCAATACAGCTACGGCAGGAAATATTAATACAGGGTCGTTAGCGACAAGCAGTGTGTTTGCAACAGGTAATGGCCCCCAGTATATAGCAGCGGGTGATATGGACGGGGATGGCAAGACGGATATAGTAGTTGCCAATACCAATGACGGAAGTATTTCAGTATTGAGGAATTATCCTTTATATCCGCACCCGACTATAACGTCAGTAAGTCCATTGATTGACTCGCCGGGAACTTCTGTAACCATAACCGGTACTAATTTTAATACAACTGCGACGAATGATATTGTTTATTTCGGGGCTACGAGGGCTACTGTGAACACGGCAAGCGCTACATCGCTGACTGTGACAGTGCCGATTGGGGCTACTTATGCACCGGTGATGGTGGATAATACACTGCATGGGCTGATGGCATTATCGCCGAAAGCGTTTTTGCCGAATTATGATAACAATGCTTATGCGCAAGGAGTAATAAATTTTGATCCGAAGGTGACTTTTACAGATCCGGGAGGTGTAGGCGGCGGGCAAATGCTTATCGCAGATATAGATGGAGATGGCAAGCCTGATATGATAACAAGCACTGGGGCATCTATTTCCGTTTACCGGAATATAAGTGCAAGTGGCTCTATTACGAGCGGGTCTTTTGCAACGGCGGTAGATTTTGTTGTTCCGAGTGCAATTGGGGGAGCGCTGACATTTGGCTATGGCGCAATCGCAGCAGGTGATATTGATGGGGATGGTAAACCTGATTTAGTCTTTGCCGGAAATGATGCTTCAAATAATTTTTACATTTTTGCATTCCGGAATACATCCACCAGCGGATCCATCAGCTTTGCATCACCAGGAGTGATCCCTTATATCAGCTCTGATGAAGAGCCTACAAGTATTGCTATCGCAGACATAGATGGGGATGGGAAAGCGGATGTTGTTACCGCAAATTTTTATGGAAATGTTTCTGTATTTTTAAATTCTGCCACGGTTGGAATTATTAATTCCAGTTCGTTTGCAGCCCCTATAGATTTTGGAAATTGGGGGACAGCAAGCGGGCAAAAACTTGCGGTAGGCGATCTTGACGGAGATGGGAAACCAGACCTAGCATATACAGATTATTTTAATAATGTGTCTGTGCAGCTTAATACATCCACTATAGGGGTGGCCGGCTTTGCAGCCCCGGTAAGTTTTGCCGCGGGAAATGCACCTTACGGTATAGTGATCGCGGATATAGATGGGGATGGCAAACCAGACCTTGCAGTAACGAATGTGACTGATAATACGATTTCGCTTTTTCGGAATACGGCTACTGTAGGTAGTATAGATGGCAGTTCGTTTGCGAGCCAGGTAGTTTTTACTACCGGTATGGGACCATTCGATGTAGCCTCAGGCGATTTTGACGGCGATGGGAAACCAGACCTGGCAGTGGTGAACATTAACGGGTATGATAATTCAGTTTCTATATTCCGCAATACAGCAACTACAGGTTCTATTAATACCGGATCTCTGGCGGCAGGTGTGACTTTTGCCACCGGTAGCGCGCCAGCGTATATGGCTGTAGGTGATATAGATGGAGATCGTAAGGCGGATGTGGTAATTGCAAATATCGGGGATGGTAATATATCGGTATTAAGGAATGATCCTTTTTATGCGAGTCCTACTATAACATCAGTGAGTCCGTTGATTGACTCACCGGGAACTTCTGTAACGATAACGGGTACTAATTTTAATACTGTAGCGGCGAGTGATATTGTTTATTTCGGAGCTACGAGGGCAACGGTAAATGCGGCAAGCGCAACATCGCTGAGTGTAACTGTGCCTGTAGGAGCGACTTATGCACCGGTGACTGTGGATAATATGCTGCATGGGCTGATGGCATTTTCACCGAAAGCATTTTTACCTGATTATAATAACAGTGCATATCTGCCCGGGATTGTAAATTTTGACCCACAAGTGGTTTTTACTGATCTCTCCAGTTATAATGCAAGCCAGGTGGTTATCGCAGATATAGACGGTGATGGTAAACCAGACATGGTAGTTGCAGGCAGTACATCTATTTCTATTTATCTAAATACAAGTACAAGTGGATCCATTACCAGTGGATCTTTTGCATCACCGGTGGATTTTGCCATACCATCAGCCGGTGGTAGTAATTATTTTTCTATAATTGGGATAGGCGATATTGATGGTGATGGTAAGCCAGACCTGGTTGTGGCAGGGGCGAGGGGGTATAGTTTTGATGGATCAGGAGTGCAGAGCGATAGTATTTCAGTATTTCGCAACACTTCGACCGGCGGGTCTGTAAGTTTCGGATCGCCTGTGTCATTTGCACAAGGGCCAAATGATTTCCCGACAGCTATAACTGTTATGGATATAGATGGAGATGGGAAAGCAGATGTAATAACAACAAATAATGACGGCAACGTTGTAGTATTCCGGAATACAGCTGCCATTGGTAGCATCACTATATACTCGCTGAATTTGCCGGTGGATCTTTCTACTGCGGGCGGTGCCCTGGCAGGTTTGGCTGTGGGCGACCTTGATGGGGATGGTAAGCCAGATATAGCAGCTGACGATAACAATAATAATGTTGTCTGGGTATTACGCAATACCAGTATTTTGGGCAGTATAGGATTTGCAACACCAGTGAGTTTTCCTACCGGCATAGAGCCGTATGGTATTGTGATCGGAGATATAGACGGGGATGGTAAGCCAGACTTGGCGATCGCTAACTCGAATGACAATACGATTTCACTTTTGCGTAATACATCTGTAGTTGGTACTATTGATGGAAGTTCTTTTGCGGGGCAGGTGGTTTTTGTTGCAGGCATTAATCCGTGGAGTATAGCTTCAGGTGATTTTGACGGTGATGGAAAACCGGATCTGGCTGTTATCAATCTTGTTTCATCAACTGTTTCCGTTTTCCGTAATACAGCTACGGCCGGCAACATTAATTCAAGTTCACTTGCAGCAAAGGTGGATTATGCAACAGGTAGCGAGGGACAGGGTGTAGCCGCAGGTGATATAGATGGGGACGGTAAAGCCGATATAATAACAGCCAATACGAGCGCTGGCACTGTATCGGTATTGCGGAATGATCCATTAATGGCAACCAGCATTACCATTACAGGTAATACTCCATTATGCGTTAGCTCAACAATAACACTGAATGGAACACCGGCTGGTGGAACATGGAGCAGTGGTAATGCGGCTGTGGCCACTGTGGGTGGCTCTACAGGAGTTGTGACAAGCGTAAGCGCAGGGACAAGTCTAATATCTTATACAACTTCAGGTGGAGCGACAACGACAATAGTGACCGTTAATGCTATACCAACGGCCGCACCCGCCAGTAATGGACCTATTTGTAGCGGAGGGAATGTGATGATTGTCGCAAATGCTACAGGCGCTACTAATTTCTCCTGGAGCGGGCCGAATTTATCATCAACCACAATTGCGAATCCTATTGCTACACCTACTGCTACGGCCACTTACTCTTTGACGGTGAGCAATGCAGGTTGCAGTTTATCAACGACAACGTTAGTTATTGTAAACCCTGCCCCAACAGCAGCCCCAACAAATAACTCACCGATATGCAGCGGAGGGACAGTGATGCTTGCCGCACATCCTTCGGGAGGCGTTACAAATTATTCGTGGAGTGGGCCTAATTTGTCTTCAGGAAGCGTACAAAATCCTACAGCAACTCCTACCGTCACTGTTGCAACATATTCTTTGACAGTAAGCAGCAGCCTTGCCTCAGGCTGCAGCCCATCGACGGTATATACAACTACAGTTGTTGTTAATCCATTACCTAGTGCGGGAAGTATAAGTGGGCCGTCATCTGTGTCAACAAGGCACAGCATTACTTTGACTGATGCTGTTGCAGGAGGTATATGGACATCATCGAATGCAGGAGTTGCTGCTGTGAATAGTGCAGGTATTGTAACAGGAGTTGCTGCAGGTAGCGCCGTTATTACTTATGCAGTAACTAATAGTTGTGGTACTGCTTATGCGACAACTACAATTACTGTGACTACAGGTGTAATCAGTTGTACTACGGCAAGTAACATATCGACCTTTGCCGGTGACCATGTGAATGGTTATAATGGTGATGGCGGTATGGCGACTGCTGCTGAAACAGGGAGCTCTTATGGCGTGGCTGCAGACGGTGTGGGCAATGTTTATATAACAGACTATTTTAACAATGTAGTACGCAAAGTAGACCCATCAGGTGTGATCTCTACTATCGCGGGTACAGGTGCTGCAGGGTACAACGGCGATGGTATTGCGGCAACTTCGGCGCAACTGAACGGGCCGATGGGTATAACGCTGGATGGTGCAGGAAATATTTACATCGCTGATAAATACAATGAGCGTATCCGTATGATCAATACAGCAGGTGTGATCACAACTATAGCGGGAAATGGTTTTCATGGTGGCTGGGCCGGGCATGGATATGGTAGTGGCGGACCAGCCGATTCGGCGAGCCTGGATTATCCTGTATCTGTTGCAGTGGATTGCAGCGGCAACATGTATATAGCAGACCAGGGCAGTGAAACGGTGCGTAGAATAAATGCATCCGGTATAATCAATTTCTTTGCAGGAACAGGTGCAGGTGGGTATAATGGTGATGGGATAGCTGCTGCTACAGCACAACTCAATAACCCAAGTGGTGTGGCGGCAGATTGTGCCGGTAATGTATACATAGCAGACGCATGGAATAACCGAGTGCGTAAAGTTGATGCATCAGGGATCATTACTACTATTGCCGGTAATGGCGTTGCAGGATATGGTGGCGACGGCAGCCCGGGCGGCTCTGCGGAATTATGGATACCAACCGGTGTGACGCTTGATGCATGTGGTGACCTTTATATCTGCGACTGGCAAAATAATGTGGTAAGATTCTTGAGTACAGATGGTTATATTTCCACTTTTGCAGGTAATAATATTAGCGGCTATGATGGTGATGGTGGTGCTGCAAATGCTGCCGAGCTATATCTGCCAAGCAGCCTTGCAATAGACGGACTTGGAAATGTATATATAGCTGATTATGGGAATTATGTGATACGAGCTATAGGTAATGCGCTGCCTGCCGAAAGGAAATTTATAAATGGTACTACGCAGGATATGACGGTTTGTGAAAATGAAACAGCCATCCCGATAAATAGCCTGATGGCGATACCTGATGCCGCGAGCGGTAATACAGAAACCTGGGTAGTAAGTATAAACCCGGCACATGGTACGCTTAGCGGATTTAATGCGACCGCTACATCAACGATAGGTATAACTACCCCAATGGGATTGATCTATACTCCTGAAGCCGGGTATGCGGGTATGGATGCATTTACCATTATGGTGAAGGATGGGACAACTGCGGCATCTACGACTGTGAATGTGAAAGTGGATTCTATGCCAAACCCGGGTATCATAATCGGAAGTTCAAATATTATTATTGGCAAGAACATCGCCCTTGTTAATGCCAGCGGCGACAAAAACGGGGTATGGAGCAGCAGTGATAACTTGATAGCTACGGTAGATGCATCGGGTAATGTAACCGGAGTGGGTAGTGGGATTGCAACTATCTCATATACAGTGGCCAACAATTGCGGATCAAAGAGCGCTACAACAGGGATAGAGATAAACGATGTATCGGCGCACCAAGGGAATGTATTATTAGTGCCAAATCCGAATAACGGAACGTTTACTATCAGGGGCCCCATAGGGGCAACCGTAAATGAAGTGGTGACGCTTGAAGTAACGGATATGCTTGGCCAGACTATTTATAAAGCCGAGGTTGTGGCAAAGAACGGCAGCATTAATGAGACTATATCGATGAGCAATACCCTGGCTAATGGCATGTATATGGTGAATATGCACAGCGAAACAGTTAGCAAGGTGTTCCACTTTGTGATTGAGAGATAGATTAAAAATTAATAACTGCCCGCTTATCTGATCGTGAAAGATCAGACGAGCGGGTAGTTTTTTTATTGTTGAACCAGCGAGGAAACTATATTATCTTGCAGGTTTGACCATGAGGTATTTTATTTCAATACTTTTTTTGTTGTTGGTTTATTCCGGGGCTTATGGCCAGGATAGCGGCAGCAATATTGATACCTCACAAAGCAGGATAAGTAAAATAATCATTACGGGCAATGCGGTGACGCGGGGGGCTGTGATACTGAGAGAGATAAGTATACATGAGGGGGACGTGATAGCGGGGGATTCGATAGCTTTCATCACGGAGCAGAACAGGTTGCGGCTTTTTAACCTGCAATTATTTAATGAGGTGGACCAGCATACGGAACGGATTGGAGATGAGATCACCTGGTATATACATGTAAAGGAGCGCTGGCCCGTGATACCAACGCTTATAGTACAGTTTGCCGACCGTAATTTTAATACATGGTGGGTAACAGAAAATCATGATGTGCGCAGAATATCGGCGGGGCTGACACTTACGGATAAAAACTTCAGGGGTAATCTTGAAACGCTTGCGGTGACTGCAGAGGATGGGTATACACAGAAACTAGGCATTGGTTATATGCGGCCATATGTTAATAATGGCCAGACCAGGGGATTGGGTTTTAACCTGAGCTATGCACAGAGCAGGCAAACGTATTATGCAACTGACTCTGATAAACTGGTATATGCGGGTACTTATGGAGGGCCGGTGATGTTGCGGCAATTTGAAGGCGGGCTGAGCTATGTATATCGCCCTGCATATGCATCGAAGCATATATTCCAGGTGAGTTATAAGAATTATTGGGTGAGTGATACGATACTGAAACTTAATGCGGATTATTTTGCGAATGGCAAAAAGGAAGCAAAGTTTGTGGAGTTTTATTATCGTTACGAATATAATGGAGTGGACAACTGGAACTACTCACTCAAAGGGCTAAAGTTAGTGATGCAAGGCGTGGTGCGGAGTGGACTGGAGGGGTTGAATTTCCAGAGCTATGCAAATGTGGAGGCCGGGATATTCAGGAATCCTTTTCGCGGGTGGTATGTGTCTGCGATCTTTCGCGGGCGGTTGATATACCCGGAAGATCAGCCATACTATTTCAGAGGAGGGCTTGGGACGCAGACGGATTATGTAAGGGGCTATGAGTATTATGTGACCGATGGCTATAATTATGGCGTGTTAAGACTGGACCTGAAGCGGGAAATTTTTAACAAGACCTATTCTTTACCAGTGAAATATTTTACGGCGCTACCGCTGCGTATTTATCCTAAGATATTTGCTGATGCAGGTTATATTGATAACCCAATGCCGGGAAACAGCTTTTTGAGTAACCGGCTGGAATATAGTATAGGCGCAGGGATTGATGTGGTAACGTTTTATGATATGAAGATCAGGTTTGAGTTTGCTTATAATCGTTTGGGACAAAATGGGTTATATTTACATTTTAATAGTGAATAGGTAGAGGGTCTAAAGCCTAAAGTAGATAGTCTAAAGTTTAAAATCAAGACATTCGCTTTATTTTTTGATCTGTGTTATAACGGCTTTCTACTTTAGACTATGTACTTTAGACTTAGAACTCTTTTATGTTAGTAGCGTTATATAACAGAACATTTGGAGAGCAGGATGTACCCCTGTTGCTCAATATATTGAAAATGCTGGAGCAGCATAAGTTGCAACTGGTATTTTACAAAGGATTTTATGAGCGGTTGCAGCCACATGTTTCATTTGAAGTTGCGCCACGTTTATTTACGAGTAAGAAAGACCTGCCGCCGCATACAGATATGCTGTTTAGCCTTGGGGGAGATGGGACTATGCTTGATGCTGTGTGCTTTGTGGGCAATTCCAATATTCCTTTAATTGGTGTGAACCTGGGCAGGTTAGGTTTCCTGGCGGCTATACCGGAAGAAGAAGTAGGAGAAGCTATCTTGTCGCTGGTGAGGGGGTCATATACTTTGGAGAAAAGAACATTACTGCATCTTGATTCGAGTGTGCCTTTATTTAACGGAGCTCCGTTTGCGCTGAATGAGTTTACGATACACCGGCAGGATACATCGTCGATGATAAAGATACATACTTACCTTAACGGCGAGTTTCTGAACACTTACTGGGCAGACGGGTTGATCGTGGCTACACCAACGGGTTCGACGGGTTATTCATTAAGTTGCGGCGGCCCTGTAGTTTTTCCGCAAACATCAAGTTTTGTAATAACACCGGTGGCACCGCACAATCTGAATACGAGGCCGATCGTGGTGCCGGATGATAATGTGATATCGTTTGAAATAGAGGGACGTACCGAACAGTTTTTATGCACACTCGACGCACGCACTGAAACGATAAAAAGTAATGTGCAGCTGGCGGTGAAGCGGGAAAGCTTTATGGTATCACTTGTGCGGCCGGATGAGCATAATTTTTTGAACACGATCCGGCAGAAATTGTATTGGGGGATCGATAAGCGAAACTAATATCGGGTAGAGAGTTAAAAGTAAACCCCCAAAAGACTTTTGACAAGTATTATCCTTGATTTGAGACGATGGCAGGGCTTTTTCGGATAAAGTAGGGATTATTTTATATTTGCCTAACATATAAAAGTAGTTTGTTTGAATGTGTATCCTTTTTAATAAAAAAAGGGTACGAATTTTGTTATTCAGCAAAGTATTCTTATTTTTCCGATGAATAAATATTGTTTTTCATAAACCGGGCAGCGCAATTTTATTGATTGTGCCAACGGGTTGTATTAACTGGAAAAATATTTTTCGCAATTTATTGAAGAATTGTTCACCCTTTTTATTATAAGAATGCGATGAAGAAATTTTATTTTTTATCCCTATTGTGCTGCTTGAGTTTTGTAACATTTGCACAAAGTACAGTAACGATATATGCTACCGGCCTTACAGGGTCATACACAACCGGAACTGCAAGTAGTTTTGGGACACGGACAGACGGTAACATTGTAACATCTGGAACTACCTTCAGAGGGTATGCTGTTTTTGACCTCAGCTCTATTCCTGTGGGAGCAACGATAACGGGTGTTGTTATTGGCTTCAATGTAAGCGGTTATGGTGGTGGTGGTGCGCCATCGGGTTGGAATACTTATGGCTATGCAAGCGATCTTTCTACGGTGACCACTGCGGCTACGCTTTTTGCAGATATGGTAGCAGGGACTTCACTTACCACAGCTACTTACGGAACGGCTACCGGTAACCAGACACTTGCGTCGACAGGGGCATCAACTACTTTTATACAGACCAACTCAGGCAGTAAAGTTTCTATTTGCTGGACCGGCGGGGGAAGTAAAAATTATACTATAACCGGGGAAACAGGCACAGCTACAACAACCGGTACCAATGCCCCTTATTTGCAAATCAGTTATACCTGCGCCGGGGTAAGCGGAGTAAGCGCGTCGGCAACACCAAACCCGATATGTGTTGGTTCGTTATTATCGCTAACCGGTGTTGCGACGGGTGCAACAAGTTATTCATGGTCGGGCCCGGGCCCATATACATCTGCAACACAGAGTCCAACATTTGCTACTACTGCTTCTTCGGGAGGGGTATACACTTTTACTGCGTATAACTCGACCGGTTGCGGTACGCAGGCTACGACAGCGGCAGTGACATTAAATGCAACGCCAGTAGCTACGGTTACGACAACCTCTTCTGTGGTGTTTTGTGCGGGACAAAATGTAGTACTTACCGGCACCACAGGAGCCGGGTATACTTACCAATGGGATCAATCAGGTGGAATAATCGGGGGGGCAACAAACCAGACATATACGGCATCAAATAGCGGTGGTTATACCGTTGATATAACAGATCCTTCAACCGGTTGTTCAAGCACATCTACTCCAGTTGTTGTGAATGCTATCCCTGATGCACCACCGCTAACACCTGCGGGTAGTGCAGGGCTATGTACCGGAAGTGATTTGACGCTGGCAATAAATTTGAGCGGAGTAACTACCGGTATGACTTATCAATGGGCCAGAGGCGGTATACCGATTGCAGGGGCTAACAGCAGTAATTATACAACAGCTACCGGAGGGAATTATTATTGTATACTTACGCTTCCAACTTGTGTCGATACTACACAAACGACTATAGTAAATGTCTTATCGTTGCCTACACCAACAGTTAGTTTTAACGGGGCGATATTATCAACATCTTCTGTGTATTCAGGTTACCAGTGGTTTTTGAATTTAGTAGCAATACCCGGTGCTACTACTTCTACTTATTTCCCCACATCAATAGGCAGTTATCGTGTGAGGGTAACGGATACAAATGGATGTACTAACTACTCGGCTCCGGACGGGGTAAATTTTTTAGGTGTGGCACAGATAAATGCTGCGGCCATAAAAATATATCCTAACCCGGCTACCCAAATGGTGCATATAACATCTGCTGAACCAGTAAGTGCAGTAATATCAAGTGTTGAAGGGAAACAATTGATCAACAGGTCAGCAGCTATTGATATTGATGTGAATGAATTGCCGAGCGGATTATATATCATTATGCTATACAATGAAGCAGGTGACCGTGTGTATATTGATAAATTAATTAAAGAATAAATGGCCTTCAATAAGCAACTACAATGTAGTTGCCTATTGAAGATAAAAATTACTTCTGCCGCCATTTTTCAGTCATGGTTTGGGCTGTATCATTCATTAATTGCCACACTTTTTTTACATAGCGAGGGTATTATTCAAATCCGCTAATAATAGTAACTGAGTCATTTTCATAATGCTTGTTATTGGATATAAAGGTTTGCTAAACCTTTATACATCCTAATGTAATTAGTATGCTTTTTATTATTTTTGAATTATGCTAAAGCGTTTATTGATCATTTTGCTTGCGATTGGGGGCTATATGTCTGTTTGTGCGCAGGTTAGTGATACAACAGCAGTACAAAATAAAAGCCATTTACGTATAAGCTTACTTACCTGTAGCCTCGGAGAAGAGGTATGGGAAACATTCGGGCATAGCTGCATCCGAATTATAGACAGTACTAAAAGCGGACGGGAAAGAGATGTAGTATATAATTATGGATTTTTAGAATCTTCTGAAGATAATACTGTGATGCATCAATTCCTGACCAGCCGTGTACTGGTTTTTTTGGCGACTAATACCTACGCTGAATTTAATTATCAGTATGGGAATGAGGGAAGAGAAGTAGATGAGCAAGTTTTTTTATTGGATGACACGGAAAAGCAGGCTATAGTTTCTTTTTTGAAAAATAATGCTCGCAAAGAAAACAGGTATTATGAATATGATGCCGGTTATGACAATTGTTCTACCCGTATCCTGGGCATATTTGTAAAAACATTTGGTAATCGTTTTGTGCCCGGGCAAGTGATACCAAAAGGTTCCCGCCTGACATACCGGGATCTGACAAGCCGGTATGGCCCACAGAAAATACAAGGAAAATATTGGTTTGCACTTGGGATGAAAATTTTTTTCGGTATCAGTTCTGACCGGAAACCGAGTAACACAGAGGCTATGTACCTTTCTGAATTTTTAAGTGATGGTATGGCAGGGGCAACTCTTGATGGCAAAAAGCTATGCGATAATAAAGCAACTATATTAGAAAACAAGATAACCTGGCCCGAAACAACTGATGAACCTTTTATTGTTTTCTTAATTATCGCCATTATTACTATCGTAGGTTTTTTTGTAAAGAGATTGCGTATTTTGAGCAATGTAGTGAGTGTTTTGGTTTTATTTTCATCCGGCATATTAGGCTGTTACCTGCTGTATATCGGGGTTATGGATTGTGAGCCGGGATGGAAAAATAATTTCAATATTTTATGGGCTTTACCCACTAATCTTATTATTCCTTTTTTGGGGCCCAGAGTCAAGGCAAAGTATGCTATCGTAGGTATGTCTTTTATAGGTGTATCGCTTATACTGGATGTATTTAGAGTGCAGGAACTTCCTTTGCTTGAAATAGCACCATTGCTGCTGACATTGCTATTTATCTTTGGTCAAATGTATCAAAAAAGTACCTTGAAAATCAAATCTTCCTAATAATTACAAAACAGTTCCAATGTCGGTGTATTTATAACTTTCAGTTAATCTTTTTATTATTCTGAAAACCGGTCAATTGCAATACCTACAAGGGGTTAAAATATTTTGATAAATAAGTTGTGTATTTCCTCATTTTTTTATATCTTTAGCATTACTTGTAACAATATTTTTTATTAATATAATTAATCCTAAAACGAGACAAATGAGCAATTTTACTTCATCCAGCTCTGTACCCTCTAAATATGCATATGCAAGAGTATGTAGGGTAGTAAGCCTAATTTATTCGGCTCTTGCAGGCAAAAAACAAATACGGTTTGTAATGGCCGGCTTGTTGTTTTTATTGGTAAGCAGTATGGGCAATAAAGCATTTGCATTTGGAACAACATATTATTACCCAACCTCTGTTACTGCAGGCGGCGGCGGTACTTATTGCGTAGGTAGCACCGCAACAGGATTGACTGGTACAATTAACGATGGAAGTTCCACTGCTACAGGGGGGACAAGTTCTACCGTTACATGGACATGGTATTACAACACTACGGGAGCTACCGGCACCACTGCGGGTGCGACATCCGTTTTAACCGGGGGGCCTTATACCGCAGGTAGTGGAAGTACATCCGCTCCGCTTCCATCGGCAAATATTTCTACTGCTACTCCAGGTACTTATTATTACTTCCTTTGTGTGAACTATGCGGGGGGTACTTATGGTAGTGGATCTTTGTTTTCGAACTTAATTACTGTAACCGTTAATTCCACGCTGCCAATTACGGGCACTACAACGATTTGCCAGGGTTCTACTACTACGTTAGGTGACGCTACTCCGGGAGGGACGTGGAGCAGCACCGTACCCGGCGTGGCGACGGTTACTAGCGGTGGTGGTTTAGTCACGGGTATTTCCGGTGGGTTGACGAGTATCGTTTACAGTGCCGGTTGTGGCGCTCCGGCAACTATCACTGTATCAGTAACTGCAATTCCATCGGCTATTACCGGTCCAGGTGCTGTCTGTATAGGAAACACGATCACGTTGTCAGATAGCCCATTCGGTGCGTGGGGGAGTTCAAATACCTCAGTTGCTACTGTTGCTCCTACCACAGGTGTAGTATCGGGGTTAACAAGTGGTACAACCAATATAACCTACAGCAATGGCTGTGGCACACCCGCGTCAACGATAATTACTGTTAATCCACTACCACCAAGTATTACCGGACCAGATAGTTTGTGCCCAGGTGGTGCTACTATCACGTTAAATGATGCAACGACAGGTGGTACATGGTCTAGTTCGATGCCTACTGTTGCTGCCGCAGGCCTTGTTACCGGAGTAATAACCAGTGGCCTATCAGGTACTACAACGATCACTTATACATCGCCGTTAACCTGCATTACGACTAAAGTGGTAACAGTAGAACCATTACCCGCACCAATAGGAGGGATACTCCATGAGTGTGCAGGTACGCAGGTTACTTTGACAAATACTACTATTGGTGGGACATGGGTAAGCAGTACCCCTCCGGTAGCCAGCATTGATACTAATAGCGGGCTTGTGACCGGCGTATCGGGTGGAACAACTGTGATCACTTATATTACTGCCTGTGGTTCTATCACAGCCATAGATACATCAATTGCCGCTCCTGATCCGATAGTAGGGAATGGCAGCGTATGTCTTGGCAGCGCTACTACTTTTGCAGATATACCAACAGGCGGTACCTGGACTAGCAGTACACCAGGAACAGCATCAGTACTTTCGGGATCAGGTGTGATAACTGGAGTAACTGTGGGAACGGCAACTATTACTTATACTATTCCTCCGGGATGCTCTGCGATAAAATCGGTAAATGTAGTGGCATTACCCCCGGCAATAAGTGGTGTTAAACACACTTGCATTGGTATGACAACCACTTTAAATGATGCATTTACAGGCGGGACATGGAGTAGTTTACAAACTTACGTAGCCAGCGTAAATGATGCAAGCGGTATTGTAACCGGAGTAACGGCAGATACTGCTAATATTGTTTATACTGATGCCGCAGGCTGTAAGACCAGCACAACTGTGACCGTAAACCCATCACCGGATTCAATAGTCACCGGGTTTATTGCTAACTGCAGCTCAACGATGGATACTATGTATGATGCTACTCCAGGAGGCGCATGGAGTAGCGGTGCCACTGCGGTTGCGACGATAAGTGCTGCAGGTGTTGTTACAACACTTACAGGGGGAACAGCAATTATCACTTATAAATTACCTACCGGCTGTTTGGTAAGTAAATCATTTAGTGTGCATCCGCTTCCTTCACCAATTGTAACCTGGGATTGGGCTACGAATACATTTTTCACGAATAATATTTATGTAACCTACCAATGGTATGATTCTATCCAAGGACAAATTAACGGAGCAAATGCTTTCCAGACAGCGGCTTTATATAATGGATATTACTGGGTAGTAGTAACAGATACCAATGGATGCACGGCTGCGTCAGGGCATGTTCATTACAATACAAATATGACCGGAGTGCCGACAGTCAATAGTGGTACAGTTTTGCGTATTTATCCTAATCCGGCGAATGGGGTTGTTTATATAGAATCGGGGATACGGGTACGTGCTGTGATTAGGGGAATAGATGGGAAAACGGAGCTGGAGGAAGTAGATGCCAAGCAGCTTGATATAAGCAGGTTGGCAAACGGGATATATTTCATTTCGCTGTATGCAGATAGCGGGCAGCGATTGATTGTGGAGAAGCTTATAAAACAATAGTATATAAAAGCACTAGCTTGAATTCTGAGATCAGAATTCAAGCTAGTGTTGGATTTTGTTAAAAGGGTACAAATTAATTTAGTTATTTAGCATTTATGAAGAAAATATATTTACTGATTATTTTTTGTTGTTTGAGTATTTCCGGTTTCTCAGTTTGTGTTACCCCTCCTACGGCTATCACCGGGCCTACTTCTGTATGTGCCGGTAATTCAATAAACTTAACAGATGGTGTCGCGGGTGGTGTATGGTCCAGTACTAATGGTAGCGGCACCGGCACTGTAGGATCTACATCAGGTATTGTGAATGGTATTTCTGCAGGTACTATTACTATTTCGTATACAACCGCCGGATGCACTCCTGCAACTTATGTTGTTACGGTTAATGCTTATCCGAGCGCAATCACCGGGCCCGCCACAACAGTATGTGTTGGCGGCACATTATCATTAACTGATGTTACGACAGGAGGAATTTGGGGTAGTACTTTTACCACAACTGCGACGGTTGACCCGACCGGAGTTGTTACCGGGAATGGTGCCGGACCAGTAACAATATCATATAATGTGGCGGGATGTGCGGTGACTTATCCAGTGACAGTTAACCCCATACCCATGGCCGTTACGGGGCCTAGTTCGGTATGCATCGGTCATACTATTTTGTTATCCGATATTTCGCCCGGTGGTACATGGAGTAGCAGTACCCCTGCCGTAGCAAGCGTAGGATCAAACACAGGCATTGTGACCGGAGTAGCCTCCGGTGCAACTTATATTACTTACACGTATACTGCTACCGGTTGTTATGCAGCAGCAGTTTTGGAAAATGTAAATACTAATCCGGCAGCGATATCGGGAGCAACATCTGTGTGCCAGGGTGATTCAACAATATTAAGCGATATTAGTGGCGGCGGCACGTGGAGTTCTTCAAATCCACCAATTGCATCCATTGGTTCATCAACCGGTGTTGTGACGGGGGGGAGCTTGCTAGGGACTACGACTATTACATATACGTACATTACAACCGGCTGTTTTGTAACCCAGACGATGAGCGTAAATGCAAACCCTGCTGTTATTACCGGGTCGGGTTTAGTATGTGTTGGGGGTACTATTACATTGTCAGATCTAACGCCTGGAGGTACCTGGAGCAGTGCTGAATTCTGGGTAGCGTCTGTTGGGTCCACAGGTGTTGTTACCGGCCTTACCGGCGGTGCGACCAGCACGATATCTTATACCATAGCAAATGGCTGCTTCACTACTTATATCGATAGTGTAATAACACCACCATCAATGATAACAGGCGATACCACTTTATGTGTAGGTTACGCCACCACATTCTTAGATTCTATAAGTGGTGGGACATGGAGCAGCAGTGCGCCGGGAAGTGCGTATTTTGCCTCCCCTTCATCGGGTGTTATTACTGCAACAGCTCCCGGGGTTGTTACTGTAACTTATAGTGTGACGATGTGTCCATCTGTTTCGCATAACGTAACAGTAAATCCTGTACCTGCAACTATTACCGGTGCAAGCAGTTTGTGTGATAGTGTGCATTCTTATTTATATGATCTTACTCCCGGTGGTTTATGGACCAGTAGTGATTCAACGCATGCCAGAGTAGTTTCGTATCCCGATACAGGTGTTGCCGTAGGGGTATCACTTGGCACAGCAGTTATCAGCTATACCCTGCCAACCGGATGTTTTGTTGTATTACCGGTAACGGTTAATCCGCTGGCGCCGCCAATTGCCGGTACGGATACTATTTGTTCTACCGGCTCTACGTGGCTTACTGATATAGTAGGTGGTGGTACATGGACCAGTAGTAATATGGCCGTGGCAACGATAACAGTGGACAGTGGGAAAATGACCGGAATAGTACCCGGCCTCACTTACATTGTATATACCTTGCCCACAGGCTGTACAGCATCTTTATTAGTGGACGCAATACCTGCTATACCTGCAATATCAAGCCCTTCGCATGTTTGTACAGGGGCTGTCATTAATATGACCGATCCGGATACGACCGGTGTGTGGAGCAGTGCGAATAATTATATTGCGAGTGTTGGTACTAATGGAGTTCTGTCAGGCCATTTTCCTGATACTGTAAATATTACGTACATGGTATCTGCTTTCAAGGGCTGTTATGCTACCAAAATGATAGTGGTAAATCCATTGCCAGTACCTGTGATAACACGTACTCCGGGCACACGCAATCTTGTTACTTTTAACTACTACACAAGCTACCAATGGTTCAATGACCGGACAGGGCTTATAGCGGGCGCTACTACGCCAACGTATATATTGCCTTTTGCAAGCGATTCGTTTTACGTTGTAGTAACTGATACTAACGGATGCACATCGAGGGGTAGCTGGTATCCATATGATTTTACCGGCGTGAACAATGTTAGTGCGGAAAACATAAGTGTGTATCCAAACCCTGCAAACGCTACTATATATATAGATGGCAGTGTTCAGGTTCGTGCGGTTTTGAGCACAATTGATGGTAAAATGATAATGGAAGAAGATCATGCAAAAGAGTTGAATATCAGTTCACTTGCTCCGGGTTTGTATCTTCTGGCCTTGTATAATGATAACGGGGAAATGATAAAGATGGAAAAAGTGATCAAAGAATAAATTATTAACGAATTGTTTTTATAAGAGCCCCGCTATTCCGGGGCTCTTTTTTTTGTTACTTGGGAAGATGAAGTATATTTATGGTGCATGGCAAAGAAAAAAAGCAAACAAAGTAATGTGACTAATGCATCTGTCAGCAAGTCTACTGTGCCACAGCAACAGAAGGTAAAACAGGCAGGGGTAGATGGAGGGAATATTTTTCAACGCCCATATGTGCAGTTATTAATTGTTGCAGGGCTAGGAATAGTTACATGGTTGTTTTTTAAAGTATGCCTTAATAACCAGCTTACTAACTGGGACGATCCGGGTTATATAAGGGATAATGCTTTCATTAAAGATATTTCGGCTGAAGGGATAAAAAATATTTTTTCTTTTTCGAACCCAATAATGGGTAACTATCATCCGCTTACTATACTTACTTATGCTATAGAGTATAGCTACGCGCAGTTGAGGCCGGAGTATTTTTACATTTATCACAGGGATAGCCTGTTGTTTCATATTGCAGTTACTTTATTGGTTTATTGGTTTGTGAAGGTGCTTACGCGCAGGGATATAGCTGCAATTGTGGCTGCATTGTTATTTGGGCTTCACCCGATGCATGTGGAGTCGGTGGCATGGCTGGCAGGACGAAAGGATGTGGTTTATGGCATGTTCTTCATGGCATCACTCGTTGCATATGTGTATTATATGCGGGCAACCGATACTAAAAAATGGGTGTTCTATTCTTTAGTTATTATATTGTTCATTTGCTCATTACTGGCAAAACCGGTAGCAGTAATACTGCCGGTGGTGCTATTACTTATTGACTATTTTGAGCAACGGAAACCGGATGCCGCACTATTTGCAGATAAGATACTTCCTTTTATTATTTCCCTGGTATTTGGTATCAAATCGGTTATGGACCAACATGCATTCGGGGCGTTAGGAACTCAAAATGTAAGTTATGGTCCTTTTGAAAGAATAGCGTTAGGTGGTTATGCATTCATTACCTATTTATGGAAGGCTATTTTGCCAATTAATTTAAGTTGTTTCTATCCATATCCTACGAAGGTAGATGGCGCAATACCTGCCGGCTATTATCTCTACCCGGTGGGGGCGATCGTATTGTTACTATTACTTGTATGGGCATTTTTGCGTAAAAAGAAAGTGATCGTTTTCGGGGCAATGTTCTTCCTTGCCAATATTGCTTTGTTGTTACAATTCATACCTGTGGGTGGCGCGATACTTGCAGACAGGTATACTTATATTCCTTACCTGGGTTTATTTTTTATGGCAGGGTGGTTTGTATCTGAATATTTTGAGCAAGGCGCGAACAAAAAGATCGGTTATGGTGCGCTGATGATAGTGGGTATATATTCGCTTTATCTTGGGTACCTTAGTAATGAAAGATGCCAGGTGTGGTATGACACTGCGAGCCTGTGGCGGGATGAAATAGAGCAACAACCGGCAGCACCGAATGCATATAATAACCTGGGGTTTGAATACTTTAATAAATTCAACGAAAGTGTGAATCAAAACGAGCGGAAAATATATTATGACTCGGCGTTTAATTTACTGAACAAGGCGGTATCCTTACAAAAAGATTTTGCTAATCCTTACATTTCACTTGGTGAGCTGGAGCGGACAACACAGCAATACCCGGAAGCTAAAAAGAACTACTATAAAGCGATCTCGCTGGGAGATAAGAGCGAAACTCCGAATGCATACCTTGGGTTGGCAATCATTTATGCGATCACTAATAAATGGGATTCGTCGGATATATGCTTTAGGCTTGCGTTAAAGAACAAGCCCTATTTTCCGGAGGCTGTGGGTAATTACGGTAACTTCCTTGATATGACCGGACGAACCGATGAAGCAATAAAGGAATATGGGGTAGCAATATCCCAGAACCCTGATATGTATGCACCCCACCTGAACCGTGGCAGAGCATTGATGCGGCAGAAAAAACTGGATGAAGCCCTTAGTGACTTTAACCGTGCTATAGAGCTTAGCCCACAGATGGGCGAGATCTATTACTTTAGGGGGCTGTGCTATGCCGGGAAGGGGAATAATGCACAGGCACAGCAAGATATGCAGAAGGCAAAGGCTTTAGGATATAATCCGCCGGCTAATGCACCGCAACCATAAGCATTGTTTACTTCATGATCACCTGGACCGTTTTCCGTGTTTCCTGGCGCAGCAGTATTTGCGTATCTTTTATTAGGTTGCCAATTATCTCTGGAGTATAATGGCGTATTGTGAGCAGGCTCACATGGTCATTGATAGACACTTTATAATCTTTCCCTAGTGCTTCTATAAGTGATTTTACTTTATCTTCCCGATTATCAATACACGCTACGAAGCTGATGGCTGCGTTTTGGATCAGGTTGATCTTTACATTGAGATCATGGAATATGCTGTATAGTTTGCTGAGGTTATCTTCTGTGATAAAAGAGAAATCCTTTGTGGTTACCTGTATCAATACCTGATTTTCTTTAAGCACTATGAGCGGTGGGTATGCTGCATGTACTTTTGCCTGTATTACACTGCCATCTAATTTTGGATCGAGGAAGCATTTTACATAGAGTGGTATATTATTGTTTTGTAAGGGCTTAATGGTTTTTGGGTGAATGATCTGTGCGCCGTAGAATGCCATTTCTATTACCTCGTTATAGGAGATCGCATCAATTTTTACGGTATTGGGGAATTGTTTTGGGTCGGCATTTTGCAGGCCTTCCACATCTTTCCATATAGTAACAGAAGATGCATGGAGCATGGCTGCAAGTATAGCTGCTGTATAATCGGAGCCTTCGCGGCCGAGGGTGACAGACTTGCCAGCAGAGGTGGCGCCTATGAAACCCTGGGTAATGACTATTTTGCCCTTGTGCAATTCTGAGCCAATAATGTCTTGTGCCTGTTGCTTCGAGTATTCCCAATCAACGGCGGCATCGCGGTAGGTGGCATCTGTGCGGATAACGGTGCGGATGTCTATCCACTCGATGGGCAAATTATGCTGGCGTAGGAAAAAATAAAAAAGGATTGTAGAAAATATCTCGCCAAGGCATACTACCTGGTCGTATGAATAATCATAGTTGCCAGGTGCTATATTTTTTACGGCATTCTCCAGTTCATTAAAATATACTTTTAAAACTTCCGCAGCATTTATATAGTTACCGGCGGATAATAATTTTTCGGCAAAGTAGAGGTGCTGCTGTTCAAGTTTGTGCGCGTGAGCAAGTGCTTCTGCGGCATCACCATGAAAGGCTTTATTAACAATGTTTTCAAGTGCATTGGTAGTTTTGCCTAATGCAGATACTACCAGCAACAGAGGCTTTTGCCCATCAGCGATGATGGGTAATAAATTTGACATTCTTTCTGCATCGGCTATGGATGCGCCGCCGAATTTGTAAACGAACATTTAAAAAGTAAAAAATTAAAAGTTAAAAAGTAAAATTGCCCATAATTGAACTTGCAGATATTGCGAGCTTATTTATTTAATTGTCAGTTTTTTATTCTGGATTACTTTTGATTCCATCATACCATTTACCACTTAAAAGATATTCTATATTTTGTTTTAAATTGCCTGATAGGAGTTTGTCATTTTTAATTAAAGTTAATAAATCGCGTACTTTTTTATTTTCATAATTTTTTACAAGACAAGGGTAAATTAGAATACCTTCTTCTGTTCCGATTATTTGACCTAAAAGGTCCTCCTCGATTTTGCCATTTTTAAAAAGGTGATATCCTTCATTGGCGAATTCAACATATTTATTTACATCAAGTTCGGCCATGCTATAAATAGCAATACATTTTTCTTGCTTAGAATATTTTGAATCGGCAATAAAACCTGTAACATCCGGAATATATGGCTCGGGGTTTGTAAAAACAGTAATAAACAATTTAACGTTCAATAAATCAGACGCAGCTGTAAGATCAACAACAGTATTTTCAGTCTTAAGAATTCTATCATTAAATAAGACGCTGTTGTCTTTCGGAACAAAGATTTTTGTTACTCCAGAGCTATTAAGTATTAACCCTCCTTTTTTCGTTAAGTAGGAAAACGAAAGTATTGTGGAAAGAGAAAGCACCAATAAAATAGCAATAGTGATTAATATCTTTTTCTTCATAGGCGCTGTTTACATTATCTTCTTTCCTTTCATCGCATCCTTCAGTGCCCCTTCCATTACACGTTCTGCATATGGGCGGGAAACATCATTGAGTATTTCTGTTTCGTGCTGTATGCGGTCTTTGTCTTTTGCGGTCATTGCTTCGCGCAATATCTGCATGCGGGTGTGAGTGGTTTCCACTTCTTCCTGCGTGAGCTGGTCGCGATACTTGGAGAGAAAATTTTCTGTGGTATCGAGCATTTGCTGGGCCTCTGTTGTGGCTTCTACCAATGCGCGGATTTTAATATCGTCTTTGGCATGGGTCAATGAATCGAGGAGCATTTTTTCTACCTCTTCATCGGTGAGGCCATACTGGGGTTTTACATCTATGCTTTGTGCTACACCGCTGCGTAGCTCTGTGGCGCTTACCTTAAGAATACCATCGGCATCAATGAGGAAAGATACTTCCACTTTTGGCAGGCCTGCGGGCATACCGGGGATACCGGTAAGCTCAAACTCGGCCAGCTTGCGGTTGTCGGCAACAAGGTCGCGCTCACCCTGGAATACGGATATGCGCATACTGCCTTGTCCGTCTTTTTGCGTGGTGTATTGACGGCCTGCCTTGTTGGGTATTTTAGAATTGCGGGGCATGAGTACATCCATAAGGCCCCCCATGGTTTCTATGCCGAGCGATAATGGCGTAACATCGAGCAGGAGCATTTCGGTATTGTTACCGGCGAGAATATCTGCCTGTACTGCTGCGCCTAGGGCTACCACTTCATCAGGGTTTAGCTTGTCATACAGATCCCTGCCAAAGAATTTGCTTACACTTTCTTTTACCAATGGTACGCGGGTAGAGCCACCTACCATTACTACGGCGTCTATTTGTTCTTTTTTTATACCCGCATCACGGAGTGCATTGGCACAGGCAGTGATGGTGCGGTCTACGAGCGGTTGTATAAGGTCGTTGAACTCCTGCCTTGTTATGCGCACCGGTGTGCCGTTTATTTCGCTTTCAAACACATCGTTATTACTGAGGTGTATCTTGGCTTTTTCGGCGGTGACCCTGAGTTGCTGCATGAGTGTTTTATCAATAGAACTACCAAAACCTAAATCGGAATTTCCTTCGCCCGGATCTTCCTGCCAGTAACGGGCAACGAGGTTGTCCATATCATCACCACCCAGGTAGGTGTCGCCATTGGTAGAGAGTACTTCGAAAATACCATCATTAATTGTAAGTACGGATATATCGAATGTGCCGCCGCCGAGGTCGTAAACGGCTATTGTTTTTTCTTCTCCTTTTTTTGCACCCAGCCCGTAAGCGAGGCTTGCGGCTGTGGGCTCATTGATGATACGCAACACATCGAGCCCGGCAAGACGGCCGGCATCACGGGTAGCCTGCCGCTGTGCATCATTGAAATAGGCGGGTACTGTAATAACCGCTTTGCTGATCGTTGTCTTTAAAATATGCTCGGCCCGTTTTTTTAATTCCTTTAGTATATACGAAGACAATTCTATTGGTGAATAAAATTTTTGGCCAACCTGTATTTTTACGAGTGCATCGGTATTGTCATCTATAATATGATAGGCAAAGAAACCGGCATCTGTACTCACATCTTTATAGGATTTACCCATAAGTCGTTTTACGGAATAAATGGTGCGCTCAGGTTGGGCGATGAGTAACTCCTTAGCAGGGTTGCCGACAGTGGTATTGCCATATTCATCAAAATGAACAATGGATGGCACGAGTGTCAGGCCATCTATCTCTTTTAATGCAATTGGCTCGTGAGTATCTCCCCGCACAATAGCAATGAGGCTATTGGTAGTGCCGAGGTCTATACCTACAATTATTTCTTCTTTTTGAATGCTGCCTGTGGCTATATTGATGGCTATTTTGCCCATAAATTAATTTTGGATGACAAAGGTAGGGCATTCAGTTGTATGGATTTTTAGTAAATTTATATTCATGGTAAGACTTATCCGGGCTTTCATTTTATTGATCTTAATATGCATAGTTGTCAATGCATATGCCCAGGACGATTACCGTATTTATCACAGGTGGATCAATAATGCGGAAAGATGTTTCTTTTTAGATGGCAAAACAGATTCTGCTTACAGGTATTATGACATGGCATTTTCAAAATTTGATTTTGTTTTTGCCAAGGACTGTTTTATGGCAGCACAAATAGCTTGCTATAACAAAAGCGATAAATATATATCTTATTTAAGGAAGGGCTTTAAAAATGGTTTGCGTCCTGATCATTTGAAATATTCCCGGGTATTGGCTCCATTGATCAAGGATAGCACTGTATTTAAGAAGAAATTCAATGATTACAGAGAATTGCGAAAAATTTACCTCAAAAGAATAAATGCTGTTGTATTGAAACAGGTCATTAAGCATGTTAGTCAGGATCAGTCGGAGAAAAATTTCATATATTCAGACAAGGATTGGGAAGGAGAAAACGCTTATGCGAAGAAACTTGGAAGGCATATCAGTTTTATCGAGGCTTTATTAAAGCAGGTTGGCTTTCCGGGAGACAAGTTGTTAGGCATTGACCAGGCCGATATAATGAAAGAGTTGGGCTATGATAGTTCTGATTACATTGATTTGTACAACCTCATCTATAAAGACCCGAAATACCATACCGGCAGAGGACAATTTGAAATATGTGATGATTGTATATCGCATGAGCATGTATTTGCATTATTATTTCATCAAGTATGCGCATATTGGTTGTTTTCTAAAGATTGGGAAAAATTAATTATATCTGGAGAGGTCCATCCCCGGGAGGTAGCGATGCTATATGATGAGTTTGCTGAACTTTATTACGCGAATGCAGACCAGGTAAGGAATAAAAAAATAGCCAATATATTTGGATGCGGAAGTATTTGCCTTCCGGGCTGCTATAAAACAGATCAATTTACAGATTATAAAAGCCCAAACTGTAGTGCTCATATTACAGACTCTCTCAGAATGGCTTTATATATTAATACATTGGCTGTGGACTCAGCGAAATATATTTTTGGAGATATACACGGATTCAAGACTAAGTTTGGTTTTAGAAATTGCAGGTAATACGATAAAGTATATATTATTAAATACTACTAGATTACTTGCAACATTATTATATATCCGGTTACCATAAATAATGCCTGTGTTTTTTTGAGTTTTAGTTTATTTTTGTTTCCCTCCTAAATTTTTTGTGCTTTGAGATTAAAGTCGTTGGAAATAAAAGGGTTTAAGTCTTTCGCGGACAAAACCCATATAATACTGGACAACCCGATAACCGGCATTGTCGGTCCGAATGGTTGTGGCAAGTCGAATATAGTAGATGCTATCCGCTGGGTAATAGGTGAGCATAAGATCAAATCTTTGAGGTCTGATAACCTTGAAGACCTGATATTCAATGGTTCGCGTACACGCACTGCTTCCGGCATGGCCGAGGTGTCGCTTACTTTTGAGAATACACGTAACCTGCTGCCTACAGAATTTACCACAGTAACTATAACGAGAAAGTTTTATAAAAGCGGTGAAAGTGAATACCGTCTGAATGATGTGACCTGCCGCCTGAAGGATATTCATAACCTGTTTCTGGATACCGGGGTGAGCAATGACTCGTATGCGATCATAGAGCTGGGAATGGTGGATGATATCATTAAGGACAAAGACGGATCGCGACGCAGGATGCTGGAGCAGGCTGCAGGGATATCTATTTACAAAACCCGTAAAAAAGAAGCCAAGCAAAAACTGGAAGCTACCGAGCTGGATATAGCACGAATAGAAGACCTGCTTTTTGAAATAGGTAATAACCTGCGCACACTGGAAAGCCAGGCTAAAAAAGCCGAACGTTACTTTGCTATAAAAGCGGAATATAAAGAGGTGAGCGTAGAGCTTGCCAAGGCATCGCTGGAGCATTTTAACGAGCAATATAAAACACTCAACGAGCAGCACGATA
This sequence comes from uncultured Bacteroidota bacterium, assembly GCA_903882965.1. GTDB lineage: Bacteria > Bacteroidota > Bacteroidia > Chitinophagales > Chitinophagaceae > Nemorincola. The sequence continues at coordinate 72,830 of CAIRZD010000130.1, forward strand.
CCGAAACCGACAGAAGGACACAGCTTGAGGCCATAGTGGCCACTGAGGAGGCATCGGTAGAGCAGCAAAAAGTACAACTGATAGGTAAGGAGCAGGAGCTGAGTGTGCTGCAAAAACAATTCAATGAATTGGTGAACAGGATACGCCAACTGGAAAGTGATAAAAAACTTGCAGCACAACGCCTGGAGCATCTGAAAGAGCGTGAGAAAAATCTTAGCGATTTCCTGTCGGGTGCAGATGGGCAATCGCAAAAACTGGAAGAGTCTATAGCATTTGCTGAAAAGCAGATAGCTGAAGAGACTGCTATGCTTGAAACCATAAAGGCTGAAGTAGAAACACTCCGTACCACAGTAGAAGAGAAACGTAAAGCATTTGACGAAAAGAAACTGGTACTGGAGCAAATGCGCAATGAATACCAGCAAAGACAGCGCAGCCAGTTTGATGCAGAAAAGAAGGTGGCTATTGCTGATACATCTGTAATGAACCTGCAACGTAGTATGCAGCAAGTGCAAGACGAAAAAGCACAGCGCACAGGGCAAATAACACAGCTAAGTACAGAAAGAACGGAAACAGAAGAAAAGCTGGGTACCAAACAACAAGAACTGCAAGACCTGGTAGCTAAGCACGAAGAAGTAAAATCTAAAATATTACAGAGCCAGGAGCAAATGGAAACCCTGCGCGCAAAACTTGTGGAGGAAAACCGCAAACTGGACAGCCGCAGAAATGAACATGACCTGCTGAAATCGCTGGTGGATAGCCTTGAGGGATACCCTGACAGTATCAAATTTCTTAAAAAGAATAAAGAGTGGGATAACAATGCACCACTGTTGTCTGACGTATTTGTGGTGAAAAACGAATACAGGACTGCCCTTGAGAATGTACTGGATAATTACCTCAACTATTATATAGTAGCTAATACCAAAGAAGCAGCAAAGGCAGTATCGCTGCTGGATTCAAATAAAAAAGGCAAGGCAAATTTCTTTATCATAGACCACCTTGGCGAATATAAAGCAACTGCATCAGAAGCGCCGGAAGGAGCGGTATCTGCACTGGATGTGGTGACTGTAGACGACCAGTATGCAGATCTTGCAAAACATTTACTTGGGCATGTATATATAACCAATGAAGACGCAGATATAAGCGGGGTAACGCTGAAGAATGGCAGCCTGCTGGTAAGTAAAAGCGGTAAAATGATACGCGGCAAGTATACTCTTGGAGGCGGATCAATTGGCTTGTTTGAAGGTAATAAGATAGGCCGTGCCAAAAACCTGGAACGCCTTGCTATAGAAATACAGGATCTTACTGCAAAGACAGCTGAACTGAAGCAGTTTATAGCTGATACACAAACCCAGATAACAGGGTTTAACAGTGAGCTTAATGATAGGGCAATAGAACAAACCCGGCAGGAAATAAACAGATTGCAAAATCATAGTGTGAACCTTGCAAACAGGGTTGAAAACTTTGAGTCACTGAACCAGAACGGAGAAAAACGGCTACAGGAAATACAGGCCCAACTGGATAGTACACACGATAGTATACAGGATACCCGCACTGAGCTCGGAAAGATAACTGAAGAACTACAGACTTTACAGCAAAATATACAGAGTGCAGAAACTGACTTCCGTACGGTGGAACAAGCATTCAATGAGGTAACGGCGCAGTATAACCAGCAAAACATTGCCTTTACCCGCCAGCAAAGTAAACTGGATAACCTGACACAGGAATTACTGTTCCGTAACAACCAGCTTACAGACCTGAAAAACCAGATAGCAAGCAATAGTGAGCAATTGCAGCAAATAACAGTGCAGCTGGAAGAGACAGAAAAACTACTCCATAGCGGGGACAATGAGCTGTATGAATTGCTAAGCCGGAAGGAAAGCGATGAGCGGATATTAAATGAAAAGGACCGCGCTTATTATGAGATGCGTAATAATATTACTGCCCTGGAAGGCAACCTCAATCAGAAACGCCGTGAGAAAGAACATGCAGAGGCATTACTGAATGGGATAAAAGAGAAACTGAGCACAATGAAAGTGCAAGTGGCCGGGATGAGTGAAAGGCTGGCGATAGAATTTAAGGTAGTACTTGATGAAATACTGGATGAGCCACGTACCGGAACGCAAAGTATAGAAGAGCTGACAGCAGATTCAGACAAGATGAAGAAGCGCCTCGAAAATATGGGCGAGGTAAACCCGACAGCGATAGAGGCTTATACTGAAATGAAGGTGCGAAATGATTTTATCGTAGAACAACGTGATGACCTTGTGAATGCAAAGGAATCATTGCTATCTACAATTGAAGAAGTAGAAAATACCGCCAATTCAAAATTCCGTGAGACATTTGATATGGTGCGTGCAAACTTTGTGCAGGTATTTAAAGCATTGTTTACAGAAGATGATAGCTGTGATCTGCGCCTTACGGATCCGGATAATATTGCAGACAGCAATATAGAAATATATGCACAACCCAAGGGTAAAAAGCCAAGTACGCTTACACAGCTGTCGGGAGGGGAAAAGACCCTTACCTCTACAGCGTTCCTTTTTGCGATATACTTAATTAAACCAGCACCGTTCTGTATACTTGATGAGGTGGATGCGCCGCTGGATGATGCCAACGTCGGTAAGTTCACACAGATGATCCGCAAGTTCTCAGACAACTCGCAGTTCATCATCGTAACGCACAACAAGCAGACGATGGCTGCAGTAGATGTGATATATGGAGTGACGATGCAGGAGGCCGGTGTAAGTAAGCTTGTGCCAGTGGATTTCAGGAGTTTGAATTAAAACATAGCATTGTATCAGACTGATCTTGTTGTTATAGCTGCGGCTTCTCTTGAAAAAGAGGAAGAGAACGATTATTTTTTGCGCTCGCTCAAAAACAGGGATACAGAAGAACTCGATGTTATTGTTCATAGTATTTATGATAAAATAAGTGGTGGTATAGATTGTACTTCATGCGGCAATTGCTGTAAATCGCTTGTGATAAATGTGAAGCAGGAAGAGATAGCCCCGCTTGCTGCACATCTTAATTTATCAGTCGATGAGACTAAAGAAAAATATATTGAAGAAAGTCAGCAGGGCAATTGTTTTATTAATACTATTCCCTGTCATTTTCTGGCTGATAATAAGTGCACAATTTATGAGCAGCGCTTTACCGAGTGCAGGGATTTCCCACATTTGCATAAACCGGGATTCAAAGCCAGGTTATCCGGAACGCTTATGCATTATGGCAGATGCCCAATCATTTATAATGTAATTGAAGAGGTGAAAGTAAGGCTTTGGTTTTCTGGAAACGATCAGCCAAGTTTACCATAGTAATACATGAGCACGCATAGTGCAAGTGTGATGAGAATAATAAAATAGGGCAATAATTTTTCCTGCCGGGATTTTCTCATTCTTTCATCAACATGTTCTTCAATAGCTTGCAGCATTCCGGCATCTCCTGCAGCAAGGATTACCAGGCGTTTTTCTATTTCATCGAGGTATATTGCTTTTAGTTTGTGGGTAGCTTTCAGTATTTGTGTGATAATACTGTTATTTATTTCTTTGTCATTATAATGTTGTAATATACCAAGATGTGCATCTGTGAGTATGAGCAGAATATATGCCTGTAAGGCTCCCTGGCTCATACGGTGTGTATCGATTGCTGCCAGGCTGGTATTTAATTGGGAGCAGATATTCAGTAGCCATTTAGGTGTTATTTCTTCCTGTTGTTTTGTTTTACTACTCATTCCGGAAAGCCAGCGCTCATCATCATAAGCATCCCGTTTATAGGAATCAGAGAGTGTTGCATATGCTTCCTGTATCTCTTTAAAGTGGGCTTCTGAAAACGAGTTATCAGGGTTTTTATCGGGGTGGTATTTGAAAGCCAGGGCACGGTATGCTTTTTTAATCTCCGCTATGGTGGCAGAGGGTTTTATACCCAATATTTTGTAATAGTCTTTCATACTTCCGCCACTTAAAGAGCAGTCCTTATGTAATATGGATTGATCAGCAATTTACTTTGTATCCTTGTATTTCCAAAGGTAAAAACAAGCGTAGGTGCGGTAAGGTGCCCATTTAGCAGATATTTTCAGCATTTTTTCACGAAGCCCTTTTTTATCTGCTATATCCAGTTTATAAACTTTTGCCATTGCTTGTTGGATGCCAAGGTCATCAGCGGCAAAAACATCTTCACGCCCCAGCGTGAACATAAGCAACATTTCTACCGTCCATCTGCCAACGCCTTTTATTGGGGTGAGAAAAGCAATTACCTCTTCATCGCTCATTTTGTTTAGCTTTTTATCATCAGCATTATGCTCCAGCAGGTACTTTGCTACATTTTGTACATAATTGACTTTGGCATTAGACAGGCCTATTGCACGCAGTTTGTCAAATGGGGTATCAATGATTTGCTGTGGTGTGGGCTCTTCGCTGCCATATAATTCGAGGAAGCGTTTGAAAATTACTTCTGCTACACGGGTAGATAATTGCTGGCTCATGATAGATGCACAAAGACGCAGGCATATGTTTTTTCTTTTCTTTAGTTTATAGGGCTCTACGGTTTCCAGTAAACGGAGTAGTTTCTTATCTTTAGATAAGTGCTCAATATGTGCAGTGGATGATCTTGCGGCCATGACTTAAATTTATGCATTTAACGAATACTGCATCCGGAATTTATTGAGTCGCTACGTTATAAATACCTTCTATCAATCTATAGTAATAAGAATTTGCAAATAGATGTATATACATGTAACTTTGTAAAAGGAAGTTTTTTTAAATAGTAATATGCACAGGCGTACATTATTAAAAGCAGGTGGCCTATTTGCCATCACACAAGTTATGGGATCTACATTATCAGCTTTAGAAGCGCTGGGGGGTAATTTATCCCCGTCAGTAAGAATGCCGGTTATGTTTGTAGGGCATGGAAGTCCTATGAATGCTATAGAAGACAATAAATATCATAAAAGCTGGCAGGCAATGGGTAAAACATTGCCAAGACCGCAGGCAATATTATCGGTATCAGCACACTGGATAACAAAAGGCACGAAAGTGACAGTGATGAGCAAGCCGAAAACGATACATGATTTTGGGGGTTTTCCAAAGCAACTATTCGACCAGGAATATCCTGCACCTGGTTCACCTGAATTTGCAAAGCTTACAAAAGAATTAGTTACATACAGCCATATACAGACCGATGAAAGCTGGGGGCTTGATCATGGCACATGGAGTGTATTATTGCCAATGTACCCCGCTGCAGATATACCGGTATACCAGCTTAGCCTTGATTACGACCAGCCACCAACATATCATTACGAGATAGGAAAGCAGTTAAGTAAATTAAGGGAGAAAGGGGTGCTGATAATAGGCAGTGGAAACCTTGTGCATAATCTGCGCGAGATTGACTGGAGTGGAGGAAACAAGGTGTATGACTGGGCAAGGGAATTCGACAGTAAATTTACAGAGTGGATGAATAAAGGCGACCATGCTTCTATTCTCAATTATCAAAAAATACTAGGCAATACTGCTACTATGGCTCACCCGAGTTATGATCATTTATTGCCGCTGTTCTATATACTTGGCCTTCAGCAAAAAAATGAACACATCACTTACTTCAATGACCAGTTTGATATGGCGTCAATATCTATGCGATCTATGGTGATACAGTAGTTGTGTGTTGTTTACGCATAAAAATGAAGTAAGCCATTACACCCAGCGCTACAATGCCAAGGGATGATAATATGTAATGATAATCTATGGTTGAGTAAATGAACAGCCAGATAATGATGCATAAGATGGCAGGTAATGGAAACAAAGGCATTTTGTTCGGACGCTCTTCATCAGGTTTCTTATAATGCCACGCTATAACACCAATGGCCTGTGATACGAATTGTACCAATATGCGCATCGTGAGAATAGCGGTGATGACATCGCCAAGTTTGAATAACAGGCTGAAAACAAAACCTACTCCACCAACAGCCAGTAGGGAGATATGTGGGAACTTATATTTAGGATGGACCTTTGCGAATACACTGAAGAAATTTCCATCTAATGCAGCGGCATATGGTATGCGTGAATAACCAAGGATTGCGGAGAATAAAGAAGCAAGTGCAATGACCAGAATGAGCAGGGTAGCGACCTGTGCAATAGTGTGATTGTATATCTGCCCGAAATAAATACTGGCTACAAAATCCGATTTTGCTACTGTTTCCCACGGAAGTACACCCAGGATTACTGTTTGCATAGCAAGGTAGAAAACAGCTATGCCCGTAATGGAAATGAAGATACTTCTTGGTATATTTTTAGCAGGATCTTTTATCTCTGCTCCCAGGTGACATACATTGTAATAACCAAGGTAGGAATAAACTGATTTAAGCGATGCCTGCCCAATAGCTACATAGATCAGTGAGGTGCTGTTAAAACCATCAAAGTGAATGTTGAATGCTTGTGCAGCATTAAAATGCGGAATGCCCGATGCAACCAGCCAGATTATGGTGCTAACGGTAATACACCAGAGCACCACCGATATTTTCCCTACGTTTTTTATGTTGCGATAAAGTAATGTGATCAATAAAATGACCAGTGCGCCGCTTACCATTTTCTTTTGAATAGCGGTGATTGGAATGAGGTATGAAAAATAGTTAGCGAAACCAATTGCCCCGCTGGCAATAACAAGCGGAGCCTGCAGTGTAGTTTGCCAGATGAACAGGAAAGACATAAGCCTGCCACCCTTACGCTCGCCAAAAAGTTTTTGCAGGAATACATAGCTGCCACCGGCTTCCGGCCATTTAGCACCCAGTTCTGCCCATACCATACCATCCATATAAGCAAGAAGGGCGCCTATGAGCCACGGGATAATACTCGCAGGGCCATGCATTAGGCTCACGATCATGGGTATAGTCACAAACGGCCCTATGCCCACCATATCTATCATATTGATAGCGGTGGCCTGGCTTAATGATAACCCCCTCTCTAATTTATAACCGGTAGCAGACAAGCAAATGAATTATTACACAAAATATGAAATGCATGGGGCAATTCATAAATTTTTACAATTGGTTTGCTATTTTCATTATTTATCGTAATATTGCAATGAAACGATTGATATGGGAATCAGTAAAACGGAATTATTCACAAAAAAGCAAAACGAACTTGCCAATATAGCAAAAGCTTTAGGGCATCCTGCGCGTATAGCAATATTGCAGCACCTTGTAAAAATAAATGGTTGTATTTGTAATGACCTTGTTGAAGAGCTTGGCCTGGCTCAGCCTACAATATCACAGCACCTTAAAGAGCTTAAACAAATTGGATTGATACAAGGATCGATAGAAGGTACAAGTATTTGTTATTGTGTGGACCCAAAAGTATGGGATAAGTATAAAAAGCTGTTCTCAGAGTTTTTTGTGGAAATAAAATCTGTTGATAAAAAGGGCTGCAGCCCTGAGTGTTGTTAATAATATTTTATAACTAGCTAAAAAACATTCTATGCAAACCGAACAAGAATTAAAAGAACTGGTAAAGCAGAAATACAGCGAGATCGCTTTACAGGATAAAGAAACAAACATGAGTTCCTGCTGCGGATCGGGATGTTGCAGTACAGAGGTATATAACATCATGAGCGATGACTATACCCAACTCGAAGGCTATAATGCAGATGCAGACCTCGGGCTCGGCTGCGGATTACCCACCGAATTTGCGCAAATAAAGAAAGGTGATGTAGTGATAGATCTTGGTAGCGGTGCCGGCAATGACTGTTTTATAGCAAGAGCTGTGACCGGAGAAACCGGCAAGATCGTTGGTATTGACTTTACAGAAGCAATGATCAGCAAGGCCAGAACAAACGCAGAAAAACTGGGTTTCAATAATGTAGAGTTTAGATATGGAGATATTGAGAAGATGCCTGTTACAGCTAATGTAGCTGATGTGGTGGTGAGCAATTGCGTATTAAATCTTGTGCCCAATAAAAACAATGTATTCAAAGAGATATTCCGGGTGTTAAAACCGGGCGGCCATTTCAGTATATCGGATGTGGTACTGGTTGGAAATTTGCCTGATAAATTAAAGAGCGCAGCTGAAATGTATGCAGGTTGTATATCTGGCGCCATACAAAAAGACGAATATATGAGCTTGGTAAAAAGCAATGGCTTTAAGGATATTGTTATTCAGAAAGAAAAAGCGATAGTAATACCTGATGATATTCTTACCACATATTTATCAACCGAAGAAATTAATTTATTTAAAAACAGTGCATTAGGTATATACAGCATCACTGCATTTGCAAAAAAGCCGGAAGCTTGTTGTGAGCCGGGCTGTTGTAATTAACCACTTTTATGATGAAGAAACTCTTAGCCGAATTCTTAGGTACATACGCGGTTGTTTTTGCCTGCACTGGGGCAGCTACCATCAACCAGCAGTTCAATGGGGTTATTACACTCGTTGGGATGGCCATTGTGTGCGGGCTTATCGTCATGAGCATGATTTATGCTTTTGGCGAAATATCCGGTGCCCATTTTAATCCCGCTGTGAGCATTGGATTTACCATTGCGGGTCGTTTCCCTGTAAAGCAACTTGTCCCGTATATAGCCAGCCAGTTTGCCGGTGGCTTGCTCGCAAGCCTCACACTGAGGCTGATGTTTCCCGCAAGCGAAATGCTCGGGGCTAATATGCCCTCCGGAAGCGATATGCAATCGCTTGTTATGGAGTTCATTCTCACTTTCTTCCTTATGCTGGTCATACTCAATGTGGCTTTGGGTAGCAAGGAGCAAGGCATGTTTGCAGGCATTGCAATTGGTGCTGTAGTGGCACTGGAGGTGATGTTTGCCGGCCCTGTTAGCGGCGGTTCTATGAACCCTGTACGTTCTTTCAGCCCGTCATTAGTAAGCGGCCACCTGGAGCATGTATGGATATACCTTACGGCACCCGTCATTGGAGCTGCAGCAGCAATACCAGTTTTTAAAATTCTAAAACGATAGCAATGAAGAACATACTCTTTGTGTGTATAGAGAACAGTAACCGCAGCCAGATGGCCCAGGCATTTGCTAAAATATATGGCGGGGAAAAAATAGCGGCCTTCAGTGCTGGTTCACGGCCTTCAGGAGTAGTTAATCCTAAAGCAATTGCTGCGATGAAAGAACTGGGATATGACCTTTCTGTACACGAATCAAAGTCGCTGGATGATTTGCCGGATGTACTGTTTGACTATGCGATAACAATGGGCTGCGGGGATGCCTGCCCATTGGTACGCGCAAGACACCGGGATGACTGGAATATACCTGACCCAAGGAATATGGATGATGTTGAATTCAGAGAAGTGAGGGATATGATAAGAGATAAAGTGAAGGATGTGGTCTTGAAATTAAATATTGGCGCAAATTCACAATAAAAAACACAGAGTTTAACTTTATAGGCATGCTTTTTTTGTAGGTATTTACAAAAAGCACTTTTATGCATGCAATATGGAGTGGGGCGATAGGTTTTGGGCTGGTAAACATTCCTGTGAAGTTATATAGCGCAACACAGGAAAGCTCGCTAGATCTGGATATGCTGGATAAGAATGGTCATGCAAACATTCATTATGCCCGTATTAATGCAAAAACAGGAAAAGAAGTTCCCTGGGCAAATATTGTAAAAGGCTATAAATATAATGATGGGTATGTAGTACTAACTGATGCAGATTTTGAAAAAGTTAGTCCACAGAAAAGCAAGATGATTGATATTAATGATTTTGTAAAAGCAGAAGAAATTAATACTACTTTTTATGACACACCATATTATCTTTCTCCTACAAAAGGTGGTGAGAGAGCCTATGTACTATTACGGGAAGCACTAAAGCAAAGTGGTAAAATTGCTATAGGCCAGTTTGTGCTGCGCAATAAAGAAAGCCTATGTATACTTAAGCCCCAGGATGATGTGATACTATTGCAGAAGATCAGGTTTGCAGAAGAAATACGTAGTTACGAAGACTTGGGAATACCCAAAAATATAACTGTAAAACCCGCCGAGCTAAAAATGGCTCATTCGCTCATTAACCAATTGACGCCTAAGAAATTTTCGATATCGAAGTATAAGGATACATACGACGAAGATCTTATGAAGATCATTAAAGCTAAGGCAAAAGGGAAAAAGATAACAGCACCTAAATTCAAAATTATACACAATAAGAGTAAGGACCTGATGGAGCAGTTAAAAGCAAGTCTTGATACTGGAACCAGGAAAAAAGCATCATAATGAGCCTTGTAAAGTATAACAGCAAAAGAAGCTTCAATGATACGCCGGAGCCTTCCGGGAAGCAGGGCAGCAAACCCGGCAAGCTGATATTTGTGGTACAACGGCATCATGCCAGTCATTTACATTATGACTTCAGGCTTGAGTTAGAAGGCGCTTTGAAAAGTTGGGCCGTGCCTAAAGGGCCATCACTAAATCCGAAGGATAAACGATTGGCTATGATGGTAGAAGACCACCCCATAAGCTATGCTACATTTGAAGGGGATATACCTGCAGGCAATTACGGAGCAGGGCATGTTGATATATGGGATCATGGTACTTACGAACCTGTAGATGATAATGGTGCGGTGATAACAGCCCGTAAATTTGCTCAAAACCTGGATGCAGGAAGTATAAAATTCAGGATGCATGGCAAACATTTGAAAGGAGAGTTTGCACTGGTGCACATGAAAAAGGATGCGAAGACATGGTTGCTCATAAAGCATAAAGACAAATACGCTACCGAAGAAGATTATAGTAGTGAAGACTATGCCAAGAAGAGCTCTCTTGCGTATACTGCCAAACGTAATGAGGTAAGCGTAAAAAAAAAGTAAAACCGGTACTGCTTAAGAAACCTGCGGAACCTGTTGAGCCAAAATCGAATTCTAAAATACTACGTAACAGCAATAACCCTAAATTTAAAGATTATATAAAGCCTATGCTGGCCAGGCTGCACGATGCTCCTTTTAACGACCCTGATTGGATATATGAGATCAAGTGGGATGGATACCGGGCGATTGCAGAAATAGGGAAAAATGCAACGAGGCTTTATTCGCGGAATGGATTATCATTTGAAGCCGACTACCCTTTAATATATGAGGAGCTAAGTAAAATAAAAAAAGAAGCAATAATTGATGGAGAGATCGTAGCGCTTGACGCCAGAGGAAAGCCTGCATTTCAATTGATACAGCAGTATGAACAAAATGGAGATGTACCTATTTGCTACTATGTGTTTGACTGTCTTTCAGTTAATGGCAAATCTATAGAAGATAAGCCACTGACAGAAAGGAAAAAAATATTAAGATCTATATTACCCAAAAGCGATGTGATAAAGTATAGTGATCATGTGGAGGAGCGTGGTAAAGATTTTTTCAAGGCAGTGAAAAAGAAAGGGCTGGAAGGGATGATCGCAAAACGCGCTGAAGGTTCATACAAAGAAGGTTATCGCTCTGCCGACTGGCTGAAAGTAAAGAATATAGTGATTGAAGAAGCGGTGATAGCAGGCTATACTGCACCTTCAGGGAGCCGGAAATATTTTGGCGCACTTGTACTGGGATTGTATAAAAAGGGCAAGCTCATCTATATAGGGCATACCGGAACGGGATTTAATCACAACACACTCAAGGAAGTTTATCAAAAATTACAACCGTTAAAAACTACAAATACCCCATTTGATACTGAAGTGCAAGTCAATGCACCGGTAACATGGGTAAAGCCAAAACTGGTATGTAATCTGAAGTATTCTGAGATCACCCAGGATGGACACAGAAGGCATCCTGTATTTATGGGCCTACGCATAGACAAAGAAGCGCAGGAAGTACATGAAGAAGTGCGGAATAGCAAAAAAAGGCACTAATAAAAAAAGCCTTAAAAAGTAAAGCCAGAAGCATGGAAACTACAAAAAGTATAAACGGCATTAAAATGGCATTCTCTCATCTTGATAAGATATTCTGGCCTGATGAGGGTTATACTAAAGGGGATGTGATAGACTACTATAATAAAGTATATCCTCACATCATTAAGTATATGAAAGAGCGGCCGGAGTCATTATTGCGAATGCCTAATGGGCTTGCAGACAAAGGATTTTTTCAAAAGGACGCAGGATTAAACGCACCGGAATGGGTGAAGCATGTGCCACTACATTCGGAAAGTGCGGAGAAGGATATCAATTACATAATATGCAATGATAAACCTACGCTGCTATATCTTGCCAACCTTGGATGTATAGAAATGAACCCATGGAATTCGAGACTTGATACGCTTGATAAGCCTGACTATTTTGTGATGGATATAGACCCGTCTGAGCAGAATACTTTTGAGCAGGTAATTGAGACCGCAAATGTTATAAAAGAACTTCTTGACAAAGCCGGTGCTGCATCATTTCCTAAAACATCAGGCGCTACAGGTATTCATATCTATGTGCCGCTCGGAGCTAAATATACTTATGAGCAAGCCAAAAACTTTGCAAATACAATCGCCATTATGACACAGGAGCAGTTACCTGATTTCACCAGCCTGGAACGTACATTAAGTAAGCGGGGTAAAAAGCACATTTATATAGACTATCTGCAAAACCGGAAGGGGCAGACATTGGCTTGTGCATATAGTTTGAGGCCAAAAGCGGGAGCTACGGTAAGTACCCCGCTTGATTGGAAGGAGGTAAAGAAGGGTCTTCATCCCTCTGATTTTACGATGAACAATATTATAAAGCGGATAGAAAAGAAAGGTGATCTTTTCAGTGGTGTGTTGCTGAAGGGTATAGATATGATGAAGTGTATAAAGCAACTCGAGAGTAAATAAAAAAACGGCTGGTATTTACCAGCCGTTTTTTTATTTATGTTTTAAAATGATTACTTCACTTCTTCATATTCAGCATCAGCTACATTGCCTTCGTTGCCGGCGGTTTGGTGTTGCTGGCCATCGTGTGGTGCTCCGTCTGTAGGAGGCTGCTGGCCTGCCTTGTACATTTCTTCGCTGGCTGCCATCCATGCTTTGTTCAGTTCTTCTTCAGCTGTATCAATACCTGCGAGATCTTCTGCCTTATGGGCAGTCTTCAACTTAGCCATAGCCTCGTCTATTGCTGCTCTTTTTTCAGCAGGGATCTTGTCGCCGTATTCTTTCAGTTGTTTTTCTGTATTGAAAAGAAGACCATCAGCTTTATTGAGTTTTTCTACACGCTCACGCACTTTCTTATCTTCTTCTTCATTGGCTTTAGCCTCATTCTTCATGCGTTCTACTTCTTCTTTATTGAGGCCGCTACCAGCTTCTATGCGTATGTTCTGTGACTTGCCGGTTCCTTTATCTTTGGCAGTTACATGCAACATACCGTTTGCATCAATATCAAAGATAACTTCTACCTGCGGTACTCCACGCGGAGCTGGAGGTATACCATCGAGTATGAAACGGCCAAGGTTCTTATTGTCTTTAGCCATAGGGCGCTCACCTTGCAATACGTTTATTTCTACGCTAGGCTGGCTGTCGCTGGCAGTAGAGAATGTTTCGCTTTTCTTGGTAGGTATAGTAGTGTTTGATTCGATAAGGCGTGTCATAACACCACCCATAGTTTCTATACCGAGTGATAGCGGGGTAACGTCAAGGAGCAATACATCTTTTACATCGCCGGTGAGTACACCGCCCTGTATAGCTGCGCCAATAGCTACCACTTCATCAGGGTTAACACCCTTGTGCGGTTTTTTGCCAAAGAATTTTTCTACTACTTCCTGTACTTTGGGTATACGGGTAGAACCACCTACTAATATCACTTCATCAATTTCGGCAGCGGTAATGCCTGCATCTTTCAATGCTTTGCGGCATGGCTCCAATGTACGCTCAACGAGCTTATCTGAAAGCTGTTCGAACTTAGCGCGGCTTAGCTTGCGTACCAGGTGTTTTGGTGCGCCATCGATAGCGGTGATATAAGGCAGGTTAATTTCTGTTTCCTGCGAAGATGACAGCTCTATTTTAGCTTTTTCTGCTGCTTCCTTCAAGCGCTGCCAAGCCATAGGATCCTTGCGGAGCTCCATGTTCTCGTCTTTCTTGAACTCTTCGGCGAGCCAGTCCATGACAACTTTATCAAAGTCGTCACCACCAAGATGCGTATCACCGTTGGTAGATTTTACTTCGAATACACCATCTCCCAACTCGAGTACTGATACATCGAATGTACCACCACCAAGGTCGAATACGGCTATTTTGCTGTCTTTGTGCTGCTTGTCGAGACCATAAGCGAGTGCTGCGGCTGTAGGCTCGTTGATGATACGGCGAACATTAAGGCCAGCGATCTCACCGGCTTCTTTGGTAGCCTGACGTTGTGCATCATTAAAGTAAGCAGGTACGGTGATAACCGCTTCCTTTACTTCATAGCCCAGAAAATCTTCTGCAGTCTTCTTCATTTTCTGAAGGATCATTGCTGAAATTTCCTGAGGGGTATAGTTCTTATCGTTGATCTGTACGCGTGCAGTATCATTAGGTCCGGCCATTACTTTGTAGGAAACCAGCTTGGTTTCGCTGCTGA